>JAZGEZ010000033.1:0-8277 GCA_036479055.1 Methylophilaceae bacterium | reverse complement strand
TTCTAGAAATTCCTGAGCAAGAAGTGATTACAGCGGACAACGCCGTCATTTTAGCCAATGCAGTCGCCTTTATTAAAGTCTCTAATATTGAGCGTGCCGTGTATGGTATTGAAAACTTCCGCGAAGCCATGCGTAATATGGTGCAAACTAATTTACGTTCAATCATTGGCGGTATGAATTTAAACGAAGCACTCACTTCGCGTGACCGCATCAAAAATGAATTGAAAAACGCAGTTGCTGATGAAGCACTAGACTGGGGCCTTACCGTTAAGTCAGTAGAGATCCAAGATATTAAGCCATCCATGAACATGCAAGATGCTATGGAAAAACAAGCTGCTGCAGAACGTGAGCGTGTTGCTGTGGTAACTGAAGCAGAAGGTGCAAAAGAAGCGCTGATATTGAATGCAGAAGCACGTTTAGAAGCGGCGCGTAAAGATGCTGAAGCACAAATGGTCGGCGCAAAAGCGTCTGCAGAATCCATTAAGTTTATTACTGAGTCCGCAAAAAACAATACAGACTCGGCTACGTTCTTGTTAGGTGATCGCTACATTCAAGCGTTACAAAAAATGTCTAACTCTAACAACAGCAAGATTGTGGTCATGCCTGGCGATTTAGTCGGTGCGGTAAAAAGTATGATCGGTGGAAAATAGTCTACTGACCACATACTAAACAAGCAGGGTCGCGCGCTAGCTTAATGGTGCGCCACGCTGCGGTTAATGCATCTAGCAGTAACAACCTTCCTTGCAAGTTCTCACCAATATTCATTAAGCACTTAAGCGCTTCTGCAGCTTGCGCTGTGCCTATCATGCCGACCAATGGTGAAAACACGCCATTATCCGCACAGCGTAACTCTTGGTCATCTCCAGTATCAGGAAATAAGCAGTGGTAACATGGGCTAGACTCATTTCTAAAATCGAACACCGTAATTTGTCCTTCAAAGCGTACGGCCGCACCAGAAACCAATGGTTTCTTCTGTGCAAAACAAACGCGGTTCAACGCATAACGTGTGGCAAAATTATCAGAGCAATCGATCACAACATCAGCATCATGCACTAATGCTCTCAATTGTTCTTCCGTAGACCTATTCTGTATGGTTTGCACTTCCACTTCTGGATTAATCTCATATAAAGTTTGCTGTGCAGAAACTGCTTTATTAATCCCAACAGATTGCGTGGTATGAATAATTTGACGCTGCAAATTAGTTAAATCAACTTCATCAAAATCACATATCGTGAGCTTACCAACCCCACTTGCTGCCAAATACAAGGCCACTGGAGAGCCCAGGCCACCCGCACCGACTATTAGTGCATGGCTTTGTGTAAGCTTTTCCTGCCCGACATATTCAACTTGCGGCAGTAAAATATGCCGACTATAACGGAGAAGCTGATTGTCGTTCATTTAATGTAATTGCCCTGCTTCAATCATCGCGTTATACAACACATAGGGTGAAAGCCAAGTCACAATATGGTCAAACTCACCATTGGGTGCCCCTGCTGCCGTACTAGCGTGACTTACAAAAGGTGAATTATTATCTAAATTTTCATCTTCATCATCACCGCCACTTGCTTGAGCACTTGTTGGGCCTAATGAGTACAGGACTGCTACTGCATTATTAATTAAGCTATTCGTACAGCCGTCGGCAGCACAAACACTTAGGTCAGGTTGTAAATTAGCAATCCCAACCACATTCATACCATCCGTAGCTATGTTGACAGTAAAATCTGCTGTACTTGGGCTACCGCCAAAACTACTTTGAGTCACTGCATAACGTATTCTATTATTCCACGCATCTAATGCAAATCCTTGGTCATCTACTGGCTGTACCCCAAGTGTTGTAGCTGGTAAAAAACCAACCTGCAAAATGCAGTTACCACTCCCATTAGGGTTTGACGTGCCGGTATCATCAGGGAATGTTTCAGAGCCATTGTTGGTAGCAGGACATGGCAAGCGGCCATTAGTTTGTGCAAAACCTATTAAAGCTTTTTTAGCATTCTCTAAAGCCCGTTGCGTTTCTAATTGAAAGGCAATGTCACGCTGTGCTTTTAAAGGCATTAGAAAGGCTGTTAATAGAAAGCCTAGAATAATTAATACGATGGCCATTTCGACCAAAGTAAATCCCAATTGCTGTTTTTTAAATATTTTCATATTAAGGTGTCACAATAAACATCTGATCATTATATAAATTTGTTAATGGAGTGCCAACTGCATCATATTCTTCGTTAATACTTATATTTTCTACGCTATCAAGATAGTCTACTATCAAGCCAGAACCTACTCTGTCTTGAACTTTAAACGCAGTAGTAATCTCGGCACCTGTTGAGATTACTACTGCGTTTAAATTTTCTTTTGTTCCCACTTTGAGTGTTCCCGAACTGCACCCCGGATTCGGCTGGCTACAATTTAGTGAAGCAGCATAAAACATAAATGCTTCCCATTCATTGTCCTCAAACCATCCGGGTAAATAAGTAGACAAGTCAGGAGTACTACATGGACTTAGCGGCAAAGCACCAAGAAGTTGATTATTCACGCATACTGTCCCACCAGAAGAGGCAGCATAAGGGTAATAACTATTTACTGAAAAATAACCATTCAAACTCGAAACAACTTCTCTAGCCACCCTTTTTTCAAGGGCAACCATTAACTCATCAATAGTAATATAGACCAACTTGTCATTAAATAAATAAGGGCTGGAATATGTAGCATCATCATCATCTACTCTCTCAAATGTATCCCCAATAATAAAATCTTCATCAAATGAATCATAATTACGATTAGAGTAAGAAGTAGCTCCTATTTGAAATTCATCCAAAAAATTATCAACCGTAGCCGTGTTAGATCTACTTTTATTACCTATAGCATTTCCAGGCGCAATAATAACGGCGGCAACGCGATCAGAAATAGTGGCCCCATTTCTATCAACCACTCTAAGCCATGTAGCAGTATTAATAATACTTGGATTAATAATAGGGTCAGATAGCTGACCTAACGTTGGGGCATAGTTATGTACTAAGTTAGGGGATACTGCATACCATAAGCGATTACCATACCCATCCTGTGCATCAATCCCTAAACCTTCAACTGGGGACGTGCAGCCATCAGAACCATATACAGGTAATTGTCCAAGTAAAAGTATGGGATTGCTTAAAGGGTTACCACCACAATCACCCTTCCCATCATAAATTGGAGTAGTAACCTCTAAATGATCTGGATACGGAAACTGGCCTGGATGAAGTTCATTGCTTACAGCCCATGCAATAAGCGCCTCTTTTGCAGTAGCCAAGTTTTGCATGACTTTCTGCTCATGATCCACTTTATAGCTAGCACTATTGAGCGTTCTGACTAGGTAAGATGTCATCGCTATGGCCAAAATGAAGACCAGCAACATCAATGCAGCACCATGCTGGTGTTTATTAGTCTTATTCAAGCACGTCATCACCAATTCTGCCTGCATCGCTTTGTACAGCAGTTCTAGCTTCTCGCGTTTTGTTGGTTGCTAGGTCATATGTTTGCCCAGCTTTTAATGTAAGGCGCTTACCATTAGCAGGAATTCTAATCGGCACACGGTTACTATTTTTTGGCAGCCTACCCACCTGCACATCTTTATTAGAAGACTGCTCTTGCAGGGCTTTACCATTCACCCAAACAGTGCCTTTTTTACCATCGTTACGTTTAACATAACCTTGCACATTGATTGCAGCTGGCAACATCACTGGCTTACGTTCAATAATGGTTTCTTGAACGACAGTTTCAGTTGGGGTTGGTTGATTTTTCTTGGCTTCTCTTAAAATATCTAAATTACTACGCTGTATCGGTGTAGAAAATAACCTGCCCAATGCTTCATCCGCGGCAAAAGCTACTTGTACGTCCATTAGTAGAACACTCATTATGATTGAAAAAATATAACGGTTCATTACAGGCTTCTACCTAACTCGGGGTCGCGTAATGTTAGCCAGTCTAATTCGCACCTCGCTCTAAGGTTCGCGGTCAACCTGTTCACATTGATTTCAGCACCGATTGGCCTTGTAATCTCACAATCTCTCACCATGAACGGCGGTGTATTTTCATGCAGACCATCTAATAAATTAGTTAAGTCCCCTTCATGCAACATATCTAACTTCAATTCCATCACAGACCGATTCAGGACTAAATTGCCCATGTTTGGTACAAAGCTAGGCTTATACCGTTCTTGTTGACCTATGCTGTAATCAATACTAAATAAATTATATTGCTCATGAATTTGACGTAAACGCTCTATCCATTCAATCCTACGTTCTTCACCTACAAAGCCTATCGTCAGCAAATTATTGTATTCTGGCAAATATTTGATAATCGTTTCTTTTTCCAAACCAGATGATTCAAATTTTTGACGCGCTTTGTTATATACATTTTGTTCGGTCTGCAAAGATATTTCTTTTTTTGCACGATACTGGTCCGCTAAACTTGCCAACAAACCTACTAGCAATAAAGCACATCCCAAACCTAAAATAGGAAAACGTAATTTACGCCAATCATTTTGGGTCAGTGTCATAATGATGCCTCGCTACTCATAGACTTTAGCACTACTTTTAATTTGAATATTGCTGGTGTACGTTGCGCCGTCCCTTCATCTTTAGTGCTGCCTTGTAAATTGGCTAGTGAGCTTACATTAACGGGCTCCTGTAATATTTTCACTTGTGCGACCAAAGGGTTCGCTCTTATATGCGCGGCAAACTGACTTGCACTAGCCAGTGCTGCCCTATAATCACCTGTAAACTTTCTAATTTCTGCATTGATAAATCCAATCTGCATCAGCGCAGCTTGCACATTATTAGCTTGTGCTTTCTCTATATCACTTTCATCTTCAATATCAACTTGGTTACTTTGCACCCAGTGTATTCTACTGATTGCGACTTCAGGCGCTTCTTTTAAAGCGGTGCTTAACACTTGCATTAGCTGTTTTGGTGTTCGTCCGTTAATCGTCTGCGCTATCTCTACCGCTATTTTTAAGTCACTACCCGGCATAGGTGTTATTGGGAAGTTCTGCGCAACTAATTCATACTGTCTAAGCTGTTTCTCTGATTTTGCGGCAAATTCGTTAATCTGGTTATTTTTTTGATAACCTTGAAATAAATACACCCCTGACAATAGAAGCCCCGCAATGGCAACCAGGCCAGTAGCCAGATGGATATTGCTACACAACTTCTTAATATTGTATGTTTTGGTAAATGCAGTTGGTGCTAGATTATCGGGAATATTTCCATTTGCAAGTAATTGCATATGCAGCAACTCAGGGTGTTTTTTAATCACTTCAGGTTTAATATTGCTGTTTGTTGCATAAGCTAAAATATCTATAGTCTTACACTCAATGCCCTGATCTTGACTAATATTCGTTGCTATTTTCTCGCTAGAACTATCATAGGCAGGCAAGACCATCTGCAAATCTGTCTCTCCTGAAATCAAGCGTTGGCTTAACAAATATAAGCGTGTTTTCTCGATTTCCACTAAATAAAAATAGGAGAGCTGTTCAGGGTTGATGTCACCCATCGGCGCTAATCGACTCATACGCAAGCGGCCATTATGCAAATAGGTTTGTCGCAAGCCTGAAGACAAACGTTCACATAGCAATATATGAGGTGCCATCAGCTTCATTTGTCGCACCATCACTTGGCTCACCATTGGCAACAGATAAACACCAACCAAAGGGATATGATCAGCCTGAATCACATCCATCCAGTTTTGCATAAAGTCAGCATTACTTAATGCAACAAAAATAAAGTTATCGTCTTTACGTTTATCGGTGTCACGATTGATGTAATGCGCGGCACGATAAACACTATTCCGATTAAATTGACTGAGCTTACGTTCAACAAGCTCACGTCTTGCACTGCCCGTTGTATGCGGTAATGCTTCTAATTTGTAATCTTCTTCAATGGCATCAACAATTAGATAAACATCAATATTTTCATGTTTAGACATGTACCGACTGAATGCGGTATGGTCCTCATCTTGGTTTTTAAAAACCTGATAGGACTGTAGTTTAGTGCCATGCCAAAGCCCTGCTATTAAGCTTTGGTTTGTGACACATAAAATTATTTTTTGAGTATTGACAAACATCTATAGCTTCATATGACTAAATGAGTCATAAACTGGTCCTAAAACTGAAATCATAATAAACATCAAAATAAGTCCTAGAATAACAGTCAATGCTGGTTCTAACATTTTAAGCATTTTTTGTATCGATTCATTGACATCTCTATCGTAAAAATAACTAATATTCATTAACGATTTATCCAGTGCGCCAGAGCTCTCACCCACTTTAATCATGCGCACCACTAAAGGTGGAAATAAACCAGCATTTCTAAAACTCTCACTCATACTATCCCCAGCATTAATCTGGCTATGCGCACGATTTAAAGCATCAGCAATCACTTTATTGCCCACGATATTTTCGCACGTTTTGATTGCCTGCAAAACAGGAATCCCTGTCTGGTACATGAGTGCAAAATAACGTGCAAACCTTGCCATGATGATTTTATTCAAAATTTCGCCTGTCATAGGAAATTTTAACTTAATATAATCAAATTTATAACGCGCATCTGGGTTCCCTTTAATCCACATAGTAATTAGCACAACAGTGGCGATAGGCACTGCCATAAATAACCACCAATAATTAACAAATGCATCTGAAATAAAAATTAAAATTTTCGTGTTTAATGGTAATTCTTGCCCTAGGCTACCGATAAACTTAACCATTTCAGGTACAAGATAAATCATTAAAAAAGTGACCGCCAACATGACCACCACAAAAACAAATGCTGGATAGGCTAATAGCCGTTTAGTCTGTGCAAATAATTCATCTTGCCACTTTAACGTGTTACTTAAATTATCAAAAACCGTAGACAACTGACCCGTTTGCTCGCCGGCCCCAACCAAACTGACAAACACCTCATCAAAAACATCTTTGTGTTGAGAAAGCGCTTCCGACAGCATTTTTCCACCTTCTACCTCAGCAGAAACCGCGCCTAACACTTTTTGAAAATAGGGATTGTCCGTACTCTCTTGTAAATCAGTTAAGCTTTCTAAAATAGGCACCCCGGCCGTAGTGAGCTGCTCTAACTGAAAGCAAAACATGACCAAATCTCGGTTACTAACCCTGCTTTTCGAAAAGGCACTTTTAGACTTATCCGTTTCTCTAAACGTAATCAAATCTAAACCCATTCGGTCAAGGCGTATTTCTAAATCGACTTCATTAAGTGCATCTATCCGTCCTTTTGCTTGCAAGCCAGCTTGGTCTACCGCTCTGTAATCAAAAGTTGCCACGGTTAAATGCCCTTAATGATCAATGCGTGAAGTGAGGTCAATCACTCGCATCACTTCCTCAATACTGGTATAGCCTTCTAGAATTCTTCGCACCCCATCTTCCGCTAAGGTAATAAAGCCTTTATTTAGCGCCATGGTTCTCATTTCATCTAAATGTGCACGACGCGCTATTAACGCATCTATTTCATCATCGATACGTAATAACTCAATAATAGCCATCCGACCGCGATAACCGGTTAAATTGCATTTTTTACAGCCTTTAGGTTTGAAAACTTCCGCCGCTTCTGTCCGTTTTAAACGGAGAATTTTTCTTTCCTCTGTGGTTGGCTTAGCCGCCTCTTTACAATGGGGGCACAGCACACGCACTAATCGCTGCGCGACTACTCCTATAATATTACCTGACATAATATCGGGGGAAATCCCTATATCAGATAGCCTAGGAAATGCGCCTAAAGCAGAATTAGTATGTAATGTTGTAAACACTTGGTGACCCGTCATTGCTGCACGAAAGGCCATGGTGGCAGTGTCTTCATCCCGCACCTCACCGACTAAAATAATGTCAGGATCTTGACGCATAATTGATCGAATGCCATTTGCAAAATCGACTTTATTCACTTCAGAAACTGAAGTTTGTCGCATCAGTGACACCGGATACTCCACTGGGTCTTCCAAGGTCATGACATTCACTGCCTCAGTATTTTTATGTGATAGCAATGAATAAAGGGTCGTGGTTTTACCACTGCCCGTTGGGCCGGTCACAATCAAGATGCCTTCTGGACGTGCCATGATGAGTTTAAGGGCTTCTAAAGTTGAATCTCTTAAACCCATGCGCTCAAGTGGAATAATTGATTTTTCTCTGTCTAGCACACGTAAAACAATATTCTCACCATGAATGGTCGGATGTGTAGACACCCTAAAATCAATTGGGCGCCCACATAAATTCATATTAATACGGCCATCTTGAGCTGAGCGAACTTC
>JAZGEZ010000032.1:0-10315 GCA_036479055.1 Methylophilaceae bacterium | reverse complement strand
CCATTGATATCATCAATTTTAATTTCTGTATAGCTTTGACGGTGGCCTTGTGTTTTACGGTAATGCTTACGACGATGAAATTTGAAAATCATCACTTTATCGCCTTTACCGTGTGAAAGCACCGTTGCATTAACTTTCGCTCCTGCAACTAATGGCGAGCCAATCTTGACATCATCACCATCAGCCAACATGAGGATTTTATCAATCACCACTTTGCTGCCTACTTCACCGTCTAATTTTTCTACTTTTAAGTAGTCACCAGCAGCAACTTTATATTGTTTACCACCTGTTTTAATAACTGCGTACATGTTTTTGCCTTGATTCACACGTTCAAATGAATCGCGCATTATACTAAATTTGCAAAATAAAGCAAACGATAAGTGATACTTTTAACCATCCATGCTTATCCACATTTAACCCCTCGCCTTATGATAAAATGCGTGCAATTACATAACGCAACTCAAATAATTTTACGCTGTGACTTTAAAGCATATTCAATCTCATATTTCAGAAGACATGCAAGCTGTCGATGCGGTTATCCGTGAATCGCTCCGCTCTCAAGTAACACTGATTAACACAATAGGTGAGCATATTACTGGCAGCGCAGGAAAGCGCTTACGCCCTGCACTTGTCTTGTTATCTAGTGGGTTATTCGGGCCTATAGGTGCGCAACAACATCAGTTAGCAGCGATTATGGAGTTCATTCACACGGCCACGCTGTTGCATGACGATGTTGTTGACGAATCACAAATGCGTCGCGGCAAAAGTACAGCCAACCATGTATTTGGCAATGCCGCGAGTGTGTTAGTTGGCGACTTCTTATATTCGCGTGCCTTCCAAATGATGGTGAAACTACAAGACATGCGTGTGATGGAGATTTTATCTGAGGCAACCAACACCATTGCAGAGGGTGAAGTTTTACAACTACTTAATCTACATAATGCCAATATCACTGAAGAAGACTACCTAAAAGTGATTCATTATAAAACTGCAAAGCTATTTGAAGCGGCAGCAAGGCTGGGTGCTGTGTTAAACGAAAATGCCAGCACTGACGATGAGGATGCACTAGCACTCTACGGCATGCACCTAGGTACAGCATTTCAATTAGTGGATGACGTTTTAGACTTAAACGGTGATGCAGAAAAGATTGGCAAAAATTTAGGGGATGATTTATCTGAAGGCAAACCTACACTGCCACTTCTATACGCAATGCACCAAAGCAATGGCGCACAGGCAGCAACCATCCGCAAAGCAATTGAACAGGGCAGCTTAGAAAATATGACTGAAGTGCTGGCAACCGTTTCTGCTACAAAATCTACTGAGTATGTCCTTAACTTAGCGACAGAGGAATCTAAACGTGCATGTAAGGCTATTGCACACTTCCCACATTCGGAATACAAGAACGCACTAACGCAATTAGCAGAGTTTAGTGCTACACGCCGCTACTAAACTCTGACGAGCCTAGTAAATCAACCACCTTTTAATTCAAAGTTACAGGTTCACCTGTATCAGCATGGTAATAGCTCAAATGTGCACAATCGCTAGTGCCTGATGTCAACGTACCGTCAAACAGTGCCTGCCCTTCAACATCCACAACTGCATAACCATTATGGTACAAGGTTACTTCAGCTGTCTTTGGCGCTTTCTTAGCTACTTTTTCTCGCATTGCAAAACTAATACAAGCTTCATCTTCACTCTCGCTATACACTTCCCACTCATTACCGCCAGCCAGCTGTGTCAACCAGCCAGGCAAATCAACTTCAACGCGACACACAATTGGCTCCCCCCACTCGGGATGGCTAGTGTCAACCAGCGCTAGCAAGTTAGCCAACTCATCTTGCAAATCATTTTGGTCGGTCATCATCTATTCCTTTACTGTTTAACAGAGTAACATTATTCAAATGGTGCCTACAACAGTATTTTTCAAGCATTTTTTGTGCCATTTTTTTCATCATTGCACATATTAAACAACGATGAGATGATACGAAAAGTTTACACATATTTTCAGGAGCAAACATGTTTGATTTTTTAACGCCTTTATCCAACGTCTTTAGCAGTAATCCTATTATTTTTATCGGCTTCTCTGTTCTCTTCGGCTTAATGGTGGGTAGCTTTTTAAATGTTGTCATTCATAGACTTCCTAAAATAATGGAACGTGAATGGCACAACAACTGCCTAGAGCTGCAAGGTAAAGAAGTGCCAGAAAACACCAAATTCACACTTGCCACACCACGTTCGGCTTGTCCTCAGTGTGGTCACCAAATATCGGCATTAGAAAACATTCCTGTCATTAGCTACTTGTTTCTTGGGGGAAAATGCAAGGGCTGCAAAACCAAAATAAGCAGTCGTTACCCTTTAGTAGAAGCATTGACTGGTGCGCTTATTGGCCTAATAGCCTACAAGTTTGGTTACACATACACCACACTCTTTGCTTGGGGTTTTACCCTGGCACTTATTGCGCTTACGTTTATTGATTTTGACACCCAACTGCTGCCAGACGACATCACCTTCCCACTATTATGGCTAGGGCTTTTATTTAACTTGAATGGTGGTTTCATAGATTTAAAATCAGCAGTGATTGGCGCTGTATTCGGCTATTTAATTTTATGGTCTGTCTATTGGTTATTTAAAATCGTGACGGGTAAAGAAGGAATGGGTTACGGCGACTTCAAGTTGCTTGCTGCTATTGGCGCTTGGTTTGGCTGGCAACTGATCCCAGCCGTTATCTTGCTCAGCTCCGTACTCGGTGCTGTTATTGGTATCGGCTTAATTTTATTCAGGGGGAAATCAGGTGGAACAGCCATTCCATTTGGCCCATTTCTAGCGCTGGGCGGTATCGCAGCCCTATTCTTTGGCCAGCAGCTTGCTAGCTTTTATTTAATATAACCTAGCTCCTATTAGCAATATGTATATAGTTGCACTAACAGGCGGCATTGGTAGCGGAAAATCAGAAGCCACAAACTTCTTTGCTACGCTTGGTGTGCCTATCATAGACTTAGACACCATTTCTCATCAGCTAACAGCAGCCAACAAACCGCTTGCTAGCACAATTGCCACTATTTTTGGTGATGATTATTTGACACAAGATGGCGCGTTAGATCGTGTAAAAATGCGGAAACTAGTCTTCAATAATGACAAAGCTAGAACGCAACTTAACGCGCTTTTACATCCAGAAATTTATAAAGAAGCGATGAAACAAGTAAAGATGCTTGAAAATGAATCTTATCTTATCTTGTCTATCCCACTACTGACAAAAAACAACCCGTATGCACCTTTAATCGACCGTGTTTTGACTATAGACTGTGATGAAAAGACACAAATAGAACGCGTTAAAATGCGCAGCAAATTGAGCGAAGCTGAAATCAAAAAGATTATTCAAACACAAGCGTCTCGCCAAGAGCGACTAGACATGACAGATGATGTTATTAATAACTGTGGGAAAATTGAAGAATTGCGTCAAAATATAGAGAATCTACATCAAAAATACATTAAAACTTGCATAGTTAGCAAAACAATCTCATAATTCACTTCACTTCACCATTCAAAGTTCGCAGACTTTTATTACAGTGTCTAGCTACGAATTCCCATTTAACGAGCGCATACGTGCACTTTTGAGATTAGAAGATCTATTCAAAAAGGTGTTGCTTCATGTCGAGTCAGGAACCCAACACAACCACCATAGCGCACTCATGTTACTGCTGCAGATGCTAGACTTGATAGAGCGCGCAGACATCAAAGTGGATATTGTACATGAGCTAGATAGGCAAGCCACGGCCATGCAAAACCTACTTGGCAACCCAAAGATTTCAGAAAAGGTGCTCACCGAGACCATCAAAGAAATTGAAACTTGTGCTACGGGTCTACGTAACGACCATGCCAAAGTGGGACAAGTCTTACGTGATAATGAGTGGCTAATGGGCATCAAACAGCGCGCAGGGATTCCAGGTGGCGCATGCCAGTTTGATTTACCTTCATATCATTATTGGCTCAACCTTGACCAAGAACAACGAGAGAGCGATTTTTATACATGGCTAGCAAGGTTACTACCCATGTATGAAGGCATTAAAATCATTCTACACATTCTACGAGGTAGTGGATTGACGTCTGAATATACTGCGGAAAAAGGTTTTTATCAGCAAATGTTGGGCGGTAGAAAACCTGCACAAATGCTAAAAATTGAGCTTCTTGATAATGCCAAATGCTTTCCAGAAGTCAGTGCTAACAAATACGCAATCAATGTGCGTTTTAATGGTATGGACTTTGTACAGAAGCCTAAGCAATATGATGAAAACGTTAAATTTAAAATGACCTTATGTAATTTAATGTAAAAAACCATGCAAGAAGAAAAAACACCTCAAAATACGAAACAAGTCATGTGCCCAAACTGTAAAAAGATGGCAGAATTCAGTCCGAATAATCGTTATAGACCTTTTTGTTCAGAACGCTGCAAAATGATAGATTTAGGCGACTGGGCGAATGAAAATTACAGGATCCCTGATAAGCACCCGCCAAAAAATGTGGACGATACAAACTAAACGAATTTTTAATCTAACATTCAATTCAACCAACACCACGAAATAGAAAACAATCATGAAGAAATTGATCAAACTGATTCCTATCATTTTATTACTAGCGGCATGCAACACGGGGACAAATACCAATCAAGAAACGACCAATGTTGAAGCTAGCAGCACGGCAGCTAACTCTACAGAAGTGGCAATATCCAATGCATGGGTGCGCGAGCCTGCACCAGGTCAAAAAATTGGTGCTGCCTATATGACATTGAGCAGCGCACAAGATAGCATACTAGTTTATGCTGAAGCGACCGATGTGGCAGGGGCAGTAGAAATTCATAGCATGTCGATGAATAATGGCGTAATGAAAATGCGCATGTTAGACGAGCTCACACTTGAAGCCAACAAACCCAAAGAACTTGCGCCTGGCGGCCTTCACTTAATGATGTTTGACTTAAAGAAACCATTAAAATCGGGTGAAGAGGTAACCTTTAAACTTTGTTTTGAAGACACAAGTGGCAATATTACGCACCAAAATATCACGCTAACGATTAAATCGCAGTAGCAGCCCAAACCGAACGCTGCATCGCAATGCCACGCGCACCGTTGACTAGTGCTTGCGGCAAATCGCTCGTACGCATGCCACCTAAAGCATAAATAGGGAGGGTCACCTCATCCACTAATGCTGCAAATGTCTGCCAACCTAAGGACGCAGCATCAGAATGACTACTCGTTTCGCACACTGGGGAAAGCGTTACAAAATCCAAATTCAACCGCTGCGCATGCGCTAATTCAGCCGCATTGTGACAAGAGGCTGCAACCAACAAATTGTTTGGCTTGGTTTCTAATTGTAATAAATTTTGACTGGGCAGGTGCACACCATCTAAGCCCATCTCAATAGCCAGCTCAACATCTGCATTAATTAATACCCTTGCACCATATGGCCTAGCCAACAATAGTACTCGACGCGTAAAATCAATGAGCGTTTCCCGACCCATCTCTTTTTCTCGTACTTGAATCAGTTTCACACCTCGCTGCAATTGCAGCTGCAAAGCATTAAAAAATACGACATCACCCATCTCCTTGGCATTGCTAATGGCATATTGATCAGGTAAAGACAACGCATGCATAATAGGTGCATTAGCAGGCAATACTGGGCTCACATTAAGTTGTTGCGGATGCTGCCAAGCAAGTGCTTGACCTTCTAAAGGCTTTGGTTTCCCTTGCCAGCTCAACACAAAATAAAAGTGTAGCAGCACTGTTCTGGCTTCAGCATCATGCGTAGCTGGGTAGTCATAACGACGCTTAACCCAAGGCTGCACCTGTGTTGGCATAATGCCCAGCTCCTCTTGTAACTCACGCGTTAATGCCTGCTCTGATGTTTCATTGTTCTCTATCTTGCCGCCCGGAAACTCCCACCATCCAGCCCACCCTTTACCATCAGGACGACTAGCTAACAAATACTCCCCATTCGGCTTGGTAATAATTGCCACAGCAACTTGGATAATTTTAGTCATTCTAACTTATAGCTTCAGCTGTCGTTTCCCAGCATAATCTTTAGCAAATTGATACGCGACTCGTCCACTACGAGCGCCTCGTGTATGGCTGAAACTCAACGCGGCTTGCCTGGCTTCATCATTAAATTCTATGTTGAATGTACTTAACCAATGTGCAGCAATGGCTAGGTATTCATCCTGGTCAAAACTATAAAAGGAAAGCCAAAGACCAAAACGCTCTGCCAGTGCTGTTTTTTCTTCTACTGTATCGTTTGGTCGAATCTCTCCACTAGCTTCATGGCTGGGTTGATTATCCGCCATCATTTCGGGCATTAAATTTTTGCGATTAGAGGTTGCATACACCAGCATATTGGATGATGCACATTCAATAGAACCATCCAAAACCACTTTAAGTGCTTTATAACTGGCATCATTGGCTTCAAAAGTTAAGTCATCGCAAAAAATAATATATTTTTCTGCGCGGCCACGAATCAATTGCACAATCTGCGGCAAATCAACCAAATCTTGCTTTTCTACCTCAATCAGACGCAAGCCTGCTTTTGAATACGTATTAAGTAATGCTTTAATTAGCGAAGACTTTCCCGTACCACGAGACCCCGTTAGCAACACATGATTGGCGGGTAAATTTTGAATGAATTGTTGTGTGTTACGAATAACTTCTGCTTTTTGTGTCTCAATAAACAAGGTGTTTTCTAATGCGATAGCATGTGGATGGTGTACCGCTTTCAGCTGACCAACATTGCCTTGCTTAACCCATCGCCACGCAGTTGCATCCCAATCAACATTGTGCGCTTGCGTAGGCAGTAGCGTTTCTAGCTTATCAATTAACGATTCGGCACGAGCAATAAGCTGTTCTAATTGATGCGGCATTTAGTGACTATTTCTAACTTCTATAATCTGCATTGATTTTAACATAATCATAGCTAAAGTCGCAGGTCCAAACAGTACTATCCGCTTGACCACGGTTCAAAACAACCCGTACTAAAATTTCAGGTTCACGCATAATTGCTACGCCTTGCGCCTCTTCATAGCTAGCGGCAATGCCGCCACCTTCTGATACCAGCACATCGCCAAGATAAAGCTTAATTTTGTTCACTTCCAAATCATCAATGCCAGCGTTACCGATTGCCGCCAAAATGCGGCCGAGGTTTGGATCAGATGCAAAAAACGCCGTTTTAACCAGTGGCGAATGCGCAATCGCGTAAGCCACCTTGCGGCACTCATCTTCATCCTTGCCGGCTTCCACTTGTATTGTCATGAACTTAGTCGCACCTTCGCCATCACGCACTATCGCTTGCGCCAACTCGATAGCAACATCTGTCACCGCATCACGCAGTGCAATAAAATCTGGGCTTGATTCAGTAATTTCTGCGTTTTCTGCTTGATTAGTCGCCATCAGAATAAAGCTATCATTAGTACTAGTGTCACCATCCACCGTAATACAGTTAAATGACTTGTTAACGGCATAGTGAATAATGGCATCTAAGGCAGGCTTACTGATAACAGCATCCGTAGCAATATAGGACAACATCGTTGCCATATTGGGATGAATCATGCCAGAGCCTTTACTAATGCCCGTAATTGTTATTTGTTTGCCGCCTAGCATTAATTGACGCGAAACACCTTTTGGCACAATATCTGTTGTCATAATGGCTTCTGCAGCATTTAGCCAATTATCCTGTTTCAAGTTGCCAACTGCCATTGGTAAGTTCGCAATCAATTTATCTACTGGCAACGGCTCTAAAATAACGCCAGTAGAAAATGGCAACACTTGATTGCTTTTAATCCCTAATAACTGACTTAACCTCTCGCAACACTGCTTTGCATGGTCAAGTCCTGCGTTACCTGTAACGGCATTCGCAGAGCCTGTATTAACTAATAAAGCACGGATGTTATTAGTTTCGGATAAATGCGCTTTGCATAGCGTAACCGGCGCCGCACAAAAACGGTTTTGTGTAAACACACCGACAATATGAGCGCCTTCTACCAACTTTACCACCAAGACATCTTTACGATTAATCTGACGTAAACCAGCTTCAACAAAACCCAATTCAACACCATTGACAGGCAATAAGGATGAACTCGATGGTGATGTTAACTTAACGGGCATTAATGGCACTTTCATATAGAGGATTGTGGATTATTTTAGCGCATTATCAAGGCTTGCAAAATAAACGAATTTAAATTTTTCTCATTAATTAAAACGGAAAAAGTATAAAAACAGCCAAATATTAAGCTTATTATTTCTCAACATTTAACCTGGCTGCAACTTCCACATCCAAGCTTGCCATAAACGCTTCTGCTGTATTAGTATATTCGCCGTCGGTGCCTAGGCGATCATTTACTTCGCCATGATTAAAATTTTGCTCTGTAATTTTGGTGGTAATATTAAATTTTTTCGCTTGCTCAACAAACAATGCCGCCTGCTCACATGGACCATCTCCCCGCTGAGTGGAGCAAGCAATAAATAATGGAATTGATTGACTATTCAGCAAATTAATAGGGGATGCAGCAGGCCATTTTTTAGAATCTTTACCATATGCATAAGAAAACATTTCTGGCTGCCATAAACGCATCGTTCTTGGAATGTCTAATGATGAGCTATCTAGCGAAAAGCTTGCCAACCATCGCTTGCCACCTAAGTCAGTCACCAAACTTGGGTTTGCAGCCAGCACACTTACCATTGTCCCTGCGGAAGAATGTCCCATTAACATGAGTTTGTCCGTATCACCGCCCCACTCAGCAGCACGTTTTTGCACAGTAGCAACAGCTCGCGATAAATCGCCAATTTGAGTATAGACATCAGCATCTGGCATCAAGCGCGTACCCATAGAAATAACAATAAATCCTTTAGGCACCCATCTGTTTACTTTATTGATATAAATAAGCGCATCGCCCTTATCACCACTTGACCATCCGCCACCGTGCAGCATCAAAATAATGGGTGCGCTACTCACGTTTTCAGGCACGTAAATATCCATGCTTTGCTTTTTATGATCCCCATAAGCAACGTCTTTAATGATTTTAACGCCGCTCACCATCGGAATCACAGCTGAAGGAGCGTCCGCTTCATTGCTTTGGATTAAGGCAGACAAACGCACCTTAACTTTATGTGCTAAAGCATAAACATCCTCACAGGCAGGTAAAAGCACCGTCATAAAAACAACAATTAATGCATTTAATAAATAACGTCTTTTTAGAAAATTAGGCACAATATTATTCATGCTCTACGCCAGGTTGTTCCTTCGGTAGTGTCTTCTAAAACAATACCAGCCTCTTGCAGTTGATGCCGTATAGCATCAGCTTGTGCAAAATTCTTGTCTTTTTTGGCTTGTATGCGCGCACCTATTAAAGCATCCACATCTAACGCATCGGAGTCTGCACTTAAATCTAAACCTTGCAAAAACATATCTGCATCACGTTGTAACAAACCAACCACGCCAGCCAAGCTTTTAAGTAAGTTAGCCGATTCACTCGATTTATTTTTATTGACATCATTGGCCAAATCAAACAATACAGCCATTGCTTCTGGTGTATTAAAGTCATCGTCCATCGCTGCTTTAAATCGCATTGCGTTTGGATGTAACCAGTCCACTTCACTTTGAGTTATTTCCTGATGACGCAAAGCGGTGTATAGCCTAGTTAAAGCGGCTTTGGCATCATCTAAATGCTGATCAGAATAATTGAGCGGACTACGATAATGTGCGCGCAATATAAAAAACCGGATGACTTCTGCATCATATTGTTTTAGCACAGTTCTAATGGTAAAAAAGTTGTCGAGCGATTTTGACATTTTTTCATCGTCAACTCTTACAAAACCATTATGCATCCAGTAATTAGCCATTTGGCAACCATGTGTGGCTTCAGATTGCGCAATTTCATTCTCATGATGTGGAAACTGCAAATCTTGCCCGCCACCATGAATATCAAAATGCTGACCCAAATGCTGTGCACTCATCGCTGAACATTCAATATGCCAACCAGGTCGACCAGGACCCCATGGAGAATCCCAGTTCGGCTCGTTTGGCTTTACTGATTTCCATAACACAAAATCCATCGGATCTTTTTTAAAGGTGTCAATTTCTACTCGTTCGCCAGCACGCAAATCATCTACACTTTTGCCAGACAATTTTCCATAACCATCAAAACTGCGTACGGCATAAAACACGTCGCCATTTTCTGCTAAATAAGCATGTTCTTTTTCGATTAGTGTACTAATCATATTAATCATTTCATCAATATGCATCGTAGCGCGCGGCTCAACATCAGGGCGTATGACCCCTA
>JAZGEZ010000031.1:0-23542 GCA_036479055.1 Methylophilaceae bacterium | reverse complement strand
ACAATCCTTTTTTCTTCGGAGAAACTAACCTGCTGCAATGACACTTACAACTTTTAGCGCTTCTACTGTCGCTTTCACATCGTGCACACGCAACATGTTAGCACCCTTCATAGCAGAAATCACTGCGGCTGCAACACTTGCGAAGACGCGTGCATCCACATCGTTACCTGTCATTTGTCCCAGCACTGATTTTCGAGACAAACCCACTAGCAGAGGCAAGTCAAATTCAGACAACGATGCCAATTCCTGAACCAGCGTAATATTATGTACCCGCGTTTTACCAAAACCAAAACCAGGATCAATCAACATTCTATTGTTGGCAATACCTGCCTTCATACAGACATCAACACGTGCCATTAAAAATTCAGATACTTCACGCACGACATCGTCGTAACTTGGGTTATCTTGCATCGTTTGCGGGGTGCCTTGCATATGCATCAAACATACTGCCACACCTGTCTCAGCTATCGCTTCTACAGCACCCTCCTCTTGTAACGCTCTGACATCATTAACCATACTCGCACCCGCGGCTATTGCAGCACGCATGACCGATGGCTTATACGTATCAATGGAGAGGGGAATGTTAACTTTACTGACGAGTGCCTCAATCACAGGAATCACACGATCTAACTCTTCTTGTAGGCTAATCGGTGTTGCATTTGGACGTGTTGACTCACCGCCAATATCTAATACATCTGCACCATCATTGATTAGTTTCAATGCATGCTCTACAGCTATGTGTGTTTGTGTGAAATTTCCGCCATCTGAAAAAGAATCAGGCGTCGTATTTAGAATGCCCATCACACGGGGGCTAGTTAAATCCAGGTTAAATTGTCCGCAATGTAGAATCATCAATAAAGGCTGGCTAAATTAAGTTTAGCCAGCCTTTATTTTAACCTATATTTCTAGATGATTATTTTTTTGCCGCAGGCTGTGGCTTGGGATCTGCCGCCGCTCCTGCTGCTCCCCCACCCTTATTATCGGTATCGGGTTTGACACTAGCTTGTCTGGGCTTAGGTTCACGCACAGGCTTACCGGCCATGATGTCATTAATTTGATCGGCATCAATGGTTTCAAATTCCATTAGCGCAGCCATCATGGCTTCAACTTTATCACGATTGTCTTCTAGCAACTTACGCGCGATGGCATATTGCTCATCAAGTATGCGGCGAATTTCAGCATCCACTTTTTGCTGTGTTGCTTCAGAAACCGTCTTAGCACTCATGCTACCAAAGAATGAATCTTGTTCATCCCCTGCATATACCATCGTACCTAACGCATCACTCATGCCGTATTTTGTGACCATATCACGCGCCAGTTTAGTTGCGCGTTCAAAATCATTTGAAGCCCCTGTCGACATTTGATTCACAAACACTTCTTCTGCAATTCGACCACCAAACAAAATAGAAATCTCTTCTAACATTTTGACTTTGTAATTACTAATCCGGTCAAACTCGGGTAATTGCCAAGTTAAGCCTAATGCCCACCCACGCGGCATAATGGTTACTTTATGTACAGGGTCAGCATTTGGCAATAGCTTAGCAACGACAGCATGGCCTGATTCGTGGTAAGCCGTATTGCGACGCTCTTCTTCTCGCATGACCATTGATTTACGTTCTGGACCCATGTAAAGCTTATCTTTTGCATCTTCAAAGTCCTCCATGTCCACAGTCCGCTTGTTGCGACGCGCAGCAAATAATGCCGCTTCATTGACCAGGTTAGCTAAGTCTGCACCACTAAAGCCCGGTGTTCCACGTGCCAAAATGTCTGCCTTCACATCAGGATCAATAGGAACCTTACGCATATGTACCATTAAAATTTGCTCACGGCCTTTAATATCGGGCAAACCAACCATGACTTGACGGTCAAAACGACCAGGGCGCAGTAGTGCTTTATCTAATACATCTGCACGATTAGTAGCCGCAATCACAATCACACCTGAGTTTGCCTCAAAGCCGTCCATCTCAACCAACAGTTGGTTAAGTGTTTGCTCGCGTTCGTCATTACCACCACCCGTACCAGAACCTCTGCTACGTCCAACTGCGTCAATCTCATCAATAAAAATGATGCATGGCGAGTTTTTCTTTGCCGTTTCAAACATATCACGTACGCGTGAAGCCCCTACACCAACAAACATTTCCACAAAATCTGAGCCAGAAATGGTAAAGAAAGGGACTTTAGCTTCACCGGCGATCGCACGTGCTATCAAGGTTTTACCTGTGCCTGGAGGGCCAACCAACAGTACGCCACGTGGAATACGTCCACCCAATTTTTGGAACTTACCTGGGTCACTTAAGAACTCAACGAGCTCCATTACCTCCTCTTTGGCTTCATCACAGCCCGCCACATCGGCAAACGTCGTCTGATTAGTACTTTCATCTAGCTGTCTTGCTTTACTTTTACCAAATGAGAATGGGCCGCCACCTTTACCACCGCCCTGCATTTGCCGCATAAAGAAAATCCATACGCCTATCAGCAGAATCATTGGGAACCATGACATGAAAATCTCTAATAACACTGAGCGCTGTTCTTCAGCTTTCGCCTCAACAGTCACATTGTATTTAAGCAAATCACTCACCATCCATAAATCATTAGGGGCATACGTGCTAAATTTCTTATCGTCTACCGTTGTGCCGTGAACGACCCGACCATCAATCTGCACTTTCGCGATTTTTCCATTCCTTACGTCATCCATAAATTGTGAATAGACAACTTGGCTGCTGGCTTTGTCAGCGTCACCAAACTGCTGAAACACCGTCAACAACACAAGTGAAACTGCTATCCAAATTGCAATATTTTTTGCGATATTATTCACTTACTTCTTCCTTTTTGAACTTAACAAGCACTTGCTCAAACGTTAAAAACAATTGAACCGCTTACCTTACTTACGGCCAAAACCTAATAAATACACTTCGCTACTACGGCCTCTTGAAGCTTTGGGCTTCCGAGTGACCACTCTATCAAATTCCATGCGCATGCGCTTAACGATATCGTCAAAACCTGAGCCAATGAAAACTTTGACTAAAAAATTACCCTTAGGTTTCAGCCATTGCTGACTAAACGCTAATGCAAGTTCAGTTAAATATACTGCACCAGCCTGATCAGCATCTTTTATACCACTTATATTGGGGGACATATCAGCAATAACAAGGTCAACAAGCTTATTATCTAGTTTTTCTTCCAGCTCTTTTAAAATCTCGTCTTCGCCGAAATCTCCTTGTATAAACTCTACACCTGGAATAGGATGCATGTCCAATAAATCTAATCCGATAATACGTCCTTGGCCCTTTAACCTTTGTTGCGCAACCTGCGACCAGCTACCAGGGGCGCAACCTAAGTCAACAATGGTCATCCCAGGCTTAATCAGCTTATCTTTATCATCAATTTCAATCAGCTTATAGGCCGCACGTGCTCGGTAGCCTTCTTTCTGTGCGCGCTTAACATATTCATCTTTAAGATGCTCTTGCATCCATGCTTTGCTTCGGCTGCTTAGCTTCATGCCTTATTATATGAATTCATGATAAAATCCATTCCCATTTACTTCACCTAAAAAGCATGCCAATTCATGAAATTAAAACCCAAACAAATGAGCCATTTACGTGGTTTAGCCCACAGCCTAAGCCCAGTTGTTATGATTGGAGACAAAGGCCTCACAGAAAATATATTTAAAGAGATTGAAATCAGCCTGAATTCACATGAGCTGATTAAAATCAAAGTGGCTGGCGATGACCGTGATGCCCGTAAAGCTATATACCAATCTATTTGTGAAAAAACTAATGCCATTGCTGTGCATCACATTGGCAAACAGTTAGTATTTTACCGTGCCAGTGACACCATTAAAGAAAAACACAAAATCCACATCCCAAAACTATAGTCACAGTAGACTTTACTTAGCTTTAAGCACCAGCACAATACCAAGCAAACATTCCATCAGGTAAACAACACCAGCGACACCATGCCAAGCGGCGAACCGATTTGCATGTTCAGCACTCATCACGTCCGCAGGCAGTGCATCTACTTTAATTTGTGCTAGCAGTGGTTGAATCCCAAACTGACCAACTAGAATAAGTAATAGCATTAGCATCACTACCCAAAAGTAGCTTTTTTTAAGCTTAGCACGCTCAAAAAAATAGTGAATCAGCAAAAATGTCCCACTGGCTAATCCTATGTAACCAATCAGTGTAAATAACCGGCCAGCAACAGCACCTGCTAATGACCTGTTTGGAATCATTTCAAACAAAATACTGGCACTTAGTCCAGTTATCCAAAGGCCACCAACCCAAAAAGCAATGATAATGGCCGTTAGCTTACGCAACATGTTTACTTGTATAGCACCTCAATAACTTCGTATTCTTTAACCCCGCCTGGCGCTGAAACCTCTGCAATATCACCTTCTTCTTTGCCAATCAGCGCACGGGCGATAGGCGATACAATAGATACTTTTCCCGCTTTAATGTCTGCCTCATCCTCACCGACAATTTGATAGGTCTTTGTGTCCCCTAATTCTAAATCTTCAAAACGCACAGTAGCGCCAAAGACAACACGTCCTTCTGCATTTAGCGTAGCCGGATCAATAACCTGTAAGTTTGAGAGTTTGGCTTCTAGTTCTGAAATACGCCCTTCAATAAAGCTTTGCTTTTCCTTAGCTGCCTCATACTCCGCATTTTCAGATAAATCACCTTGCTCTCTCGCCTCTGCTATTGCCTGAATAACATTAGGGCGATCCTCTGACCTTAAACGTTGCAGCTCTTCTTTGAGCAAATCAGCGCCAAGCACAGTTACTGGAATTTGATTACCTGCCATATTACGTTACCTTATAAAAAATAAACCACACTCGCCTGAGCGTGGTTTGAAATTACCCTGAATAAACTAGTTTATTTTACGAAAGCTTTTTGTGCAAGTCCTGAATAGACTCGACATGTAGCTCTTGCATATAGGCCATGCCAATACACGCCGCCCTAGCGCCGGCGAGCGTTGTGTAATAGGTTATCTTGTTTTGCAGAGCGCTATGTCTAATTTCGTATGAATCGGCAACCGCTTTTTTATCTTCAGTCACATTCACAATGAAATCAATTTCATTGTTTTTAATCATATCAACCACATGCGGGCGACCTTCCGCCACTTTGTTCACTGATTTCACCGTTAAGCCGTGTGCTTCTATTGCTCTCGCTGTACCCTTAGTGGCTACTAAATCAAAGCCTAGCTTCGCTAAGTTTTGTGCAATATCAACAACCTTTGCATGTTCCTCATTACGCACACTTAGGAATGCAGTTCCTTCTTGCGGTAATTTAGCTGACGCCCCTAACTGTGATTTCACAAACGCTTCTGCAAACGTATCACCAAGGCCCATTACCTCACCTGTCGACTTCATTTCAGGACCAAGAATCGTATCGACACCAGGAAACTTGATAAAGGGGAATACGGCCTCTTTAACAGAGAAATAAGGAGGGATAATTTCTTTGGTCGCGCCCTGTGATTCAAGGCTCTGCCCTGCCATACAACGTGCGGCAATTTTTGCCAATTGCAAGCCACACGCTTTAGAGACGAATGGTACCGTACGTGAAGCACGTGGATTAACTTCTAAGACAAAAACTGTTTCACCTTGAATAGCGAACTGCACATTCATCAGACCAACCACACCTAGCGCTTTGGCCATCTTAACCGTTTGCTCACGTAGCTCGTCTTGTAGTTTTTTGCTTAAACTGTAAGGCGGCAATGAGCAAGCAGAATCGCCTGAATGCACGCCGGCCTGTTCGACATGTTGCATAATGCCGCCTATCAACACTTCTTCACCATCGCATATCGCATCAACATCAATCTCTATCGCATCATTCAAGAATCGGTCTAGCAAAACTGGTGAGTCATTGGATACTTTCACCGCTTCACGCATATAACGCTCAAGCTGACTTTGCTCATGCACAATTTCCATTGCTCGCCCACCTAATACGTAGCTGGGGCGGACGACTAAAGGATAACCAATTTCTTCTGCTAAACGAATCGCCTCTTCTGGGGCACGTGCAGTACGGTTGGGTGGTTGCTTAAGCTTGAGTTCTTCTAACATTTTTTGGAAACGCTCGCGGTCTTCCGCGCAATCAATCGCATCAGGCGTTGTCCCAATAATGGGCACACCAGATTTTTCTAACAAGCGGGCAAGCTTCAATGGTGTTTGTCCACCATACTGCACAATCACGCCTGTTGGCTTTTCGATGTTAATGATCTCTAACACATCTTCTAATGTCACTGGCTCAAAATACAAACGATCAGACGTATCATAATCAGTTGAAACCGTTTCAGGGTTGCAATTCACCATGATGGTTTCATAGCCATCCTCGCGCATAGCAAATGCCGCGTGTACGCAACAGTAATCAAATTCAATGCCTTGGCCGATGCGGTTAGGTCCGCCGCCCAATATCATGATTTTTTTCTTGTCACTTGGGTTCGATTCGCACTCTTCTTCATAGGTGGAATACAGGTAAGCAGTATTAGTCGCAAACTCTGCCGCACAAGTATCAACACGCTTATACACAGGGCGTACATTTAATGCTTGACGATAAGCACGCACTGCATGCTGGTCTGTATCCAGTAGTTTTGCTAAACGCAAATCAGAGAACCCAGCACGTTTTAGCTGAAACAATGCATCTCTATCTAGATCAGCAATGTGTTTGCCTTCTAGTGCCATTTCACGCTTAATTAAATCTTCTATCTGCGCTAAGAACCATGGATCAATTTTACTAATATCAAATATTTTTTCGATCGTCATGCCCATTCGAAAAGCATCACCTAAATACCAAATACGTTCAGCTGTTGGCGAACCTAGTTCTTTTCTAACTTCATCCAAATCAGTGGTCATCGTTACTAAACCATCCACGCCCACTTCCAGTCCACGTAACGCTTTTTGGAAGGATTCTTGGAAACTGCGCCCTATCGCCATCACTTCACCCACAGATTTCATTTGTGTTGTTAAACGGTCATCCGCTTGTGGGAATTTCTCGAAGGCAAAGCGTGGTATTTTTGTAACCACATAATCGATAGATGGCTCAAAAGAGGCCGGTGTTTGGCCGCCTGTAATGTCATTTTTCAATTCATCTAACGTATAGCCAACCGCTAATTTAGCCGCCACTTTTGCTATTGGAAAACCAGTGGCTTTAGAAGCAAGCGCAGATGAACGCGACACACGTGGGTTCATCTCTATGACAATCATACGGCCATCTTCTGGGTTAATCGCAAACTGCACATTTGAACCACCCGTCTCTACGCCAACCTCACGCAATACGGCTAACGAGGCATCTCGTAAAATTTGATATTCTTTATCCGTTAATGTTTGTGCTGGCGCCACGGTAATTGAATCGCCAGTATGTACGCCCATCGGGTCTAAATTCTCAATTGAGCAAATGATGATGCAGTTATCCGCTGTATCGCGTACAACCTCCATCTCATACTCTTTCCAGCCAAGCATCGACTCTTCAATCAATAGCTCACTGGTAGGTGAAGCTTCTAAACCTCGCTCACAAATCGTCATAAACTCTTCACGATTATAGGCAATACCGCCGCCGCTGCCGCCCATGGTAAACGATGGCCGAATAATTGCTGGGTACCCAATATTAGCTTGCACCTGCAACGCCTCTTCCATGCTATGCGCAATGGCAGACCTTGCTGAATCTAGGCCAATTTTACTCATCGCTTCTTTAAACTTCTGGCGATCTTCAGCCTTATCAATCGCCTCTTTAGAAGCGCCAATAAGCTCTACATTGTATTTATCCAACACCCCATGCTTATCTAAATCCAAAGCGCAGTTAAGTGCTGTTTGCCCACCCATGGTTGGCAATAGCGCATCCGGTTTTTCTTTTGCAATAATTTTCTCAACCACATTCCAGCTAATTGGCTCTATGTAGGTTGCATCAGCCATCTCAGGGTCAGTCATAATGGTGGCTGGATTAGAGTTTACCAAAATGACACGATAGCCTTCTTCTCGCAATGCTTTACACGCTTGCGCACCAGAATAATCAAACTCGCAGGCTTGCCCAATCACGATTGGGCCTGCGCCAATAATCAGAATCGATTTAATATCTGTACGCTTAGCCATTAGCCAGCCTTCCTTTCTTGCATCATGCTAATGAAGCGGTCGAACAAGTAACGCATTTCTGTCGGGCCAGGACTCGCCTCTGGGTGACCTTGGAAGCTAAATGCCGGTTTATCTTTCAATGTAATTCCCTGCAAACTGCCGTCAAATAATGAGATATGCGTCACCTCAACATTATTAGGCAAGCTCTTTTGATCGACTGCAAAACCATGGTTTTGACTGGTAATGTAGACACGCTTACTTTCCACATCCTGCACAGGATGATTTGCACCATGGTGACCAAATTTCATTTTGATTGTTTTAGCACCGCAGGCCAACGCCAACAATTGATGGCCTAAGCAAATGCCAAAAGTTGGGATGCCGGTATCGACCAACGTTTGAATCGTTTTGATTGCGTAATCGCATGGCTCCGGATCACCAGGTCCATTCGATAAGAAGATGCCATCCGGCTTGTAAGCCAACGCATCTTTGGCTGTCGCTTGTGCTGGCAACACGGTCACTTTGCAACCACGCGAGACCAACATACGTAAAATATTACGTTTCACACCATAGTCAAATGCAACCACGTGGTAGGGCTTATCACTTGTAGACACATAGCCTTCACCCAGCACCCACTCACCATCCGTGAATTCGTAAGCTTTTTTGCAAGTAACCTCTTTGGCTAAATCCATGCCAGCCAAGCCAGGAAAATCTTTAGCTAATGCCAGTGCTTTTATTTCATCAACTTCACCCGCAATGATGCACCCAGCTTGCGCACCTTTTTCTCGTAATATACGTGTCAATTTACGTGTATCAATATCCGCAATGGCCACTATATTACTATCGACTAAATAATCAGATAAAGATTGGTTACTACGGAAGTTGCTGGCGAATATGGGCAAATCTCTAATGACCAAGCCTGATGCAGATACGCCACCTGATTCAACATCTTCAGGGTTTGCACCCGTGTTTCCAATATGCGGGTAGGTGAGCGTAACAATTTGCGCGGTGTAAGAAGGGTCTGTTAGGATTTCTTGGTAACCCGTCATTGAGGTATTAAAAACCACCTCACCTACGGTATGCCCAGAAGCACCAATTGAAATGCCACGAAACACTGTTCCATCTGCTAACACCAATATCGCTTGTGTCGTATCTACAGGGCGCGTTTGCGGCAATTGTTGCTCCTTAATAATCTTCAGTTCCAGTTTTTCGCGCACATTGCAGCACTAAAAAACAAATGCTGGCGCTAGACATGCAAAACGGGAGGAGCGACGCACTCTTCCCGTTTGCAAGAATTGACGAATTATAGCGAGATTAAACTTTTATTTCAAGCAAAGATAGTTGCTGATTGTGATAGTTTTTAAGAAAATTTTGCGCGCAAATTGCACCAAGCAATGCGATAAACATATCCCACTGCGTATCCCAAATATCGCCCTGGGTACCGAGAAACGCCTCAGCTGCAACACCAGTGCCTACAGCAACCCACCACTCAACCAATTCATAAAAAGCACTAATACTTAAACAAATACAACACACAATAAAAAATAACCATCCACCCTGTCTCACTACTTGCTTGCGCAACAAAATCTCACGCGCAATCATTGCAGGAACAAACCCTTGCACAAAATGTCCTAACCGATCGTAATAGTTGCGGTCCCAATCAAAAGCATCTCGAAACCAGTTAAATAAAGGTACCTCAGCATAAGTATAATGCCCGCCGACCATCAAGATAACGGCGTGAAACAGAATCAAAATATACAAGAGAGGCGTCAGTGGAAAGCTTTTATGGCTTAGCCATAGGACTGGCAATGCAATAACGGCTGGCATCACTTCTAAGTACCATGTAAACCTGTCGTACGGGTTCACTGCAGACCAGACAAGTACAGCAAAAAATATAGCAAGCAGTATAAGGAAGCGGTACTTAGATTCTTTTGCCGAAGTATTCAATGCGTGGAGTTAAAAAAATAAGATTTAAATGCTTGCTAATTCAGGCCTAGCACATCACGCATGTCATACATGCCGGCATTTTTTTCAGATAAAAATTTAGCCGCTCTAAGCGCACCTAGTGCAAAAGTAGCACGGCTACTGGCTTTATGGGTAATTTCAACACGCTCTCCTGTTCCCGCGTATACCACAGTATGGTCGCCCACTACATCGCCGCCACGTAACGTTGCAAAACCTATCTTGCCAGCTTCGCGCTCACCAGTCACGCCCTCACGGCCATAAACAGCACAATCTTTTAGGTCTTGCCCCAGCCCCTCTGCAGCGGCTTCACCCAAGCGCAATGCTGTGCCAGAAGGTGCGTCAACTTTATGACGGTGGTGCATTTCCACCACTTCAATATCATAACCCTCGTTAAGCACTTTTGCCGCCTGCTCTACTAGGTTAATCAGCAAGGTCACCCCCACACTCATATTAGGTGCAAATACGACCGCAATCTCTTTAGAAGCCGCTTTAATCTTATCTTTTTCTTCTTTGCTAAACCCTGTCGTACCAATGACCATTTTGACGCCAGCTTTTTGACAAGCAGCTAGATACTGCATAGAGGCTTCTGGACGCGTAAAGTCGATTAGCACATCCGCATGCTCTAAAGCACCTGCTAAATCGCTTGTCACTTTTACACCAGTGCTAACGCCCAACTGCGCACCTGCATCTTGGCCGACCAATGTGCTACCAGAACGATCGACTGCTGCATGCAGGCTGAGCGCGTCATCGGCAAAAACCCCTTCCAATAAGGCTATGCCCATGCGCCCAGATACACCTGTGATGACTACCTTTGTCTTCATCTCTTATGCTTCAATCAAAAGCCTACTTTTTCCAACATGCGTTTAAAGAAACTTGGCTCTTCTTCATCTAACAGTGAGGAGTCTGGATTCTCTTTGATTTCTTTTACGACACTATCCTGTGATGGCGCTTGTGATGACGTCTCAGGCACAGCGTTTTTACCTTGATTGATGCGACTCGTATCTAGCTCACGGTCCAATCTAAACACGCGCTTATTATCTGAGTGCGCACTGGCAGGCGACGACGCTACTGGCACTTCTTTCTGAATCGGCTCAATAGCGGCATCAGGCTCCTCGGCTGGCTCTTCTTTTAGCATTTCAGTTTCTTGCTCAATTGCTGGAGCTAATTTCTTCTCAGGCACAACGACTGGCGCAGAAGGTATTTCCTCTTTACTTGTTTCCTCTAGCGTTTCTTCAGCTTTTTCTTGCAGTGTGTCAACTTCTGGCGTTGCACTAGAGTCGATTGCTGGTACCACTGGGATAGGCACAGCTAACACAGAGGCAGGCGCAACTTCCCCGTTATCATCGGAACCTTCTATGACAGCGTCTTCTGTTGGAACTAAGCCAGATTCCACTGCATCTGGTACAACTTCACTCGACTCAAGTTCCGGCTCTGCCGATGGGACGATATCAAGGTCTTCTGAGGCAGGTTCGGTAGAGGCTGGTGTAGCAGCTGCACCTTTTGTACCAGGCTCAGCTTCCAACTTTTTAGCGACATCTTCAGCTGTCGTGCCTTTTGGCACGACGTCCCCGCGAACACCTTTCAATAGATCATTTTCAAAATCTAAAATAACGCGACGTTGATTAACAATCTTGCCTTGCTGGCGTAATTGATAGAAATAATCCCAGCGATTCGTACGAAAGCTGTCTATCAACAACGGCGTACCCATGATAAATTTCACCTGCGACTTCGTCATACCAGGGCGCAACTTAAGCAACATCTTCGATGTCACAACATTCCCTTGCTGGATATCCATCTTATATGGCTTAATTTTAGGAAGCGTTGCACCACAGCCAACAAGGCCTAATGCTATTAATAATGTAAAAAATCTTAAAAAATTATGCATAGTTTCTTATGTATAGAAGACATCCATCTGAATTGGCGTTAATATAACACGATGGCGTACAGCCTAAAACCAAAAAGTTTAGAAACGATTGGGAAGTTATGCATGATCAAAAAGATTTAAAAAATGTTGGATTAAAAGCGACATTGCCTAGATTAAAGATTTTAGAACTATTTGAAAATAGTGATGAACGTCATATGTCAGCAGAGGATGTGTACAAAGTACTACTCAATGCGGGCGATGATGTTGGTTTAGCAACCGTATACCGTGTATTAACACAATTTGAAGGTGCTGGGCTTTTGGTCAGGCATCACTTTGAGAGCGGAAAAGCTGTTTATGAATTAAACAAAGGCGACCACCATGATCATATCGTCTGCGTTAAGTGCGGTCGTGTAGAAGAATTCTTCGATGAGGAGATTGAACGCAGGCAGCAAGAAGCAGCAGAGTCAAGAGGGTTCACAATGCATGAGCACTCACTTATGATTTATGGTTTATGCGATAAATGCAAATAGCAACATCAAAAACAAATATCACCTATTGAGGAGAGGTTGTCGATGACGACATTATCAATCAAAAAAACAATGGTTAGTCACTATAGCAATATCATTTTAGCGATTGTTTTATCATTTGCTATCACTGGCTGCGGTACCAACCCCGTCACTAAAAAAAGAGAGTTCCAATTTGTTTCTCAAGATAAAGAAATTGCAATTGGTAAACAAAACTACTCTCCAGCCCGTCAATCTCAAGGTGGCGATTATGTAATTGACCCTGAGCTCACAGCATATGTGCAAGGCATTGGAAAAAGATTAGCCGCTGTCTCGGACAGACCTGAGCTCCCCTATGAATTTGTAGTCATTAATCACTCAATACCAAATGCCTGGGCCATGCCTGGCGGTAAAATCGCCTTTAACCGCGGCTTACTCTATGAATTAAATAGTGAAGCAGAGTTAGCTGCTGTGATGGGACACGAGATTGTCCATGCTGCAGCTCGCCATGGTGCCAAAAATATGGAACGCGGCATATTTCTACAAGGCGCAATGATTGCTGTAGGGATAGGGTCACAAAACTCTGATTACAGAAACCTCATCGTTGGCGGCTCTCAACTAGCGGCGCAACTCACCTCAAGCAAATATGGTCGCGATGCAGAAACTGAATCTGATTTTTATGGTATGCAATATATGAAAAAAGCAGGGTATGACCCTGCGGCAGCCGTCACATTACAAGAAACTTTCGTACGCTTGAGCAAAGACCGTAAAACTGATTTTCTTTCGGGCTTGTTCGCTAGTCACCCGCCATCACCGAAACGTGTGGCTGCCAATAAAGTAACACTAGCCAATCTTGGCGCTGGCGGTGAAATGGGTAAAGAAGCTTATGCCAAGAAAGTCGGCAAATTAAAAGCGACGCAAAGTGCTTACAAAGCCTATGATAAGGGTGTTGCTGCGCTTAAAAAAGGTGACACAGCAACAGCAACTAAATTGGCAAAGAAAGCCTTAGCGGGAGAGCCTCGCGAGGCCCGCTTCCAAGAGCTGTTAGGAGATATTGCTTTCACGCAAAAGAATCCACAAAAAGCACTTGGCTATTATGCCAAAGCCATCAAAATGCAACCTGACTATTTCAAACCACATATTCAAAGTGGTATCGCTTTATTTAATATGGGCAAAAGAGACCAAGCAGAACCCTACTTAAAGCGTGCTAATGAATTGTTACCTACAGCACCTGGCCATGCTTTACTTGGAGAAATAGCGGAGGAGCGTGGGCAAACTGACCTTGCTTTAAAACACTACCAAGTTGCTGCCAGTTCAAATTCACCTATTGGCAAAGAGGCCTCCGAACGTGCAACGCGACTAGACTTTCCGCGAAACCCTGGCAAATACCTGAAATCTGGCGTATTAGCCGACAACAGAGGTAACTTATTTGCAGTCGTACAAAATAGTGCAGCCATGCCTATCGAGGGCGTACAGGTGCGTGTGATTAAATATAATGCGCAAACAGGCCGTGCAATATCTCAAAGCAACCCTATGTCGATTAGAGGTATTATTAACCCTGGAAAACGTGGCCAAGTTGGGGTTGGTGTGCGGATTAAAGATCAGAAAGAAGCTCGGCTATATAAAGTAAAAATTGAAGCGGCAAAAATTGCTGAGCAACCTGCTGTAAAGTAACACTAAGGTGGAATGTTCCACTGCACTAAACATCAGCTAGCATAGCTGTAACCAAAGCAAGAAGGAAATCATGAAGTTCTTAAATTTTATTTTGTTAATCGTATTAGTTACGCTAATTATTTTTGCCGCACTTAATTGGCAGGCTATTGTTACACCCGTTCCTTTGGCTTTGCTATTCACTAATGCGACAGCGCCACTTGGCCTTATTTTGTTGGCGGTAACAGGCCTGCTGACCTTGCTCTTTTTAGCTTTCGTCATTTATATGCAATCCTCAACCTTAATGACCAGAAGACGATTAAATAAAGATTTAGCCGTGCAGCGTGAATTAGCTGATAAAGCTGAAGCATCACGCATCACGGAATTACGCACTTATTTAGAAGCAGAGTTGCAGCGATTGTCGGCACAGAGCAGCGAGATTCATCAAAAAGTAACAACACGATTAACAGAAATAGAAACTGTGCTGAAAGGTGCTGTAGAAGAAACTGGCACAACCCTGTCTAGCTATATTGGTGAGCTTGAGGATAGGCTAGAGAAAAAATAAGATTACAACATGGCTTTGATATTAATTTAGCAATTGTGGAAGCTGATATGTCTAACACCTCAAAAGGTACAGCACTCATTACTGGCGCATCATCAGGCATTGGTGCAGTTTATGCTGACCGCTTATCTAAGCAAGGATACAACCTAATTCTTGTCGCACGTAGTGAAGAAAAACTTAACCGACTAGCCACTCAATTAAGCGAAGAAACTAATTGCTTAGTAGAGGTGATACGTGCGGATTTGACTAACAAAGCAGATTTGGCAACAGTTGAGGTCGTCCTAAAAAATGACAGTAACATCTCCATGCTAATCAACAATGCTGGTGTTGGTTCTGTTGCCTCAGTGTTAGATTCCGACGTTGATGAAATGGAAAAAATGATTGCGCTTAACATCACGGCACTCACGAGGCTGACTTATGCCATTGCCCCAGCTTTTGCTGAAAAAAACACGGGTACGATTATTAATATTTCTTCAGTCGTCGGTATCTCTAGTGAATTTTTAAATGGTGTCTATAGCGCATCAAAATCTTATGTGCTCAGTTTTGGTCACCGCTTGCAAAAAGAATTTTCTAGCAAAGGTGTCCGCATTCAAACTGTTTTACCAGGTGCCACCGCAACACCATTTTGGGATGCTGCAGGCTACTCCATAATAAAAAGCGCACCGTCCACCATGTCAGCAGAAGATTGTGTTGATGCAGCCTTAGCAGGATTGGATCAAGGTGAAATGGTGACCATTCCTGGATTGCAACACTATGATGACTGGGAAGATTGGGAAAATAGCCGCCAAGCACTAGGGCCAAAGTTGGGCAATGCGAAGCCAGGGGAGCGATATAAGGTTAGCTGAGCTACCTTAGCTTAAACTTATTTATGCGGAACCCTTTTGTGACAGCATCTCTTTGGCATGATTGCGCGTTGCGTCTGTTACGACCAAGCCACCTGACATTCTAGCAATCTCCTCAACGCGCTCTATTTCACTTAAATGCTTAATATGGCTGAGGGTTACACCATCAGTTTGTGTTTTGATGACCTGCAAGTGTTGTGTTGCCTGCGCGGCGACTTGCGCTAAATGTGTAATAACAAACACTTGTCGGTTTTTCCCTAGTTGTTTGAGTAGCTTACCGACAACTTCCGCCACACCACCACCGATACCAACATCAACTTCATCAAATATCATACACGGCACACTACCTTGTGCGGCTGTGGTGACGTGTAATGCCAAACTGACACGAGAAAGCTCACCACCAGAGGCCACTTTACTGAGTGGGCGTGGTTCCACCCCTGCGTGGCCAGCCACTAAGAATACAACCTGCTCTAAACCATTGGCTGATTGTTCGCATGCGTCTAATGCCACTTTGAACTGCCCACCACTCAGTGATAAATGCTGCATTTCTATACTAATTTTAGTACTTAAGTCTTTTGCAGATTGTTGGCGTGCTTCGCTCAACCTTTTGGCCGATTGCCTATAAGCATCTAATGATGCTGTTACTTGTTTTGCTAATTCTCCATCATTGGCAAACGATTCCAGCTCTGTCATACGCGCTTGCCACTCAACTTGCAATTCAAGTAAAGCTTCAGGTTGCACACGATACTTACGGGAAAGGCCATATATGGCTTGAATACGGTTTTCTACTTCGGTCAATCTTGCAGGATCAATATCATCACGTTGCAAGTAACGGCTCATGCTGCGTGTCGCTTCTTGTAGTTGGATAATGGCAGAATCAACGATTTCTGATGCTTCTGTTAACTCACCATCTAACGCGACTAAGTTGATTAATTTTTGTTGCGCCTGTGTCAACAGTGACAATGCATCTGGCTCACCTTCGCTAGCAAGGCGCAAACATTCTTCAATGCCGGCAATAAGCTCCGCACTATTACTTAATCGGCTATGTTCCAATTGCAAACCCTGCCACTCGTCTGCCGCAAAACCAAGCTGCTCGAGTTCGCGGACTTTATCGCGCAATTCGGCAAGTTCATCGACATAAGCTGCTGAATTTTTTTCAATTTCCATTTGTTGCAGATGTAACTGATGCCAAGCTTTATATTGCTCGGCCACCTGTTGTGCTAATAAAGTGCTCCCAGAAAATGTATCCAGGATATGACGTTGTGTATTAGTGCTGAGTAGAGAATGATGGGCATTCTGGCTGTAGATATCCACAAGAAACGCACCCAGTGCCTTCAACTGCCCAACAGTTGCAGCTGCACCATTAATAAAACCACGACTACGACCATCACTATAAATCACACGGCGCAAGATTAAGTCATCAGCATCGTCTATCTCATGCTCAGTGAGCCATGCGTTTGCTTCTGTGTTTTTGGCAATGTCCATGGTGACGCTAATATCTGCTTTGTCACAACCATTACGCACGACCTCACCTTCATTGCGCGCACCTAATGCTAACGATAACGCATCAATCAAGATCGACTTCCCAGCCCCGGTTTCACCCGTAAGCGTGGTATAGCCCTGGCTAAACTCTAGGTCTAGCTGTTCGACAATGACAAAATTACGGATAGATAATGCTTGCAACATAATTAACCCCAGTGTAGTTTATTACGTAACATCTCGTAATAACAGTACTCACCTGGATGCAATAAAATCACACTGTCTTTAGCACGCTCTACTTTGACGCAATCTCCTAGTGCTAAATCCAATTGAAATTGGCCATCAAAGCTGATTTGGGCATCATCTACTTGCATTAAAGTAATCTCAATTTTTGCTGCATTATTCACTGCAAATGGACGGTTGCTCAACGTATGCGGACAAATTGGCACCAGCGCAATCGCTTCTAAATTTGGATGCAATATTGGTCCGCCTGCGGAGAGAGAATAGGCGGTTGTGCCGGTAGGAGTACTTAAGATAAGGCCATCAGAACGTTGCTTGTGTACAAATTTACCATCAATCACCACTTCTAGCTCAATCAATCGCAAGCCGCTTTTTAACACAATGTCATTAAATGCATAGTTTTGATGTATGACTTTATCACCCCTATGGACACTGGCGTTCAACATCATCCTAGATTCAGTTTGGTATTGTCCTGCCAATATCGCGTCTAAATCCTGCAACATACCTTCGGCACGTAAATCAGTTAAAAAACCAAAATGACCTCGATTAATGCCTACCAGTGGAGTTGAGCTCTCTTTAAGCGCGCGTGCTACGCTAAGCATGGTGCCGTCTCCACCCATGACAATAGCTAGGTCTGCCTGCTTGCCGACCTCTTCTAACGAGATTGTTTTAAACCCATTAATGGCTGCATGCTGCGCAGTGTCAGCTTCAAACAAAACTTCGATATTTTTTGCCTGCAAATGTTTGGCTAAATCTGCTAAATCGTTTTGCATCAACGGTAAGGCAGATTTGCGCATAAATTTACCGATGATGGCAATGGTGTTAAATTCTTTTTGCATGTCGGAATTTAATCACAGATAAGCAATTACAACCAGTGGCAACTGTGCAGTAAATCAGGCAAAATGGTGTATTAAGACTATTAAGTGAATAAACCTGTTGGACGGACGTGCACAAATATTACTAAAAACGCTCATTGAACATTATGTCAGTGATGGTCAGCCCTTGGGTTCAAAGGCGCTTTTGCAACACTCAGGCTTAGGGCTTAGCCCTGCTACGATACGTAATGTGATGAGCGATCTAGAGCAGTTAGGCTTTGTTGCCAGTCCGCACACCTCTGCTGGGCGCATCCCAACACAGCAGGGCTACCGATTCTTTGTAGACTCGCTACTGAGTGTGCAACCGCTCGAGGATCAACAAATTCAACAACTTGAAAGTACACTGAGGTCCTCTGACCAACAAGAGCTCATCACCACTGCGGCAGGCATGCTCTCTCACTTAACGCAGTTTGCCGGCATGGTGTTAATTCCAAAACGTAAGGTGCTAGTATTTAAGCATTTAGAATTTATGCCGTTATCTGAAAAACGCATTTTGGTCATTATTGTGACGACAGATGACAATGTACAGAACCGCATTATTGTAAGCGATACCCCATACTCTTCCACTGAACTCACGCAAGCCAGCAATTACTTCAATACACATTATGCTGGCCAAACATTTGAAGAAGCAAGACAAAAGCTACACAATGACCTTAAAGAAATGCAAACGGACATGAGCAACTTAATGTCTGCCGTATTTGATGCCAATGATGCGGCCAATGCTAAAGATAAAGAGGATGTGATTATTGCTGGAGAACGTAATTTATTAAATGTCGATGAACTGGCGACCAATGTCACGACGCTACGCAAATTATTCGACGTCTTTGAACGCCGAACATCTTTGATGCAACTGCTAGATAATAGCCAAAAAGCAGAAGGTGTACAGATATTTATCGGTGATGAAAGCGGCTACAGCTCCTTGGAGGAATGTAGCATGGTCACATCACCGTATGAGGCTGATGGCCAAGTTGTTGGAACACTAGGCGTTATCGGCCCTACTCGCATGGCATACGAACGTGTGATCCCCATTGTCGATATCACCGCAAAATTATTATCTAACGCACTTTCTAAAACTTAAAAAAGTTGAACACTTAACAATTGAACGATCACTATGGCTTATTACAACCCTGAACCAGATTACAAACATGGTGACCAACTAAAAGTGGGGATTTTGCTCACCAACTTAGGCACACCAGATGCGCCTACGGCAAAAGCATTACGTCCGTACTTAAAACAATTCTTAATGGATAGACGTGTCGTAGAAATTCCACGTTTACTCTGGTGGTGGATATTAAACTGCATTGTCTTGGTAAGGCGTCCTAAAAAATCTGCTGCGAAATATGCCCAGGTTTGGATGAAAGAAGGCTCACCGTTGCTAGTACATGCACAAAAACAAACGTTGCTGTTGCGCGGATTTTTAGGACAAAAGATTAAATCGCCTTTCGCTGTTGAGCTTGGCATGAGCTATGGCAACCCAAGCATGAAAAGTGCAATTGAAAAATTAAAAGCACAGCACTGCAACAAAATATTAATATTTCCTCTCTACCCACAATATGCAGCAAGCAGCACGGCTGCAAGCTTAGATGCTGTTTGGAATACGCTACTTACAATGCGTAACGTGCCTGCAATCAGGACGATCCGTCATTACCATGACCATCCTGCTTACATCAATGCACTTGCTGTCAGCGTTAAAGCTTACTGGACAAGTAATGGCAAGCCTGAGAAACTAATCATGAGCTTTCATGGCGTGCCTAAAGCACACCTGACTAAAGGTGATCCATACTATTGCGAATGTCATAAAACAGCACGCCTACTAGCAGAAGCTTTAGATCTGGACAAAGAGCAGTGCCAAGTCGCTTTTCAATCGCGCTTTGGTCGGCAGGAGTGGTTAAAACCATACTTGGCCAACACATTAAAGGCACTAGGCAAAACCAAAACAAAGCGGCTAGATATCATTTGCCCTGGCTTTAGCAGTGATTGCTTAGAGACGCTAGAAGAAATAGCCATCGAAGGCAAAGGTATTTTCCAAAGCAATGGCGGGGGTGAATACCATTACATTCCTGCATTAAATGCAAATGAGGAATGGATACATGCTATGACCGATATTGCGCTAGAGAATCTAGGTGGCTGGGTTTCTGAAGACTGGGATGATGTGGCGGCATCGCAAGTCGCCAAGGATACAGCCACACGCGCAAAAGCTTTAGGCGTAAAACAATAAGCGGTATAATCTTTGCAATAGACTGAGATTTTATTTTCTGAGATGCGTTGCAAGAAACCAGCATCTAATGACGCAGGCATATGTTAAATATAGACTAGGAATGAGCGAACACGCGATACAGCGAACCGCTCAAAAGACAAATTTATGATAGTAATTACCGGTGGTGCTGGCATGATAGGCTCAATGATCGCATGGCACCTGAACACTAAGCTAGGCCGAGACGACCTCGTGATCACTGACAGCATTACACATGAAGATCAGTGGCAAAACCTTGTGCATCGCCACTATGTCACTTATCTAGATAAAGACCAATTATTTGACTGGCTATATGAGAATAATGACGTAACAGCTATTATTCACATGGGGGCCATTAGCGCCACCACTGAACGTGACTTTAACAAACTGGTTGAAGCTAATATCCAGTACTCGCAATACTTATGGGATTGGTGTGTAGAAAACGAAGTTCCATTTTTCTATGCCAGCTCCGCAGCCACTTATGGAGATGGCGAAAAAGGCTATAGCGATGCCAGTATTGAAAATTTACGCCCATTGAATGGTTACGGTTATTCCAAACACTTTTTCGACCAATGGGTTCTCAAACAAGTTGAAGATAAAGCACCCTGTCCACCGAGCTGGGCTGGCTTCAAATTTTTTAATGTCTACGGGCCGAACGAATATCATAAAGAACGTATGGCAAGCGTTGCTTTTCATACATTCAACCAGTTTAGCGAAACAGGCACAATGAAGTTATTCAAAGGCACCAAACTAGGGATAGAAGATGGCATGCAGTTACGCGATTTCGTTTATGTGAAAGATGCAGCAGCCGTTGTTGCTCACTTCTTAAGCGAATCCCTCACAAAAACACCCGCAGCAAACGGCATCTATAACATTGGGACTGGTGAAGCACGTAGCTTTAAAGATTTGGCCACGAACGTCATGTCCAACATGGATCGAGAGCCTAATATTACCTACATTGATATGCCAAAAGACTTACAAGGAAAATATCAATACTTCACACAAGCTGAAATACAAAAATTACGTGATGCAGGTTATAAAAAACCGTTCACTAGTCTAGAAGACGGCATAAAAGATTATGTACAGCACTATTTAATGCAAGAGGATCAATACTGCTAATGGATTATATTAATTACATTAAAGGCGAGCACGCGGCGCATAACGCAATGTTTCAGGCACTTGAGCCGCTTTTTTCACAAATTAGTGATGTTGGTATTGCTATGCAAGAGTGCGTTAAAGCCGGTGGCAAAATATTATTGATGGGTAATGGTGGTAGTGCTGCTGACAGCCAACATATTGCCGCAGAGATTGTTGGTCGTTTCAAAAAAGAACGTAAAGGGTTGCCAGCCATTGCACTGACAACAGACAGTTCAATTTTAACCTCTGTGGCAAATGATTTAGGCTATGAGAATATCTTTGTTCGCCAAATAGAAGCCCTTTGCACAGCAAAAGATTTAGTTATCGGCATTACCACTTCTGGCAGTAGTGCTAACGTGGTCAATGCGATGCAAGCAGCAAAAGACACAGGCGCAACAACTGTGGGACTAACTGGCGGCACTGGCGGCAAACTAACCAGTATTTGTGACTACAATTTAGTGATTCCTTCTAATGTGACTGCACGTATTCAAGAGGCGCATATTTTTATTGGTCACTGTTTGTGTGAAATTTTAGAATCTGACTAGCGAACCAACGATGCCGCAAAAACTATTCGAAGCAGTTAAAACCTTTGGCAACAACAAACGACACGCACTGGTTATTGGTGATGTCATGTTGGATCGTTACCTCATTGGGAATGTAGGTCGTATTTCTCCTGAAGCCCCAGTACCGGTTGTCTTGCTAAAAGAGAAAAATGAGCGTGCAGGTGGCGCTGCTAATGTGGCAGCCAATTTAGCTTTGCTAGGGATCAAAACACATATTATCGGCTGCGTAGGCAATGATGCAGAAGGTGAAAGCTTAGTAAAAAGCATCTCTAATTTAAATATTGATACGCGTGCAATAATGCGCTCAAAGCATCGCCCTACGATTGCTAAAACACGTATTTTAGGCGGTCACCAGCAGATGCTGAGACTAGACCAAGAAAGTCAGGCCATTTTCAGTCAAGAAGAGAATCTTGAGTTATTACAAACAGTTAAAACAGAACTGGCATTAAACCCAAGCATTGTTCTCTTATCTGATTACGCAAAAGGCTTATTGAGTGACGACGTCTGTCAGCATATTATCAACGCTTGTAAGCAGCTTAATATCCCAGTGCTAGTCGACCCTAAGGGCCGCGATTATACAAAATACCATGGAGCGACAGCGCTCACACCAAACAAAAAAGAAACTGCTGAAGCTTGTGAAACCAATGTCGATGATGATGCGTTAATTGATAAATCTGTTCAACTTAAGAACAAGTTAAATCTCGACTTTTTAGCAGTGACCCGCGGTGAAGAAGGCATCACACTGATTGGTGACAGTATTCACCAAATTGCGGCAACAGCACAACAAGTATTTGATGTCTCTGGTGCGGGTGACACGGTCATTGCAACGTTGGCTGCTGGCCTTATACACGCACTTTCACCATTAGAAAGCTTACAGCTTGCTAACCTAGCAGCTGGTGTTGTAGTTGGCAAAGTTGGCACTATACCCATCACACGAAACGAGTTGTTAGAATCAATTGCATTACAACAAGGCAATGCCCAAACACAAAAAGTATGCAGCCTAGAGCAACTCATCACTAAAGTACAAAATTGGAAAAATACCAAGCAAAAAATTGTATTTACTAATGGCTGTTTCGATCTGCTACACGCAGGTCATGTAACCTATTTAGAGGCCGCAAAAAAACGTGGAGATAAGCTGATTCTAGGTTTAAATACTGACCGCTCTGTTAGTGCGATTAAAGGGCCGGCTAGACCTGTAGTCAATGAAAGCGATCGCGCACGTGTATTAGCCGCCCTAGAGTCTGTAGATGCCGTGATTCTATTTGATGAAGACACGCCATTAAACTTGATTAACGCGATCAAACCAGATGTGATTGCTAAAGGTAGCGACTATACAGCCGATCAAGTCGTCGGCGGTAAAGAGGTTGAATCTTGGGGCGGTGAAATAGCATTAATAGAATTAGTAGAAGGCCGCAGCACCAGTAACATCATCAATAAACTCAATAGCTAATCTAACCATGCCTACAGAAAAAATTCTAGTGATGGGGCCTTCCTGGATAGGCGACATGGTGATGGCACATAGTTTGTTTCAAGTGCTTAAGCAACAAAATCCAGATAGACAGATCGATGT
>JAZGEZ010000030.1:0-5082 GCA_036479055.1 Methylophilaceae bacterium | reverse complement strand
AATAAGTCGCTAAGATCTCTTCAGCTGGTCTGTCTGATCTTGTTACCGTCGACAAACAGTGTGGGATACGTAAAGCGCCTGGAACTCGTACTTCATAAACAAATGCCTGATGATTTTGGTTCGCTTTAGATTTGGGTTTCTTTGTTTCAAACACTTGCGCATCACTACCTAACAGCATCTTAAGTACAGCCAGCTGACTTTTACGACCTGCATATTGGATTAATATTGAATTTTGTTCTGACAAAGGAAAAGTGAAACGTTTCCATTGCCAAAAAAACAATCTAGTCAAAAATAAATTAATGCGTGCAAATAGCTCTCTACACTGATACTTAAGGGATGCCCAAATAGTCTTTAACATATATTTAAATTATTCCTTTTCCTCTTAACAAAATTAACACGCAAATATCACAAACACATTACGCACATCAACAATTACGTTAGACTATCCTAAAATCAATTTATTTTCCTCCTGTTTTTACAGGAATCAACTCTTGAACAATGCTGAAAGGTAGCTTTTATGAAGGCGCTTGTAATTTTACTCACACTAATGAGCCTTACTTTTGGCTGTACGAAGAGTGGTCCTTATGACGAATCTGCTGATGCCAGGGCGGATATTAAACAAGCTTTAAGTGAAGCGAAAATCACACAAAAACCTGTCATCGTCCTATTTGGTGCTAACTGGTGTTCTGACTGCCGTGCGGTTGATGAAATACTATCAACTGGAAAGGTAGCGCAAAAGATTACTGACACGTTTAAGTTGGTTAAAGTCAATGTTGGCAACTTCGATACTAATTTAGACATTGCAAACGATTATGGCAACCCAATCAGCGGAGGGATTCCTGGCGCCGCCTTATTGTCTGCTAACGGAAAAATAGTCTACATCACCTCACCAGGCGAGCTTTCTAGCATCAAAAACAATGGTGCTGAAGTGCTATACCAGTTATTTAAACAGCGTCTTCGCTAACCGGTTGGGTCAAATCAGGAAATGTTTACACCAAACATATAAACATCTACACCATGCTTACCTGTTATTAACGTCGCAGGAATCGCCTCACCTTGTCGCCATTTATTCACCGCATCTTGTTTGCCCGCACCCGTCACTAGAAACATAACTTCATGGCTGTTATTCAAGCGATTTTGACTAATAGTGATACGATCTGTAGGTGGTTTTGGCGCATTAAACACTGGCACCGCATTTGCGCTATTATCAACCGTTTGATTTGGAAACAAGCTAGCCGTATGGCCGTCTTCACCCAAGCCTAAAACCACTAAATCGAATGTGCGTACATCTTTTAAGGTTTCTGTATAAATTTTAGCCCCTTCGATATTGCCTAGCTCCGCTGGAATATCGTGGATTTGATCTTCTGGGATAGCGACATGACTTAGCCATACGTCTCTTGCCATTTTGCTGTTGCGTTCTGCATGATCCATTGGGAAGCAACGGTCATCGTTATGATAAATGTGCCAATTCACCCAGTCGGCATTTTCTTTGCTTAACAATTTATATACGGCTTTAGGTGTACTACCGCCTGCCAAAACGACTAAGAAGCTACCATATTGTTTAATGGCATCGTCTGCCGCACTGAGAATACGTTTGACGGCTACGTCATTAATCTCATCTTGAGATTGGAAAAGATGCCAGCGTGTGGCAGATTGTTGAGTCATATTACAAAAACCTTACTTATTTATTTATTTGTTTGTTAGAGAGTGTTAAGCCATGCGATTGCATTTGATATAATTATACTTGTTCTTAACATTACTATTGGTTGAAAAATGATGAAAAAAATTGATCCTTGCACCTTGGTGCTATTTGGCGCCACAGGCAACTTAGCGCGTGTGAAACTTTACCCAGGGCTGTTTAGGCTTGATTTACTCGGTCGCTTACCTGGTGACATGAAAATCATGGGCGTAGGCCGCAGGCCAATCGATCAAGATACATGGCGTGATGGCATTAAAAAAATGCTCGATACTAAGTTCAAAAAAGGTTATGACAAAGACGTATTTAAACGTTTTATTGCTCGTAACTTTTATAAAGCAAACGAGCCAGATGATACAGAAGCATTTGCTAAAATGAAAGACATTTTAAGTGATGAAAGTGTGTTTCCACAGAATTTTGCTTACTTCTTATCTGTGCGCCCGGTTGATTTCGGACCAATTGTAGAGGAGCTATCAACAGTAGGCCTAACGCAAGAAGACAAATACTGGCGCCGTGTTGTGGTTGAAAAGCCATTCGGCACAGATTTGCCTTCTGCTAAAGAATTACAAGCATCACTTACTAAGAATTTAAAAGAACACCAAATTTATCGTATTGATCATTATTTAGGTAAGTCTGCATTACAAAATATATTACTACAACGCTTTACCAATACGGTTTTAGAACCGCTCTGGAACAACCAGTATATTGACCACGTACAAATTACAAACACTGAAAAGCTTGGGGTGGGTGACCGTACAGAATTTTACGATAGCACCGGCGCCTTACGTGACATGATTCAAAGCCATGTGCTCCAAACACTGGCATTAACAACGATGGAAATGCCTAAAGACTTAACCCCTGACGGCATTCGCGAAGCAAAAATTAAAGTGCTTGAAGAGATTCGTCCTATTCCAGTAAACGACTTAAGCAAGCATGCTTTCCGTGCGCAATATACAGCGGGTGAAGTCAACCAAGAGAAAGTACCTGGCTACTTAGAAGAGCTAGGGGATGACAGCAGCGTAGTAGAAACGTATGCCGCGTTGAAACTGTTTATAGACAACCCCCGCTGGAAAGGTGTGCCTTTCTATATTCGTACGGCCAAGCGGTTGCATGAGGCTGACACACGTATTGCTATTCGCTTTAAAAAAGCACCGATGCAAATCAATGTCGAAAGCAATGGTGGAGAAGTTCAAGACCAAAATTGGCTCATTATCGGTATTCAGCCACGTGAGTGTATCAAGATGGAAATACAATCTAAGATTCCAGGCCTAGATATCAACACACGTTCTATTCAGTTAGATGCAGAAAATCGTCAACCAGAAGACGATACAGTCGATGCGTATGAGGCGCTACTGCTTAACTTAATGCAAGGCGATAACTCTAATTTCTTGCATATTAGTGAAGCTGAAGCGCAATGGCGTTTGGTAGATCCTGTAGTAAGAGCCTGGGCTGAGGACCGTAACCCTGTGCATCAATACCCTGCAGGCAGCCGCGACCCTGTAGCTTCAAAAGTGATTTTTGAGGCTGCAGATCAATTTTGGCGTTATAGCATTGAGCTTGGTGGCGACAAGTACTAAGCATCACACCTAAAATAATTGCAACTTAAGCATGATTTGTTGCTATTATTTGCAAATAATTAAAGCGGGGGTTACCCCGTTTTTTACTTCAAATGAAACTAGGTTAAGCATTATGAGTATTAAGTCAGACAAGTGGATACGTAAGATGGCACAAGAACATGGCATGATAGAGCCGTTTGAGCCTCAGCAAGTCAAGGTGAACGCTGCTGGTGAGCGTATGGTGTCATACGGCACCTCTAGCTACGGCTATGATATTCGTTGTTCTAGAGAGTTTAAGTTGTTTACCAATCTCAATAGCACCATTGTTGATCCAAAAAACTTTGACCCGAACTCATTTGTAGAAATTGAAGAAGATTATTGCATTATCCCGCCAAACTCTTTTGCCTTAGCGCGTACGGTCGAATACTTTCGTATTCCACGTAATGTATTAGCTGTCTGTTTAGGAAAATCTACTTATGCACGCTGCGGTATCATTGTCAATGTCACGCCTTTTGAACCTGAATGGGAAGGCTATGTCACACTAGAGTTCAGCAACACCACGACATTACCTGCTAAAATTTATGCTAACGAAGGTTGTGCGCAAGTGTTATTTTACGAAGCGGATGAAGATGACATCTGCGAAACAAGCTATAAAGATCGTGGTGGAAAATATCAAGGGCAAGTAGGCGTTACACTACCCAAAACTTAGGGCAGATAAATGAAATTTAACTTTCCAGTCGTTATTATTGATGAAGACTTTCGTACTGATAATTCCTCAGGCTTGGGGATTCGCGTACTTGCAACAGCCATAGAAGAGGAAGGTGTTGAGGTCATCGGCGTCACAAGCTATGGCGATATCGCTTCTTTCGCACAACAACAAAGCCGTGCTTCGGCCTTTATCTTATCCATTGATGATGAAGAAATCGTAGAAGAAAAACCTGCAGCGATTGAAGCACTCCGTACTTTTGTAAAAGAAATTCGTTATCGTAATGATGACATCCCCATTTTCTTACATGGTGAAACCCGTACTAGCCGTCATATTCCTAATGATGTACTACGTGAGTTACATGGCTTTATCCATATGTACGAAGATACGCCAGAGTTTATTGCGCGCATGATTTTACGTGAAGCAAAAACCTATTTAGACAGCCGAACGCCTCCATTTTTTAAAGCCTTGACACAGTATGCAGCTGATGGTTCTTACTCATGGCACTGCCCAGGCCATTCTGGTGGTGTTGCCTTTTTAAAATCGCCTGTCGGTCAAATGTTCCACCAGTTCTTTGGTGAAAACATGCTACGTGCAGACGTCTGTAATGCGGTAGATGAGCTAGGTCAATTGCTTGACCACACTGGCCCTATTGCCGCTTCTGAGCGTAATGCTGCACGCATTTATAGTTGCGACCATTTATATTTTGTAACCAACGGGACGTCGACCTCTAACAAGATTGTTTGGAACTCAACGGTTGCACCAGGTGACGTAGTTGTCGTCGACCGTAACTGCCACAAATCCGTGTTGCATGCCATTGTAATGACAGGTGCAATCCCCGTTTTTCTCATGCCAACACGTAATCATTTTGGCATTATTGGGCCAATACCTAAAAGTGAATTCGTTTGGGAAAATATACAGAAAAAAATACAAAATAACCCATTCATTGAAAACAAGAATGTGAAACCGCGTGTACTCACTATTACACAGTCCACTTATGATGGCGTGCTGTATAACGTAGAAGAAATCAAAGAAATGCTGGATGGCAAAATTGACACGCTGCATTTTGATGAGGCATGGCTGCCGCATGCAACATTCCATGATTTCTACGGTGATTACCATGC
>JAZGEZ010000029.1:0-4270 GCA_036479055.1 Methylophilaceae bacterium | reverse complement strand
TATATGGCGTTCTTTAAAGGCATCTAGCATCGGTGTAATACATGATTGTGGGCCTTCTAATGCCGCTTGCGCCGCCACTTGTGAGATAGAGGTTGGGTTGCTAGTCGATTGGCTTTGTAATATGCCCATTGCCTTGATAATGTACGCAGGGCCGGCAGCGTAGCCAATACGCCATCCTGTCATAGAGTACGCTTTAGAAACGCCATTCAGCACGATGCAACGATCTTTTAAGCTGGGTGTTGCGTTGAGTATGTTATAAAATTTATAGCCTGTTAAATTAACGTGCTCATACATATCATCTGTTGCAACCAGCACATGTGGATGTTTTAGCAATACTGCGCCAAGTGCCTTAAGCTCCTCTAAATTATAGGCGGCGCCTGTCGGGTTAGAAGGGGAGTTAAGCATCACCAATTTGGTTTTGGGTGTAATAGCTGCTTCTAATTGTGCCGGCAATAATTTAAAGCCTTGTTCGATACCGCATTTAACAATCACAGGCTTCGCTTCAGCGACTAAGGCGATATCGGCATAACTGACCCAATAGGGTGCAGGGATCACAACCTCATCACCTTTGTTCAGCACAGCAAGACAAAGGTTAAAAATCGTTTGCTTGCCACCAACGCCAACAATAACCTCGTTGATTTCGTAATCAAAATGGTTGTCTTTTTTGAATTTATTCACAATGGCTTTTTTAAGGCCTGGAATACCTGTCACAGGTGTGTATTTTGTAAAGCCATCATCGATCGCCTTTTTGGCCGCATCTTTAATATGCTGCGGCGTATCAAAATCAGGTTCTCCTGCAGCGAGACCAATAATTGGCCGTCCTTCAGCTTTATACTTTCCAGCTTTCGCAGTAATGGCTAAAGTAGGCGACTCTTTAATGCTTAACACGCGTGTAGAAAGCGTTAGCTGTGATGATGTGTTTGCCAAAATATACTTTCCTTAATGCAAGAGATGACTAGATAGGTTTATTCTATCAATTTTACGCAAAAATTGGGCATTTAGGTGTGGTGTAAATAATCAATTGTAAAAAATGTGATGTAAAGCCTACAACGTATGGTTTGCCGCAAGCAAGAAGATTGAAAAAACAATAATCAATGGGTCAATAAGCTTTATCCGCAAAGCCTGTTAAAATCAACTGTTGTTTTAAATAGATAGAGCATTTGCGTGATTGTTACCTTTCCTAATAGTAAATATCAACTCCATCAGCCATTTGCGCCAGCGGGCGATCAGCCACAAGCAATCGACAAGCTAACGCAAGGCATTGAAGATGGCCTTAAGTTTCAAACATTGCTAGGTGTTACTGGTTCTGGCAAAACGTATACCATGGCAAACGTGATTGCGCGTACAGGCCGCCCAGCCATCGTGATGGCGCCGAATAAAACACTTGCAGCACAGCTCTATAGTGAGTTTAGAGAGTTTTTCCCTAAAAATGCAGTCGAGTATTTTGTCAGCTATTACGACTACTATCAGCCTGAGGCTTATGTGCCTTCGCGTGATGTGTTTATTGAAAAAGATTCTAGCATTAACGAGCATATAGAGCAGATGCGTTTATCAGCAACTAAGGCGTTACTTGAGCGCGAAGATAGTATTATCGTTGCCTCAGTCTCCGCGATTTACGGTATTGGCGATCCGCAGGATTATCACAATATGGTCTTGCATCTAAAGCAAGGCGATAAAATGAGTCAGCGCGAGGCCATCGACACACTCATTGGGATGCAATACGATAGAAATGATATTGATTTTAGTCGCGGCTGTTTCAGAGTGCGTGGCGATATTATTGACATATTCCCTGCAGAGAACAATGAGACAGCCGTGCGCCTCAGCTTGTTTGATGATGAAGTGGAAATGATTTCCTTGTTTGATCCTTTAACAGGTGAAATATTCAATAAGATTAAACGATTTACCATCTATCCTTCTAGTCATTACGTCACGACTAGAGATACGACTGTGCGGGCGATGGAGACGATTAAGGAAGAATTGCGTGAGCGCGTAGATTTCTTTATTAAAGAACAAAAGCTAGTAGAGGCGCAACGCATAGAGCAGCGTACGCGTTTTGATTTGGAGATGCTGAACGAAATCGGTTTTTGTAAGGGTATTGAGAACTACTCACGTCACCTTTCTGGTGCCAAGCCAGGTGAGCCACCGCCAACCCTCATTGATTATTTACCAGAAAATGCATTGCTCATCTTGGATGAAAGCCATGTAACTGTGCCACAAATCGGTGCCATGTATAAAGGCGATAGGGCGCGTAAAAGCAACTTGGTCGATTATGGCTGGCGCTTGCCATCAGCCATGGATAACCGTCCACTTAAGTTTGAAGAGTTTGAGCGCATTATGCGCCAAGCCGTGTTTATTTCAGCAACCCCATCAACTTATGAAAAAGAGCATGAGCAGCAAGTGGTTGAAATGATTGCACGGCCGACAGGTTTAATAGATCCAGAAATTACGGTGAAGCCTGCTGATACACAAGTCGATGACTTACTGGGTGAAATCAAACTCAGAACAGTGAAAGGCGAGCGTGTACTGGCTACTACGCTAACCAAACGCATGGCAGAAGACCTAACTGACTACCTAAGTGAGCATGGGGTAAAAGTGCGTTATTTGCACAGCGATATTGATACGGTTGAGCGGGTAGAAATTATTAGAGACTTGCGCTTGGGCTTGTTTGACGTGCTGGTGGGCATCAATTTATTGCGAGAAGGTTTGGATATCCCTGAGGTGTCTCTGGTTGCTGTGTTAGATGCGGATAAAGAAGGCTTTTTACGTTCTGAGCGTAGCCTTATCCAAACGTCAGGGCGTGCCGCCCGCAATTTAAATGGTAGTGTGATTTTTTACGCAAATCGCATTACCAAAAGTATGAAGGCAGCCATGGATGAAACCTCGCGCCGTCGAAAAATACAAACTGCGTTTAATAAAAAGCACGGCATCATTCCTAAAGGGATTGTCAAAGGCGTTAAAGATATCATTGATGGCGTGTATGATAAAGATGAAGCATTACGAGAACGCAAGATAGCGCAAGATCAGGCTAAATATGAAAGTTTAAGTGAAAAACAACTAGCTAAAGAAATGAAGCGACTAGAAAAAGGCATGCATGACGCGGCTAAAAACCTAGAGTTTGAAAAAGCAGCTGACTTTAGAGATCAGTTGAAGCGATTAAAAGCAAAAGTCTTAGGGGCGGAAATGCCGGAAGATTTAAAGTAATTATTAAATTAAACAATTAGTTAATGGTGTAAGTTAAAGTAAAAAATGATATTTTCTAGCTATACAGGTATTGTGGGGACTATTGCTGCAACCTTAACGACGCTTGCTTTTATTCCGCAAGCCTATCATTCGTACAAAACCCGTGATATGTCAGGCATATCCCTGCCTATGTACACCGTGTTCACGTTAGGTGTGGCAATGTGGTTAGCCTATGGCATTCTCAGGCAAGACCCACCCATTATTGTTGCCAATATTATTACGTTGGCCTTGTCTTTAATGATTTTGGTGTTAAAAATTAAAGATAAAGGCTAATTCTAAGGCTAATTCTAGGACTAATTCTTAGCCAACTAAATTTAGACGGTTGGTTTAGATGGTTGGTTACTAAAAAGGAGAGTGCAAAATGATCAAATCTGAATACGGCATGTTTAAAAGTATGAAAAGCGTCTTGCAATTAGGCTTAATTGGCTTTGTAGCAATGTTTTTGGCAGCATGCGCGCCTGAGGCGCCATCTATCTCACCTAAAGTCGCTGCCGAGATGTTTGCTGATAATAAGGCAATCATAATTGATGTACGTGAAAATGAAGAATGGCTAGAACAACATATTGATGGTGCTATTCTTATTCCATTAGGTGAAGTAGAAAGTCGGTTAGCAGAACTTACCCAATACAAAGACAGTACGGTGATTATGCAGTGCCGTAGCGGTAGACGTTCAGCAAAAGCCGGTAGCACGTTACTAGAAGCAGGCTTTACTAAGGTCTATAACCTAACCGGTGGTATTTTAGCTTGGGATGAAGCAAACTTGCCGGTTGTCCGTGGCGTGACCATGATGCCTTAATTAGTACGGCTATTGTCACTGCTTAAGGCCTAGCGGGGCACTGGCCTACGTATTGCCGCATCGCTATGCTAGTGTGTTTTTCTTTTGTCATCTACACTCAATACTATTAAACTAAATACTATGCTCGATTTCACTATTGCTAGCTTTAACGTTAAAAACCTCATTGGCGCAGATCAAGAATATTACCGCTATGAATCGTACACTCCAGAAGAGTACGCATGGAAGCAAAACTGG
>JAZGEZ010000028.1:0-20398 GCA_036479055.1 Methylophilaceae bacterium | reverse complement strand
CGCCAAAAAGTTTCTCCATGTCCTGCCTAGCTTCGGTAGAAATTTGCTTAAGCTTTATTCCGCCTTTACCAATCAACATTGGTTTTTGGCTGTTCTTATCAACAATAATAGCAGCCGAAATACGACGCAATTTTTTATCCATCTCAAACTTTTCAATCTCTACTGCAATTGAATAAGGAATTTCATCGCCTAACAGTCTAAATATTTTTTCTCGTATCATCTCTGCGGCCAAGAAACGTTCATTTTTGTCGGTAAGCTCATCCTCTTCATAGATGGCTTCTTGTTCGGGCAGTTGCATACGCGTTGCTTCCAGCAAGTCGTCTAAATATAGATTCTTCTTAGCACTAACAGGCACGATGCTGACAAATGGATGCAACAAATCAAAATCTTGAATCAAAGGGAGAAAATTATTTTTATCCCCCATTAAGTCAGCCTTATTCACAACCAAAATTACTGGCTTATTTTTTGGCAGTAAGCGCAATACTAATTCATCTGCCTCCCCGAGCTTCATCGGCTCAATCACAAAAAGCACCACGTCAACCTCAGTCAGCACTTGTGTTACTGTTTTGTTTAAAGACTTATTCAATGCATTTAAATGTTTTTGCTGAAAACCAGGTGTGTCAACAAATATATATTGGGTATCTGTCGTCGTATGAATACCCAGCAAGCGATGCCTAGTGGTCTGCGCCTTCCGAGAGGTAATCGCAAGTTTCAAGCCTAATATATGGTTAAGCAATGTAGATTTACCTACATTTGGGCGCCCAACGATGGCTACAGTGCCGCATCTAAAGTTTGTTGTCATTTTATATTTGGTCTGCTCAGTCATTTATTTGGATGCAATATCTTTCAATATCGCCTCTAACGCCAATTGCGCAGCCTCCTGTTCGGCATTACGTCTACTCGTGCCGACGCCCTGTGTTTTGATATGAAATTTTTTAATTTCACATGAGACTTTAAACGTTTGTGCATGTGCTTCACCTTCAATGGAGACGACTTGATAATCAGCTAAGTCCATTTTCTTAGATTGCAAATATTCTTGTAGTTTTGACTTCGCATCTTTATCAATAGATTCTGGATCAATACCCTCTAACCTGTTTGTGTATAACTTAAGGATTAATGCTTCTGCCGCAGAAAAACCACCTTCCAAATAGGTTGCGCCAATGATTGCCTCTAGTGCATCTGACAAAATTGAAGGCCTGCGCCACCCCGCACTTTTAAGCTCTCCCTCGCCTAAGTTAAGTAGCTCACCTATTTTTAAGGTTTGTGCAATTTCAAACAAGGTGGCTTCTTTAACTAATTGAGCACGTAAACGGCTTAAATCGCCTTCCGGTAAGGTAGGGAACCGCTCAAACAATTGATGTGCCACAATGAAATTCAGCACGCCATCACCTAAAAACTCTAGGCGCTCATTATTAACATTCGCGTAGCTACGGTGCGTTAGCGCTTGCTCTAGCAACATAGGCTTGCTGAACTGATAGCCAAGCCGCCTCTGCAGGCTATCTAAAGTCATCTAATACTACTTTTCAGTTGATGCTCTAAAATCCATTAAAGCACTTAAATTGAATGCCAACGGCTTAACCACTTCATATTCTGCCGTTACGACTTTTTTACCACTTGCATCTCTGGTGAAAATTAAATCTCTACCATTAATCACACTAACATAGTTGATGCTTGCTCTTTTATCAAAAGATTTCATAATTTCCTGCTTAGACATGCTATCAAAATTTGGGTCCTCTCCAATATTTTGGATCGTTTTTTTTACGCCTGAAAATTCAATGTAATCTGGCACGATTTTTACCCCAGCTAATAGCAATGAAAGTGCAATAACGGCCACAAAGATAAAGCCTATAAATGTCATGCCTTCTTGTCTTTTTAACATACTACTCTCCGAATTTAATTGATTGAGTTACCAGTTCTGGCAAACTCATCAAAGTTAAACCAAATAAAAAATGCCCTACCGACTAAGTTTTGATTCGGCACAAAGCCCCAAACACGACTATCTGAGCTGTTATCTCTATTATCACCCATCGTAAAATAGTGTCCGTCTGGAACAATAATAGTTTCACCATTCAAAAACTGATTCCCCAACGTATTTGGCTCGTATCTGTTTGGGATGTCGTACACTAATATATCATGCTCAGCGCCACCCAAATTCTCTACTAAATGCCGTCCTCTAACAATACTTTCACCCTGCATATCATAATCATTACTGCCTAACTCAACCACCTCTAATGGCACATCATTAATGGTTAAACGTTTATTCTGATACTGAATGCGATCTCCAGGCAACCCTACAACGCGTTTAATGTAGTCTATTTTTGGGTTAGGCGGAAAATGGAATACAGCAACATCTCCGCGCTGTGGTTCGCCGACGTTCAGAAAAACTGTATTTAACACAGGTACACGCAACCCATATGTATACTTATTGACTAAAATATAATCGCCTGCCAACAACGTTGGCATCATTGAGCCTGATGGAATTTTAAACGGTTCGGCGATGAAAGAACGTATGACAAATACGACCAAAATAACCGGGAAAAAACTTTTTGCATATTCTACCGTTGTCGGTTCTGCGACCCCTACTAGCCGCTTTTTTTGGAAAAACAAATAATCCACCAACCAAATGACACCGGTAAGCAAAAGAATCAATAGCATAAATAAGGGGAAACTAATGATACTGAAATACACACCAGCCAACCCTAATAAAATCAAGCCAAAAAACAACCACTCCATTACTTGTCCTCTACTTTCAAAATAGCTAAAAAGGCTTCTTGCGGAATTTCTACATTTCCGACTTGCTTCATCCGCTTTTTCCCCGCTTTTTGCTTTTCTAGCAACTTGCGTTTACGTGACACATCGCCACCATAACATTTTGCCAACACATTTTTACGCATCGCCTTCACTGTTTCGCGTGCAATAATATTGGCACCAATCGCAGCTTGAATAGCAATATCAAACATTTGCCTTGGTATTAGCTCTCGCATTTTCGCCGCGACTTCTCTACCACGATGCACACTGTTTTCGCGGTGAGAAATCATGCTAAGAGAATCGACACGCTCTCCATTCACCATAATATCAAGCTTCACTAAATCTGCGGCACGAAAGGCTAAAAACTCGTAATCCATAGAAGCATAGCCACGTGAAACAGACTTTAATCGATCAAAAAAATCCAATACGACTTCATTCAATGGTATTTCATAGCTCAGCATCACCTGCCTACCCATATACTGCATATTCTTCTGTATGCCACGCTTATTGTTACATAATGTCATCACAGGGCCTACATAATCTTGTGGCATTAGCAGATTCACAGTGATAATGGGCTCGCGTACCTCTTCGACCAAAGAAGGCTCTGGCAATTTTGAAGGGTTTTCAATTTGTACGACCTCACCTGATTTCAACAACAACTCATAAATCACTGTTGGTGCGGTTGTGATTAAATCCATATCGTACTCGCGTTCTAAACGCTCTTGCACGATTTCCATATGTAGCAAACCTAAGAAACCACATCTAAAGCCAAAACCCAATGCTGTAGAGTTCTCTGGTTCAAATAGCAAGCTAGCATCATTCAAACTTAGCTTCTCTAATGCTGTTCTTAATGCTTCAAACTGATTTGACTCAACTGGGTATAGCCCAGCAAAAACCTGAGGTTTAACTTCTTTAAAACCGTCTAAAGGTGTTGCTGCTGGGTTGTCTGCGAGCGTAATGGTGTCCCCTACTTTAGCGGCGGCAAGCTCTTTAATCCCAGCAGTCACAAACCCAACTTCACCAGCTGAGAGCACAGGTTTTTGTAAGGATTTAGGTGTGAATACACCCAATTGTTCACATAAATGCTGTGTACCTGTTGCCATCATTTGAAGCTTATCTTTACGCTTTAATTCACCATCAACAATTCGCACAAGCATTACTACGCCGACATAATTATCGAACCAGGCATCAATCACAAGTGCTTTAAGTGACGCGCTTGCATCACCAGCAGGTGCTGGCACTTTTGCTATCACAGCCTCTATGACATCCTTTACACCAAGTCCTGTTTTAGCAGAGCAATGTACGGCATCACTCGCATCAATACCGATGACATCTTCAATTTCTTGCATCACACGTTCAGGGTCTGCTGATGGCAAATCAATTTTATTCAATACCGCAGTCACTTCAACACCTAAATCAATCGCGGTATAGCAATTAGCCACACTCTGCGCTTCCACACCTTGGCTAGCATCCACCACTAACAGCGCACCTTCACAAGCCGAGAGAGAACGACTTACCTCATAGCTAAAATCTACATGTCCGGGCGTATCAATCAAATTTAGCTGGTAAATCTCACCGTCATCAGCCTTGTATTGCAACGTAGCCGTTTGTGCCTTAATCGTAATCCCACGCTCGCGCTCAATATCCATGCTATCGAGTACTTGTGCCTCCATTTCACGATCCTGCAACCCACCGCAAAGATGGATAATACGATCGGCTAGCGTAGATTTGCCGTGATCAATGTGCGCAATAATAGAGAAATTACGGATGTTTTTCATGATTATTTTCAAGCTTTACAAACAAATAAAGCGCCAAAAGCGCTCTTTAATACAATTGCCGTGATTCTACTACAAATGCTTGATTAGTTTATAATTTATTACAATAATAATGTATTATTACGACCAAGCCCCTATAGTGATTCTTTGCTAAAAAAATAAAAAGCAAACACCCTAAGATGCTAAAATAACACCTTAATTGCAATCAAATTCTCCTAAAATTTAGGGCGGGTATTTTAATCAACTAATTATTTTCCATATGACAAAAAAAAACTTGAAACTCACTGATGAATGGGATCTTATCGTAATAGGAACGGGTATGGGCGGAGCTACCGTTGGCCATACGCTCGCATTAAAAGGGTTTAGCGTATTGTTTCTAGAAAAGGGGCGGGAAGTTGCTAGCAATGAAGGCTGGACTGATGAACCTGACCCTGAAAAACGTTTGCAACAGGGCTGGTGGCCTAACATTATTAGCCAACAACGTAAAGGTGAGCAATTTGACCAGCGTTACCTTGCTGTCGGCTGCGGCCGTGGCGGCTCAGCAATGCATTACGCTGCGGCACTTGAGCGCTTAGACCCTGCAGATTTTGACGCTCTAAAAATAAACCACCAACACGTAGAGCTCTGGCCTATTAGCTTTAAAGAATTCTTACCTTATTATAAAAAAGCAGAAGCATTATATGGCATCACCAAGAATAGAGAGAACGGCAGACCCAAGTTAAGTGAATGGGATCAATCCTTTATACAAACAATGCAAAAAAATGGTTTCAATCCGGAACGGTTGAATGTAGCGATTAATTACGACAAAAACTGTATTGAATGTATCGGCAAAGTTTGCCACAGGAAATGCAAAGCTGATGCAAAATTAGTCTGCCTTGATGAAGCACTAAAGCAACCCAATTGTGATATTTTAGATCATTGCGAAGTCCAGACAATAGATGCCGATGCTACAAAAGTGAACTCCATTTCAGCAGTGCACATGGGTAAGCATATAAAGCTGAGAGCGAAGAAAGTAATTCTAGCCGCAGGTGCCATGCACTCGCCTCAGCTGTTGCTGAAATCTAAGAATGCATTCTGGCCTAATGGGCTAGCGAACACTTCAGACCAGGTAGGCAGAAACTTAATGTTTCACGTTGGTGACATGTACGCAGTATGGTCGCCAAAAAAACTAAGTAGAGTCAGCCTACAGAAGAAATCTATTTCTATACGAGATTTCTATGTTGACAAAGGCCAGCATCTTGGTCATATTCAAAGCTTAGGACTAAGCGCTGGCCGCGGTCATATTTCTATGTTTATTAAAGATGTTTTACGCAGTTATGGGGTTCGAAACAAGTTCTTGCTTTCTGCAATTACAAAAATTCCAGCAACTTTAGCCTCATTTATTCTTGGTGAAGCAGTCCTTTTTGGCATCAATATTGAAGATGCACCTTGTCCTAAAAACAGAGTTATACTTAACCCTAGCGAACCTAATGGAACAAGTTTTTCCTATGAAATTACTGACGATATTCAAAAGCGTTCAGATGAGTTGTATAAACAATTTTCCAAGGCTGTTAAACCCTGGCGAACCTTGAGAATCATGCCCACTATAGAAATCAACCATGGCCACTCATGCGGCACCTGTCGGTTCGGAAGCAACCCTGAAAATAGTGTGTTAGACGTCAATTGTAGAAGTCATGATATTGAGAATTTATACGTTGTAGACGCGTCATTCATGCCAAGAAGCGGGGCAGCAAACCCAAGTTTAACGATTGCGGCCAATGCGTTAAGAGTAGCAGAAAAAATTTCTGATTCACTTTTGACTGACAAAACAATCTAAAAAGACATTTCAGCGGCTGTTTCCCATAAAGAAAACCCACACTAGCATTACTAGGTGGGCTTCTATTTTTTAGTTATTATTTTTTAATTTTAATTGGCACATACAAAGTACTGTCAGCGCGTTGCACTAAGACGGCGATGGTTTTACCTGTGCGTACTGCATTAATTTGCTTATTAAACTGAGCCACGCTTTGTGTTTGACTATTATTCAGCCCAAGTATCACGTCACCCCTCCTAATGCCAGCTTCCGCTCCTATACCAGCACTACTCACGACTAAGAGACCATTTTTCCCTTTTAGCTTTTTCTGCTGTTGTGGTGTAAGCGCTTTCAATATCAGGCCTATTCTATTTGCCTTGTCTTTTGCAGGGGGAGTACTATTTTGACTCATTTGAATGCCTTCTGTTGGCATCTCACCAATACGGAAATGAAGCTTTTTAACTTTTCCTTTTCGTAAGACGCCTACAGCAACTAGCTTATTAGGTTTGGTTGAGCCTACGATACGCGGCAAATCAGCAGAAGCTACAATTGACTTACCATCAAATTGAGTAATAACATCTCCGGCTTCTAATCCGCCTTTCTCTGCTGGGCTGCCTTTTTCTACACCAGCAATTAACGCCCCATTTGTATTCTGCATACCAAAGGATTCTGCTAAGTCTTTTGTGAGCTCTTGAATCGCAACACCTAACCAACCGCGCGTAATTTTCCCCGTATCCTTTAATTGATTTGATATATCTACGGCTACGTCAATAGGGATACTAAACGACAAGCCCATAGAACCACCACTACGGCTATATATTTGAGAATTAATACCAACAACTTCACCCGCTAGGTTAAACAATGGGCCGCCCGAGTTTCCTGGGTTAATCGCCACATCTGTTTGAATAAAAGGCACGTAATTTTCTTGTGGTAGTGCACGTCCTTTAGCACTCACAATACCGGCAGTCATGGTGTTTTCTAAGCCATAAGGAGAGCCAATAGCAGCCACCCACTCACCTACTTTTAGCTTAGACGGGTCACCTATCGTTACTTTAGGCAAGTTATTCGCTTCTATTTTAATTAATGCAACGTCTGTACGCTTGTCTGCTCCGATTAATTTAGCTTTATACTCACGCTTATCTGATAACTTGACGATCACTTCATCTGCCGCACTAACAACATGTGCGTTAGTTAAAATATAACCGTCCTGACTAATAATAAAACCAGACCCTAAAGATTGAGATTTATACTCTTTTCCAGGTGGATTTGGAGAACCAGGCATACCAGGGATACCTGGAATGCCAAATCGTTTAAAAAACTCTTGAAGATTTTTATCATATGGCATGCCTGGAAAAGGCATTCCGCCACGTTTCATTACTTGTGTAATACTGATATTAACGACTGCAGGACCTTGCTCTTCAGCCAGGACAGTAAAATCTGGCCAATTGCCAGTATATGCTTGCGCTGCCTGCGTAAACGCCACTGAAAATACAATGACAATCGTTGTTATTAATTTACTCAACATTTTTTACCTTTAACTTATTGAAATTTGATAGCTTCTTCTTCTGGCTCAACAACATCTAAACGCAATATTTTAGGTTGGTGGCTTTGATAATAAGCACGTCCTGTCGTATGTGCCTTTATCCAAAAGTACCCTATTAACAAACCTATCGCAGCACCGGACATCGCAGCCAAATCAGAATTCACAAACTGTAATGCTAATATGGTGCCAATGAACATCGTTACAAGTGGTACGACATATAAAAGTAACGCGCTTTTCATCAAAGCATTCTCGTCTATACCGATAATTACACTTTGCCCCACTTTGGCATCAATCGTATTCTGCGCCTTAAAACTTGGTGTTTTGTGGACAAATAGCTTACCCCATATGGCATTGCCACAGCCTCTTGTTTTGCCGCAAAGGCCGCATGCTGTTTTACGAACAACCTCGAGAGTAGCCATCGGTGGCGTTTCATTTTGAGCTTGTTCAATCGTGAGAATGACTGCGTGTTCTTCTATCATGCTGATGGTTTAATTTTAATGAGTGACCGGTTTACTTTTTAAGGCTCACTGCTCTTGCAATACTTTGCACTGTCTTTTCTGGCACTTCGCCCACCACAATCACTTGATGACCATCAACAACATTAGCGCACATGTTAGTAGACCCCATGAGCATATGTCCTTTTTTAGGGCGCTGACCTTTTGTTAATGGCTCGATAAACACTGACACTGATCCAATACCATCAGAAAAGACTAACTGGTCTACCACTATATTTTTACCGTGCACCTCACGTTGTATATGATCGATCTTTTGGTAGCCTGTAGGTAAATTTTCCACATCCCAGTTACTTTCAACCCGCGTGATTGATGCGCTCTTTTCTGTCACGTAGTTTTTACTCATATCAATTTTCGGCTCAAACCAATTTAAATTCTGCGAGTTAAGCATACTGAGCTTATTAAAATAAATTTGTTCTAGCGTTTTATTGCTAGCATTTAACAAAGCCATCTTCAATATCAAGCCGAACTTAATATCAGTCCATACTTTATAACGGTATCGATAAGCATCAATAGGCACCAGTTCGACTATTTGAGCTTCTCTACTTGCTACAAACTCGGTACCTAGCAACTGCGCTTTATAATTGGCTTTAATCAGGCTCAGATTGGTTGGCAACATCGCTGGAAAGAGATTTTTACCCCGCCTTTTTTTAATGATGACGCTACTGTCAGTCGGTTGAAAAATAACAATATCGTTACCTTTGCTGTAAACCTCTCGCTGATTAGCATCTAGCACAATATTGCGCGCCACCTCACGCCCACCATAGTTCATGTGTGTAATTTCGACCGTACTTGTTTTCTCGCCATTAACATAAATAAACTGCCCCTCATAGTTTAACTCTCGGGCAGCAAAGGCAGACTTCTCAAGCATTAACCAAGCATCTACTGGGGGATCCTCTGCTGTTGCTGTTAAACTCGCCGCCATCAGCACGAGTCCAAAACCAAAACGCAACATTACTGCTGAGACTCCGTATAGCTAGCAGACTGGATATAATAGGCTGAACCACTAGGCGCTAAAGATTGGTGTGCTTGCAAATATTCAATAGGCAAGCTCTGTGCTATTTCAACAGGAGTCAAGTCGTCAGACTCACCCAATTGCAATTCAAACGCCATCATGCCAACAAACATAACCGCAGCAGCAGAGGCAGCAACTGACCAAAACATAGGTGTTTTAACCTTACGCTTGTTAGGTTTTTGTTCTTCTGCTTGTTTATTAATTGCCAGTACAGTTGGCTCAACATCCAATGCTTGCATCACTTTCGCACTAAAATCATGTTGCATGCTCACATCACCACGCATCACATCACCGATTAAATGGTAATGCTTCCAAGCTTCTTTTACTTCGCCATTGGATTTGATTGCTGTCATGATGTGATCAGAATCTTCGATTTCAAACTCACCATCGATTAATGCGGATAATTGATTTTTCATACCATACCTCTAAAGCAAAAAACTATTAATAAATTAAATACCATCAAAATGTTACCAACGCTTATGTTCTGGCGTGTCGAGTAAGGGACGCAGTTTACCGGCAATCGTTTCACGCGCTCTAAATATTCGCGAACGCACCGTGCCAATCGGACACTGCATAACAACTGCAATCTCTTCATAACTCAGCCCTTCAAGCTCACGCAATGTAATAGCGGTGCGTAAATCTTCTGGGAGATTGTCAACTGCATCATTCACAGTTTCAGCAATTTGCTTTGTCGCCATGGCCGTTTCCGGTGTTTCCATCGAGCGCATTTCATGACCACCTTCAAAATTTTCTACATCCTCGATTTCGACATCTTGTAGCACCTGCGGCTTACGCCCCAGTGAAACCAAGTAATTTTTAGCGGTATTAATGCCAATACGATACAGCCAGGTATAAAAAGCGCTATCGCCTCTAAAGTTATGCAATGCACGGTACGCTTTAATAAACGACTCTTGCACGATATCTTCTACTTCCGTTTGGTCACGAACCATACGGCTTAGCAGACGTCCTAGTTTGCGGTGATATTTTTCCACCAACAAGCCGAAAGCTTTTTTGTCGCCAGCTTGTGCGCGTTCAACTAATGCCTGGTCTAGTTCACGATTCGCGTTGACTGGCATATCATTTGGCTTATTCGCCATCGGGCTTCCCTGTTCACCTGTTTTTTTCATTTTAACATCGCTAGTATACGATGTAAGTGAAGGTTCAACGAAACTCGTCCGTGACAATTTCTCAATATTTTTTGTTTGTAGCATGCGCTCTCCCAGCGATAACTAAACTAAAACGGCTCCATCTTTGCTAGCCTAAGCATAAAGACACAGTTAAACTACGATAAGTTCATTCATTCATTAACATTTATGTCACAACAATTCGACACACTTATCATTGGTAGCGGCCTTGCCGGGCTAACGCTAGCACTACAACTCGCTGATCATAAAAAAGTATGTATTGTCAGCAAAAGAAAAATTAATGATAGCGCCAGCAGTTGGGCGCAAGGTGGCATTGCCACTGTGCTCAATAACGACGATACGATTGCAGCACATGTAGAAGACACATTAATCGCTGGCGCCGGATTGTGCAACACAGAGATTACACGCATGGTGGCAAAAAGTGGCCGTGAAGCCATTGATTGGCTTATTGACTTAGGTGTTGAATTTACCCGCGAAGAAGATAGCGATACGGGTTACCACCTGACACGCGAGGGTGGACATAGCCACCGTCGCATTCTGCATGTTGCAGATGCCACAGGTGATGCGGTACAAAAAACCTTGTCGCAGAAAATCCGTGAGCATACCAACATTACGCTATTAGAAGACCATATCGCCGTTGATTTAATCACTTCTAAAAAACTCAAGAAGCCATCACAAAACAGTTGTTTAGGTGCTTATGTATTAAACAACAATACTGGCAAAGTCATTACGATTGCAGCACAACAAACTGCGCTAGCAACAGGCGGTGCAGGAAAGGTTTATTTATACACAACCAATCCTGACGTTAGTACAGGCGATGGCATTGCCATGGCATGGCGCGCTGGTTGCCGCATTGCGAATATGGAGTTTATACAATTCCACCCAACCTGCTTATATCACCCACACGCTAAGTCATTCTTAATCACAGAAGCTGTACGCGGAGAAGGCGGCCTATTAAAACTCGCAGACGGCACCCGTTTTATGCCTGCGCATGACGAACGTGCTGAACTGGCACCACGTGATATCGTGGCGCGCGCCATTGACTTTGAGATGAAAAAGCGCGGACTAGAATGTGTCTATTTAGATATTACCCACAAACCCGCAGCATTTATCAAAGAACACTTCCCAACCGTCTATAAACGCTGTTTAGAGCTAGGCATTGACATCACTAGTGAGCCTATTCCCGTTGTGCCTGCAGCACACTACACATGCGGCGGTGTGATGACAGATAAACTAGGCCATACCGACATTGCCAATTTATACGCTATAGGAGAGGTCTCATGTACTGGTTTACACGGTGCCAACCGCCTAGCTAGTAATTCATTATTAGAATGTATGGTTTTTGGGCGTATTGCCGCGCAACAAATTCTAAATGCGCCTCCTCAGGCATTGCCAGCACTCCCGCATTGGGATGAAAGTCGTGTCACCGATGCAGATGAAGAGGTGCTCATTATCCACACGTGGAATGAGCTGCGCCGCTTTATGTGGAATTATGTTGGCATTGTACGGACGGACAAACGACTAAGTCGTGCCCTACATCGTATTCACATGTTACGCGATGAAGTGCATGAGTTTTACAGTAACTTTAGAATCTCTAACGACTTAATAGAACTACGTAACCTGTTACAAGTCGCAGAGCTTATTGTTAAAAGCGCGATGGAACGGCGCGAAAGCCGTGGCCTACATTTCAGCAAGGATTATCCGCACCTATTAGAGAAGGCCGTGCCTACTATACTGACGCCAAACGAAAACTATAGTCTGTTAGACAATGAACATGGTCAAGAGAACTGAATGCAACGTTTCATCATTATAATTTTTTTAGCGTTAAGCGTATTGCTAGCATTGAGCTTCAACGCACATGCAACCGTTCGTATCAGCTATTTTTATGATGGCGACACGGTCAAAATTTTGGATGACACCAATGAATATAGACTACGTATTACCAATATAGACGCCCCTGAACGCAACCAACCCTATGGCAAAAAATCACGCCGTGCTTTAATGCAGTTATGTGAAGCTGCTGAAATAACAGTAAGGATTACCGGGACAGACAAGTATCAACGCAAGCTTGGAAAGCTGTATTGTGATGAGAAAAACGTGGCTGAATTTATGCTTAAAAATGGGCATGCTTGGTTTAATGACCGCTATTCAACAGACCTTGTTTTGGCCTTAAAAGAGCGATCCGCACGTGAAAAAAAACTTGGCTTATGGAATGATGAGAAGCCTACAGCCCCTTGGGTTTGGCGGCGCCAAATTAAAGAGAGGCAAAAAAACAATCGTTAGCCTAAGTCAAAAAATGAAAAATCTGAGCAATAATCTCAGCAAAAAACACACAAACCGATTAAAATTCTAATTTTGTACCTCTACACTCACTAGGAAGCCGCATGAAAATCACCATGAACACCGTTGTAACGATGACTTATGAACTTAAGAACAGTAAAGGCGAACTACTAGAAGAAAGCAAAGAGCCCGTTGCCTACTTGCATGGTGGTTATGACAATATCTTTCCCAAAGTAGAAGAGCTCATGCACGATAAAAACGTAGGTGACACGGTAGAAGTAACACTGGAGCCAGAAGATGCCTTTGGCGATTACAACGAAGAATTGGTGCAAATTGAGCCTGAAAGTGCTTTTCCTGCTGAGGAGTTAAAAGAAGGTATGCAATTTGAAGGAGAAGATGAAAAAGGTGAAGTGGTTTTATATACCGTGACTAACATTGCAGATGGCAAAGTCGTAGTAGACGGCAACCATCCTTGGGCGGGTGAGCGTTTATTGTTTACAGCCAAAATCACCGATGTACGTAAAGCAAAAACCGAAGAAGTCGATCACAAGCACGTGCATGGTGCTGGCGGCCATCATCACTAAATTTATTATAAAAGAGCAAAAAAATGAACGAACAACAATATGCGGGTTTTTGGATTAGAACGCTCGCTGCCATCATCGATACAATATTACTTTTAGCCATCATCATGCCCATTCTATTAGCCATCTATGGTTCAGACTACTGGGAGAGTGAGTCATTGATTCAAGGGACTTGGGATGTTTTGTTAAATTACCTATTCCCCTTTTTCGCTACGATTGTATTCTGGGTTTATAAATCAGCAACGCCTGGAAAGATGGTCACTAAGCTTATTATCGTTGATGCGAAAACTGGTGGCAAACCTTCTACTGGGCAACTCATCGGACGCTACTTAGGCTACTACGCTTCAACCATTCCCTTGCTACTCGGTATCATCTGGGTTGGTTTTGACAAAAAGAAACAAGGCTGGCATGACAAACTAGCCAGTACTGTTGTCATCAAAAAAGAAACTTAACGGTCTTAAACTACAACAAACGTTTCAACTGATACAACAAATCTAATGCCTGTTTAGGTGTTAAATCATCTGGCTGTGTCGATTCAAGTTCGCTAACAACTGGGTGTTGTATCGTTTCTATAGGTTCAGCTGTCGTTGCAAACATATCTGGCTGACCTTCACTTTGTTGCACCTGATTATTTTCTAGCTGGCTCAGCTTTCTCTTTGCTGAAGCCACGACCGGTTTAGGAATACCCGCCAGTTGTGCGACTTGAATACCATAGCTTTGATTGGCAGCACCGGCTTCCACTTTGTGTAAAAACACAATGCCTTTACCATGCTCCACCGCATCCAGATGGACATTTGCAGCTTGTTTATAGTCGTCAACAATCCGCGTCAGCTCAAAGTAATGTGTTGCAAACAAAGTCAAAGATTTATTCTTGTCTAATAACTGTTTCGCTACAGCCCAGGCCAAACTCAGCCCATCAAACGTACTAGTACCTCGTCCGATCTCATCTAGCAGCACCAAACTTTTCTCAGTCGCATTGTGTAATATATTAGCGGTTTCTGTCATTTCCACCATAAAGGTAGAACGCCCACCAGCCAAGTCATCAGAAGCCCCTATTCTTGTGAATATACGGTCAATTTCACCGATTTTAGCGACATCTACAGGAACATAGCAACCGCAATAGGCCAGCAATACGATTAAAGCGGTTTGCCGCATAAAGGTCGATTTTCCGCCCATATTGGGGCCAGTAATGAGCAGTAACTGTCTAAACGTATTTAATGCCACAGTATTTGAAACAAAAGGTTGTGTTAACGCTTCCACAACAGGATGCCTTCCGGCTTCAATTTCCAAACCACTCTCTTGCACAAATTGTGGCTGGACATAATCTAAACTATCTGCGCGCTCAGCAAAGCAACATAAAACATCCAAGCTTGCCACTGCACCGGCATTGGTTTGTAGTGTTGCAATATGCGGTATCAACTGGTTTAACACCTCCGCATACAACGCTTTCTCTCTAGCCAAGGCACGTTCATTAGCGCTAAGCACCTTATCCTCAAATGTTTTTAGTTCAGGGGTGATAAACCGCTCTACATTTTTAAGCGTTTGCCTGCGACGATATTCTGTCGGTGCATTTTCAGCTTGTGCACGGCTGATCTCAATATAGAAACCATGCACACTGTTGTACTCTACTTTTAAATGACTTAAACCTGTCCGCTCTTTTTCTGCCGTTTCATACTCCAGTAAAAAATCACCGTGATTCGTTTGCAATGCACGCAATGCATCTAACTCTGCATCAAATCCATCTGCAATCACACCGCCCTCACGCAACAATGCTGACGGCTCTGACTTTATTGCTTTACTCAACAACTGCACGACATCGGGTGTGGCTTCCAAGTTAACTACTAGCATTTCTAGCAAGCTAGCCTCGCTGTCTTGCAAAGCATCTTGCAATGCTGGTAATTGACTTAGGCTATCTCTAAGTGCAGATAAGTCTCTTGGGCGTGCAGTTTTTAAAGCGACACGTGCTGTAATACGCTCAATATCTGCAATCTGTTTTAGCAAGTCAGGTAGCGTAACTTGCGTATTTCTTTTAAGTAGGTCAGCTACTGCATCATGCCTTTTTATCACCAACGTTCTATCTCGCAATGGATGGTGCAACCAATGGCGTAGCAAACGTGCGCCCATGGCTGTTTCAGTCGTATTAAGTAATGAATACAAAGTTGGGGATGCTTCGCCACGCAGCGTGGTGTCAATCTCTAAGTTACGGCGAGTTGCCGCATCTAGTTGAATATATTGGCTAGTCTGCTCAACTGTGAGCGCAGTAATATGTGGCAATGAAGTGCGCTGCGTATGTTTGACATATTCCAGTAACGCACCTGCCGCCGATACGGCGACTGTGAGCTCGGCACATCCAAAACCATTTAAGTCACGGGTGTTTAGTTGCTTGGTTAATACATTAGTAGCCGTTTCAATATCAAACTGCCAAGCGGCAATCTGTTTTTTGGGTGCTTGATGACCCTCAATCGCATCATGTTGCACATCCTCTGCGCAGACAATCTCAGCGGGGTTAATACGCGCTAATTCTTGTGCTAAAAAACCAATTGCAATTTCACTCAGCACAAACGCGCCCGATGCCAAGTTAAGTCTGGCAAGCCCCACTAAACCCTCTCCAATACAAATCCCAAGTAGTACATTGTCTCGTGTCTCATCTAACAGCGCTGCATCCGTTAACGTACCTGGCGTTAATATACGCGTGACTGCTCGCTCTACGGGGCCTTTATTTGGGCTGCCTTTTGCTGGCACTTCACCGACCTGCTCGCAAATAGCAACCGCCTCTCCTTGCCTAGTTAACTTGGCTAAATACTGCTCTGCCGCATGGTACGGCACACCTGCCATTTTAATCGGCTCACCATTGCTTTTACCTCGGTGCGTGAGGGTAATGCCTAATAAACGGGCTGCTTTTTCTGCATCTTCAAAAAACAACTCATAAAAATCCCCCATACGGAAAAACAACAGCATATCTGGGTGCTGTGCTTTTAGTGTCAAATACTGACGCATCATCGGCGTGTGTTTTTCCGGAGGGTGTTTTTCTAGGTTCATAGATTAATTACAATGGAAAAGAGGCGTTAAATCGCATTAATTGACTGCCAATCACTTTAGAGGAAAAACCGATTAGCGACAACAAAAAATATAAACCAATAGAGTCCAACACGATCAATTTCGAATTCGTTATGTTAACTATTGCAATATGAAGCCAGTGCTATAGACTGCTTTATATGAGCTTATCTATAGAAGAAGCCGCCCAGTCAACAGACTTTCAAATTAGATCAGCGCTCATTATTACGGCTGTTGCAGCCATCGTTTTAACCCCATTTACCATTAATAACTTTATTCAAGGGCGCACCATGTTAGGTATTGGGACTTCAACGATTGTTCTCTTATGCGCTATCAATACTTGGAATTGCCTACGTAATCGTTATCAACCGCTAGTCATATCGCTAGGCTTAGTGCCATGCGCTATCTTCTTTTTAATCTTTGCTTTTCGAGAAATTGGGCTAATGGGCGCACTATGGACATACCCCGCTATACTCACATTCTATTTTCTACTACCAGGACGCCATGCTTGGATAGCCAACGCGCTTCTTTTTACATTAGCAGTCACTGAAGCATGGCAGTTATTAGAACATCCTGTCGCAATCCGTTATGCAGCCACCCTGCTAACCACTAGTATTTTCGCGGGTGTTTTTATACAATATATTTCAAAACAGCAATTAAAACTTGAAACATTAGCCACTATCGACTCATTAACAGGTCTCTACAATAGATCACGGCTAGACCGGTATTTAGAGACCGCTATACGGCAAAACCAGCGAACAGGCATGGCTATTAGCCTCCTGATGATTGATATTGACCACTTTAAAGAAATTAATGATGAGCAAGGACACCATGCAGGCGATAAGGTACTACAAGGCGTAGGCGATTACTTTCAAAAGCGCATACGTGGTTCAGATGCTATCTTTCGTATTGGCGGGGATGAATTCCTGGCGCTACTCTATGATACAAATGCCAGAGAAGCGCAATTTGTAGCTAAAAAAATATGCAAAGAAATAGCACTGCTTCCATTATCACCAAACAAAGCAGTGACCGCTAGCATTGGCTTTGCTGAGATTCATACTGGCGATGACTTAAGTGCTTGGAAGCAGCGTTCCGATAGAAACCTATACTTAGCAAAATTAAATGGCCGTAATCAGGTGATGGGAAACCAAATGGCAAAATCAGTGGCATCTGGCTCCGTTGATTTTGCTATCTGATTTATTTTGTTTAAACGCCTCTAGCTTCCCTCTCTCCACCGCTTGCTACTTAATGCGTAAGAGAGCAATTCTCTGCCGCACGGGTAGCTTAGCGCAGGCTAGACGTGATCGCAGCCACACTGATTCACCTACTCATTTATAGTTAACCCTACCTATCAAATAGCTTTGGTATTTGTTCAGCTTTTCAACACTTCTTATATTTTTTCATCATGCCAATCGATTTGTAAATAATTTAACCAACAAAAACAGATGGTTACAATCCGTGATAAATGGCACAAAACCTGCATATCTAAAGGTAAGTTATCTTACTTCTTACAAGGGAAATAAAATGCAAACTAGCCACTATGATGTTTATGCACAATTATTATTAGCATGCAAAGAAGTGATGGGTACAGTAGATTTAGAAAAGCTGACCAATGATGAACAATATAAGATCGACTTTTTCAAAAGTGCAAAGCTAAACCCTGATGACATGCTCATTGAGATGGCTGGTTTGGTTAAGCGTGAGTTAACCAGCGAACATTAAGCACCTAGCTTTTAGGTGTTTTCATCGCATCTGTTAAATAAGGTGCGAGCAATTGCAGCATTTGTGCAAATACTTTTGGGTTGGCTGCAACGATATTACCTGTTTCCAGCCAGCTGCCATTCCCTTCAAAATCACCGACAATACCGCCAGCCTCTTGCACTAGCAATGCACCTGCGGCAATGTCCCAAGCGGACAGATTAAGCTCAAAGAATCCATCAGAAAAGCCTGCTGCCACGTAGGCTAAATCCAATGCTGCCGAACCAGGGCGGCGAATGCCTGTGGTGTTTTTTATCATGTCTTTTAACATATCCATGTAGGTATCTAGATACGAAAACTCACGGAAAGGGAAGCCTGTCGAAACCAGTGCTTCTTGCAATTTAATACGGCTACCCACTCTGATTCTTTTGTCGTTCAAAAATGCGCCGCGGCCTTTGGTTGCGGTGAATAAGTCGTTACGCACAGGGTCATAAATAACAGCTTGTGTCAGCACACCTTGTTCTTGCAAGGCAATCGACACGCAATATTGCGGAAAACTATGTAGGAAGTTGGTGGTGCCATCTAGCGGGTCAATAATCCAAATATTGTCCGCTTCTTTATTAGTATCTCCACTCTCCTCACCCAAAAACCCATGATCAGGATACGCTTCTTTAATGGTGTCAATAATGGCTTGCTCTGCTGCTTTATCCACTTCACTGACAAAATCATTAAACGTTTTTGTTTGAATTTTTAATTGGCCTAAATCGCGAGAGGCAAAATTAATAATATCGCCAGCTTGGCGTGCTGCCTTGACGGCATGGGTTAACATCGGGTGCATATGAGGTTTTCGTAAAGAGCTGTTAAAATGCTATTTTATCATTGATGGCAACGTAGCTGAATAGTTATCACAGCATACTGGCTAGCTATAAGGAGCAATTGTTTGGGAACAACGCAGCACAGCGACGAAAGTAATATTTTAAATAACATCCGTATTGTGCTTTGCCAAACCAGCCATCCTGGCAATATAGGCTCTGCTGCACGCGCACTAAAAACCATGGGCTTAAGTCATTTTTACTTGGTCAAGCCAAAGCAGTTTCCTGATGCACAAGCAAGCTCATTAGCCGCTAGCGCGGAAGATTTGCTAGAGAAGGCTGTTGTTACTGAGACGCTAAGTGAAGCGCTGATTGGCTGCGCTTTTGCGGTTGGCGTAAGTGCTAGAAAACGATATTTATCACATGAAGCAGTCAATGCGAGGGAGGCGGCTATCGAGGCGTCTAGTATTGCCACAACGCAGCCAGTCGCATTTGTATTTGGCACTGAAATCAGTGGGCTTAGCAATGCTGAACTGGGCTGTTGCCAACGATTAACGATGATACCAGCCAACCCTGAATATTCATCGCTTAACCTTGCTGCCGCTGTACAAATTATTTGTTATGAGCTTCGCATGGCGATTACTGATGGGAAAATAGAACCTCAAGAAAAGCCTGAGCGCGCTCTCAATGAAGACTTAGAACGTTTTTATGCGCACCTGGAGGAAACATTAATAGGAATTGGTTTTTTAAACCCGAATGAACCAAAAAAATTAGGTGAGCGCTTGCGCCGTATTTATGCTCGCGCTCAGTTAGAAAAAGAAGAAGTCAGCTTATTACGTGGCGTACTCACACTGACACAAAAGCCGCGCAAACCCACGAAAAACTAATTAGTTAGCAGCGGGCACTTCAACAACCGGCTTCTCTGCTGCTATAGGGTCGGCCGGCGCCTCGACTTTTGGGATATCTGCTGCAGGTGAAGTTGATTTTTTCACATCCAATGTCAACTTCGTTTTCACTACTTTCTCCTTAGCTTACCTCCATTAATTAAACCTAGTATTTTAGTCAAGAATTAATTTTTATGGCATAATATCGCCTTTATTCACCATTATTTAAGCGCCATGTTTGATCACTTAAAACAAGACATCTCCATCGTATTTGATCGCGACCCTGCGGCGCGCACCCATTTTGAAGTGCTCACCACTTACCCTGGTGTCCATGCGCTCATCATGCATCGCTTTAGCCACTGGTTGTGGAGCATTCGTTTTTACTGGCTTGGTCGTTTGTTCTCACATTTTGGTCGCTTTTTAACTGGCATCGAGATTCACCCAGGCGCAACAATAGGTCGTCGTTTTTTTATGGACCATGGCATGGGCATTGTGATTGGTGAAACAGCTGTTATTGGCGATGATTGCACCTTGTATCATGGTGTTACATTAGGCGGCA
>JAZGEZ010000027.1:0-29441 GCA_036479055.1 Methylophilaceae bacterium | reverse complement strand
TGACCAGATTCATTAGCAAAAACTGGCGCACCATTGCGTTAGGGATTGTGCTGCTTAATGCTTGGTCAACTGCATTTCGGGTTAGTATCGCTGAAAGATCAACTGCCATCATTGCGTCAATCAAATGCGTGTGCTCATCTGCATAAGCTCGCATGGCCATATCAACAATAATCAATTGGTCAACATGTTCAGGGTGTTGTGTTGCAAATTGCATAGCTACTTTTCCACCAAGTGAGTGGCCGAGCAAATGAATAGTGTCTAAGTCCAGCGAATTACACAGCTCAAGCAAATCATTCGCCATATCCGTATAGCTTTGTGAATCACTGTGTGGCGATCTGCCATGATTACGCAAATCAACACTAATCACTTGGTGTGTTTGAGAGAAGTGTTTGGCAACTGCGCCCCAGTTGTCAGCAGACCCAAATAAACCGTGAAGCAGGATGAGTGGTTGGCCTTGCCCGATAGATTGGTAGTGTAATTGCATATGTCGTTCATTTTACCGTGTGCTAGCACGGTTGTGTATTCTGGGCTTTTTTGACTCAGTGATACTGGAAGAGTGGTAATTTTTTTCTGATTCTATTTATTATTTAATTGATCTTTTTTAGCCCTGGCTTGAGAGTAGGTGTTTTTCCCTTTTCCAGTACAGGTTCTAAAGCAGGTGCGTTTTTAGGTGGTTGCAGTTGTTTTAGCTGCGAATCAGGAACCCCTGACTTTATCGCAGGCGCCTGTTTTGGCAACAATATGCGTGAGCTTGGCTCTACTGGCTTGATCGCAGGTGCGCTATTTGGCAACTGGTGCTTTTTGATACCAGTATTTGGTTTGTCTAGCTTTATTACTGGCGTGTTTCCACTTTGCTGTAGGCGAGTATCTGGCGCACCTGGCCTAACAATAGGAGCGTGTCCTGGAAACTGGTCTTTTGGGATCCGTAACTTTGGATTAACCCTTAATTTTTTAATATCTACATCAACACCAGGTGCATTGCAGTTTTTTTCATAAGTTAATAATTCTGATTCAAAGGCTTCTGATGTTCCAATAATTCTCACCCGACCTATTTTATTTTGCTGATATCCCGCTCCTCTGCGGTTAGGAACCGTAAAGCCCCACCTACCAGATGCTATACCATTTTCATCGGCTGATATTACGCTTGGGCGAGTAGTGCGGTTACTATAATTAACATAGTTGTAATCTTGCCGATTGTGCTCATGAACGATTTTGAAACGAATAAGTTTATGAGGTGTATTAGTCCTAAACTCAAACCTCCCGCCGACTCTACACTGTCCTGGTTTCTTTATTCTTGGAGGATAAAAGTTGAATTTAACCTGGTGAACAACAAACTGATTAGAGGGCGGACGAGGTGCTCGGGCTGTATTGCTATGGCAGACAATATTTTTTTCCGTACGGACTAGGCGAGTATAGGTTCCACTATTTTCTTGAGTGAGGGGGATTCTGGTGTTAGGATGTCTGTTGTGCCACCAACTGTTTAATTTAAGACGATATTCAAAATTTAATTGCAATATATGGTCTCGAGAAAAATGGCTCTCTATTGAATTTCCCCCATTAACCCAGCTATCTGCATTTTGCCGACACGCTTCAATAGCAAACCTGGCAAGCACTCTATGATCAAGATCTGCTCTTTGATGAAGCCAACTCATACGGCCTGTACTTGGATAATCGGTTAATTCCCCCGGTTGATGTCCATTGACAGCCGGACTAACACTAAAAACAGGTTGAAAGGACGTCTCGTTAAAGATCGACTTCGCTTTGACCGATACATCAATAGAGCTCAGCCGTGCACGATTCCCAAGCGCTGCGGACACATTGGTAGTAAATGGAAGGTCACGGTAAAGTCCAAGTTCGGTATATCTATGGTTTTGGCTATAGACATGTAAATCATTTCTGCTCATAGTTGCTATTTCCACATCGAACGTATTCGGTGTGAATGGCACGCCATCACTGCCACCTGAAAGTGCGACTGATGGAATAATGGCGGCGCAAATAAGTAGCAGGCGAATAAAGATTGTGAATGATTTTTTTAAATAGTGTTGAGCTAACATGACTTTCTCTCCCGGGTCGATATTAAATTTTCTATCGTTGTGAATTAATAGTTGTTAACTATATGTCGAAGCATAAGCCGAAACAGTTCAATCTATTTTTAATCCGCCCTCTAACACTACCAATTATTTAATATTACTCAACGGCTAATACCAACGCTGCTGTGCGTTACGCTTTAAATTGTAAATGACAAATTATTTTGTCAGGTCAATATGCTGTAAATCTATAAAGTCTAGTTCACCAGCCTTCATATCTGGTACCATCAAATAGCGCTCATCTTTAGTCAGCGCGATATCAGCAGCCGCTTGGTATTGCGGGCCTACGGTAGTAATTTCACCGTCTATCCCTACAGCAAACACCTTGCCATTCTTCCAATCACTTACATACATCGTACCGCTGGAATGATGTACAAGGCCGTCACCCCCGCCAAAGCCCTCACCAATATCAGAGACTTCACTGGTCTCAGTATTTAAGGTATATAAAACGCCTGAAGTAAAATCAACAAATATTAAAAACTTGCCAGTGTCATCAGCCAGCAAGCCATTAGGTGCCATCACTAATGCATTATCTGCACCATCCACTAACTTAGTCACTTCACCGCTAGCATTAATTTTATAAATCACGCCGCCTTTGCCTGTGCCTAAAATATCACCACTATCAGATACGTATAAATTACCTTGCGGGTCAGCTTCTAAATCATTTAAAAATTGAGGTGGTTTAGGAAAAGCACTTGCTGGTACGAATACCTCTACTTGTGAAGCATCGGCTAAGTTAATTTTACAAATTTGAGTTTTATCCGCCACATACAGCCAATCACCAATAATAACTAAGCCCTTAGGGTCATCAAACCCATCAGCAAACAAGCTGGCTTGGCCATTTTCAATCACGCTAATTTGGCCATCGCCGTCTTTGCCAAATTCGTTAATTTCAGACACATAAATCTTGCCATTGTTGGCCTGCACAACTGATTCAGGCGACTTTAATCCAGTGATCTTTGTTAACTCAACAGTTGCTGGCGCGGCTGCTTCCTTGTCCGAACAGGCAACCAGACTAGCAGCGACAACAGCACTTAATAGGATGGTTTTAAACGAACGAGCAATTGACTGATGAAATAACATGTTAAATAGTATAGCGTCTCCATGGGTTTTGTAATCGCTAATATTGGGCGTGATATTACACGCCCAATATTACGTGGTCATTTTACCATTACTCAATACTGAGCAATTCAACTTCAAACACTAAGGTCGCATCAGGACCAATAGATGGACCACTACCGTTTGCGCCATAAGCTAATTCAGAAGGAATAGCCAGCTCAAACTTATCGCCAACGCCCATTAATTGCAGTGCCTCAACCCAACCAGGAATCACACCATTAACAGGGAAAGTAGCTGGTTCACCGCGGTCATAAGAGCTATCAAATACCGTTCCATCAATCAGTGTACCTTTGTAATGCACTTTTACCGTATCCGTTGTTTTTGGTTTTTCAGCATCACCAGCGACGATTGCTTTATATTGCAAGCCACTGTCGGTCGTTTTAACCCCATCTTTTTTACTATTCTCTGCTAGGTAAGCTGTGCCCTCTGCTATATTTTTTTCTGATTTCCCAGCGTTAGCAGTTTGTTGCTGCTCTTGGTTCACTTTTTGCATTTCTTCAACCGTGTTTCTTTTGTCTTCTTCAGATAAGCGTGATGCATTACCAGCAGCTACATCGGTAATGGCCAGTACTAATGCATCTGCATCTAGATCAATGCCATCATTTTTGAGTTGAGTTGCCATGTTTTCGCCAACAATATAACTTAAGCGTTGGGTTAAGGTTTTTAGTTCGTTTGCCATTGTATTATTTTCTTTCGTTGTTTATGTGTTTGAGGTGTTGTTCATTCACTGTTGAGTGAATAACATTACGTTTTATTTCAGCATTGATTTCATGCGATTCGACATTATCTTTAAGCCGCAAAAAAAGCATTTAGCAAAGTTACCATCGCTGTGTTTGAATTGCTTTTTAAGTGGTTTCTTCACTTCCCAAGTGCCTTTATAGCCATTGGGGAATACCACTAAATCACCGGCTTTGAATGTCGTTGAAGCACCACCATCTTCAGGTGTGATTTCACATTCACCCTCTAAGATTAATGCATTTTCAGTTGTGACGAACGCCCAAGGGAAAGTCGATATTTCTTTCTCCCATGTTGGCCAGTATGCTGTGCCCATTGCTTTTAACTCAGCTTCAGTTGGCTGGGTGACGGTAATTGCTTTCATGTTGTTTCCTAATGATTAGTATTTGATTTTTTTGAAGGGGGGATTATACGCGAATTGTTCGTTTAATTAGAGGAGGTTGTTTTTTGTAATAGAATGGTCATGAGTTTATACGAAAGCTAAAAATCATGGATGAAGAAGTAGCCGTAGAAAGTGGTCAGGTTGATTGGTTATCAAGTCAGTTCTTACTAGGAGATGTAGGCGCGCCATTTATTATTGGTATCGCAGTAGGTTATTTTGCTAAAAAAGCGCTTAAGATCGCTTTATTTGTTGGTGGTGCAGCCATTGTTGCCATGTTTGCTTTTGAATATTACGGCATAACTGACATCAGTGATGAAAGTTTAAAGAATGCAGCTGATGTTGCTGGCGGTGCAGTGAAAAGCACAGGCGGATTTTTAATGGATCGTTTGTCAAGAATCACCAGCCGCGGTGTGAGTGCTACGGTAGGATTTGCTGCAGGCCTGAAGTTAGGCTGAAAAAGAAATCTCGCAACAATCTAACGTATAAAACGATAAGGAGTAAACACATGGCAAAAACAGCATTAGTAACAGGTAGTAGCCGTGGGATAGGGCTAGAATTTTGTACGCAACTGCAACAGCGTGGCTTTGATGTGATTGCCACCTGTCGGTCAGCAACGCCAGCATTACAAGCGCTCGGTGTTGAAGTGATCGAAAATGTAGAAGTGAGTGATCCAGATAGTTTGCATCAATTAGTCGCAAAACTGGATGGCCGTAAGGTTGACTGGTTGATTAATAATGCAGGGATTGCTGGCGGCCTTGGTTTAAATGACATTAGCACAACTGCAATTGAAAGCTTTAAACGCATGTTTGAGGTCAACAGCTTAGGCCCATTGTTAGTCACTCACGCGTTAATGAATAACTTAAGCAAGGGATCCAAAGTGGGCTTAGTCACCAGCCGTATGGGTTCGATTGCCGATAATGATTCTGGTGGCAGCTATGCCTACCGCATGTCAAAATCCGCGTTAAATGCAGCGGGTAAATCCTTATCAATCGACTTAAAACCACAGGGCATTGCAGTCGCTATTTTACATCCTGGCTGGGTACGGACCGATATGACTGGTCATGGTGGTTTGATCAACACTGACGAATCGGTAGATGGCTTACTCAAACGGATGGACGCGCTGGAACTATCAAACTCAGGCACCTTTTGGCATACCAATGGTGAAGAGCTGCCTTGGTGAACTAGTCAGCCAGTTCTATTCAGACAGTTCAATCATGCGGCGGACGACAAGCGAGTCCGTCCTATGCGCTGGCTAGAGTGCTGCTAGATTAGAGTGCTAAAGTTAAAGTACAGTGTCGTGGAAGCCCTGAGAGGCGGCTTCAACTAAATCAAACACATGCTCAAAGCCGTGCTGACCACCATAATAAGGATCAGGCACATCGCGTTCTGGATGCTCTGTCGCAAATTCTAAAAACAGTTTTACTTTATGCTGGTGCTCGCTGGGGCATGCCTCCCTCAAGATATCGTAATTATCCGTATCCATCGCTAAGATATAGTCAAACGTTTCAAAGTCGCCAGCCGTGAATTTACGTGCACGAATGTAGGACAGATCAACACCACGGCTTTCCGCCGTTTGTTGTGCACGCGCATCAGGGCTTTCACCCACATGGTAGGCATGCGTGCCTGCTGAATCCAGATGGAAACGATCTGCTGTGCCGAGTTCATTCACCATGTGGTTAAAAACACCTTCAGCCGTAGGTGAGCGACAGATGTTGCCCATACAAACAAATAATACTTTAATTTGATTCATACTCACTTTGACACCTTTTAAGTTTCTGATAACAGTTGCTCAATCATTGATTCAGCTTGGCTTAAGTAGCCACCACCAAATAAATTTAAATGATTAAGAATGTGATACAAATTATAAAGTGTTTTGCGGACAGCGTAACCCGCTTCTAGTGGATATTCAGCATTGTAGGCGCTGGCGAAATCATGGCCAAAACCACCAAATAATTCAGTCATGGCGATATCGGTTTCTCGGTCACCATAATAACTAGCAGGGTCGAAAATCACTGGGTTGCCTTGCTCATCGCCCGCTGCATTACCGCCCCATAAATCACCATGCAGCATGGAAGGATGCGGGGTGTAATTGTCAAAAAACACATGCAGACTTTCGCTTAACAGCATGCCTCTATCTTGCACCCGTCCCGCGTAACCATTTTGCGCAGCGAATTCTAATTGTTGCACCAGCCTATGTTGCTGCCAGAACGTGTGCCAATCATCTTCACGATCGTTAATTTGTGGCGTGCTGCCAATCGTATTGTCGATATGCCAGCCGAAGTAGGGCATTGCCTGTTGATGTAATTGTGCTAACTGCTGTCCGAATAACTTTGCAGCGTCCCCGCGCATGCTGCCCAGCGCAATATATTCCAAGGCTAAATAGCTGTGGCCATCTGCGGTGCCATAAGTGATCACTTTAGGAACACGCACACAATTAAGCTCACTCATTTCTGCTAACGCAGCCGCTTCTGCTTCAAACATCGCAGATAACTGGGGCGAGTTCACTTTAATAAAATAATGCTGATGACCTGCAGAGACTTTATACGCTGTGTTAATGCAGCCACCGCCAACTGAGCTCAGCGTGTAGTTGCTCAGTTTGGTTTGCGTTGCTGCCTCAATCTGCTGGATGATAGAGCCAAGTTGTGCCATAAAAACTCCCTAAAATACTTAAGCAATATAGTAGCGTATCGTGGGTAAAGAGACTATGTAAAAAAACGATGCGCCTGATTTTTTAAACTTGATTTAAAAAAAATAGAACAGTAAGCTTAGATAATGTTGATTAAAGATAAAGGAGCGAGCAATGCCCTACCTAAACATTAAGACAAACCAAGAAGTTAGTGATGCATCAGCATTGATCAAAAAAGCCAGTGCTACTGTGTCAAAAGCCAGCGGCAAGCCGGAAAGCTATGTGATGATTTCTGTTGATCAAAAAACGCCGATGTCGATGGGTGGCAGCGATGCCCCGACCGCATTGTTAGATTATCGGTCTTTAGGGTTGCCCGGTGACAGAAAAGCATTTTCAGATGCGCTATGCAGCCTAATATCAGAAGAACTATCCATCGCTGGGGATAGAATTTACATTAGCATGACCGACTCTGAACGCCAAAACTGGGGATGGAATCACAGCACGTTTTAGCCATACAGCGCAATGCCTTTTAGTTATTGTGCCCTACGCGAGCTGAAAGATAAATCAATGGAGTCTGACCCTATTGATTGCCCAGAACCGAAATTATTTCGGGTGTGCAATGGTATGTTGTTAAGACTATTTTGCCTACCAATTAATGTTACTCTGACACCAAATAGCATAATTTTTCTAAAAGTTAGACTGAATGACCTATACATCACTACCCCAGTGGCCAAAAACCTACCCTGAAACACACGCACGCGGAACGCTCAAGCTGCATAATGCAGACTTTCGGGTCACAGAACTGCCTTTGGCATTGCCGTCAGGTGAGGGCGAACATATTTGGTTACAGGTTAAAAAAGACGGCGCAAATACAGCCTATGTTGCACAACGCCTAGCTGACTATGCAGGGGTAAAAGAAAACGATGTCGGTTACGCAGGTTTGAAAGACCGTTATGCCATTACTGAGCAGTGGTTTAGCATCTATTTTCCAAAAGGAGAAACACCTGACCTGATGCAGTTAACGCATGATGAATTCACCGTGTTGGCACAAACCCGCCATGTTAAAAAATTGCGCCGTGGGGATTTATTGGGCAATCAGTTTGATATTCTGTTGCGGGATGTGAAAGGCGAACAAGCGCTTATTGAAGCTAACTTAAAACAGATTCAAGCGCATGGCGTGCCTAACTATTTTGGCCCTCAGCGATTTGGACACGATGGCGGCAATGTCGAACAAGGGCGCTTGATGGTGTCGCGCGAGATTCGTGTACGCAACCCAAAGATGAAAGGCATTTATTTATCCGCAGTCCGCTCTTTTGTTTTTAATGAAATACTCGCAGAACGCATTAACGATGGGCTATGGGGCAAAACGCTAGAAGGTGATGTGTTAGATGATGCTGATTTAAATAACCCGGGCGCAGCCACAGGCGCACTATGGGGCCGGGGGCGTGTGGCTACTACTGACGCAGCTGCTGACTTGGAAAACACCATTGCCAAACAACATGCACCGTTATGTGAAGGCATGGAGCATGCAGGCCTAACGCAAGATCGTCGGGCTTTGGCCGCTATACCAGAGGGTATGACATGGCAATGGCTAGACGAGTCGCAATTGCAGCTCACCTTTTCATTATCAGCTGGATATTATGCTACCTCAGTCCTGCGTGAAATATTAGATGTGCAAGAGCCAGAAAGGTATAAAGCCGAGGTGAAATAAATCAATGGAGTCTGACCCTGTTGATTTGCCCGGTGACAGAAAAGCATTTTCAGATGCGCTATGCACCCTAATATCAGAAGAACTATCCATTGCTGGGGATAGAATTTACATTAGTATGACCGACGCTGAGCGCCAAAACTGGGGATGGAATCACAGCACGTTTAGCCATAGAAATCAAGCTGGCTGACCCCTTGATTTTCCTTGATTTTCGTCATTGGGGCTAATTCGGCTTGTGCGAGCTATGAGAAATAAAAGGCGCCAGCCACTGAATTACCTCCTCATGGTTTTTCTTTTGTGGAGAAGAGTAGGTAGGTAAAGTAGGGCAATATCTAAATGTATCACCTGGGTTATGTATAAGTTCGCCAATAACTTTGTGTTCTTTTGTATCCATAATAACCATACGAATCGAACTCTTTTTTGTTTTGTACGGATGATACCCTTCCACTTTGAGTAAATACCTAGCAGGGGTGATAATTTCTTCTTTATACATGTAGGGAGGTTTTCTTGCTTCTACATTGTTTTTTTCATCGTCATTAAATGCTCTGTATTGATGGCCATTAGCCTGAATTTTATCAATTCCATAGCTGTGAATTGTACTAATCCAATTATTAGTATTTATGGCATCTATTTCTATGATGCTTTCTTGTTTTGGTATTTTCAGAGGTCTTGCATTAACAGAGCATACTCTCCCTCTTTTCGCAGCATATGCTGGAAGCATCGCTTTCTCGCTTTGATTCGAAAAAGCATATCTTAAACAAATTTGAGTTATGTAGAATAAGCTAATTACAAAGGCAATAGCTAAATAGAGCCTTCCTAACAACTTTAATTGACGTGCAAGACATGAGCTGTAACCAAGTAATAGCAAAGATGCTAACCAAAACATCACTCCTGGACCATACCCGGTTACTGTTGTAAAGCTAGGCACTGCATTTATAGCGTAACTACTTAATAAAAAAGTTAGTAGGCCAAGGAAAACTGCAATATGAGGTGTAATAGTATCGATTTTAGGATTGTTTACTAACTTAGCAAAAGCTATTAAATACAAAGGGTTTGCCCACCAAGCAAGTATTGCTATAAGGTTAACACCATCTTTAACTCCAGCAAATCCAAGCCAACCAAGAATCAATATATTTAATCCAGAAACTGATGATTCCGGATGTCTTGACGCGAGGAGTGCAGGTAGGGCTAGTGATATTAGCCAGCATACCAGTGAAGCCCGTAGTAATATTTTCTTCATTATTGGGTGATTTTTAGATGTGGGTTCAGTATCAATGAGGTAAATGTCAGTATATTTAATACTTATTGCAAGAGTCGTTAAGAAAAAATGTGAACTTACGGTTTTATTATCAACATTTAATGGCCTAAAAGTCAAGCAGAACGGGATTTATAGAACAGTGCTGAGAATCAAAATTTATAGAAAAAAAGCCTCACAAGTGAGGCTTTTAAATTAGCTTAAGTGCTAAGGAAAGCATATTTCAACTTCAATTCGAAGGTGAGGCTAGGCGGTAAGCCGTTTGCAACGAAGGCATTACTTTTAGTAAGACTAGGTGCAAACGGTGAAGCCAACGACGCATCACCGAAGAAGTGATGATTGAAATTACATCATGCCGCCCATTCCACCCATTCCGCCCATCCCACCCATATCAGGCATCGCAGGCGCTGCAGCTGCAGCATCTTGTGGCGCATCAGCAATCATGCAATCAGTTGTTAGCATTAAGCCAGCAACTGAAGCTGCGTTTTGTAGCGCTGAACGTGTGACTTTGGTTGGGTCAAGAATGCCCATTTCGATCATGTCGCCATAAGTCTCATTGGCTGCGTTGTAACCGTGGTTACCTTTGCCATCTGCAACATTGTTGACAACGACTGAAGGCTCGGCACCTGCATTGTTTACGATTTGACGTAGTGGCTCTTCAACCGCACGTAAAACGATTTTAACACCAGCTTCTTGATCCAGGTTGTCACCTTTTACTTTGGCAATGGCGTCACGTGCACGAATGAGTGCAACACCACCACCAGCAACAATGCCTTCTTCAACAGCTGCGCGTGTTGCGTGTAGTGCATCTTCAACACGTGCTTTTTTCTCTTTCATTTCAATCTCAGTTGTTGCGCCAACCTTAATCACTGCAACACCGCCAGCTAATTTAGCAACGCGTTCTTGCAGTTTTTCTTTATCGTAATCACTGGTAGAAGCTTCTACTTCTGTTTTGATTTGGCTAATACGTGATTTGATACTGTCTTCTGCACCAGCACCATCGATGATGATGGTGTTTTCTTTACCAATCTCAATACGTTTAGCAGTACCTAGGTGCTCTAGTGTGACTTCTTCTAGTTTAAGACCAACTTCTTCAGCGATAACAGTACCGCCAGTAAGAATCGCAATGTCTTCCAACATGGCTTTACGACGGTCACCAAAACCAGGTGCTTTAACGGCCACTGTTTTTAAGATGCCGCGGATGTTGTTAACAACCAAAGTTGCGAGTGCTTCACCATCGATATCTTCAGCGATGATTAAGAGTGGGCGGCTTTCTTTAGCAACTTGCTCTAATGTTGGTAATAAATCACGGATATTTGAGACTTTTTTGTCATGCAATAACACGTATGGGTTTTCTAGCAATGCGATTTGACGCTCAGCATTGTTAATGAAATAGGGTGATAAGTAACCACGATCAAATTGCATACCTTCAACAACGTCTAGCTCATTCGTTAGGCCAGAGCCGTCTTCAACCGTAATCACGCCTTCTTTACCTACTTTTTCCATTGCATCTGCAATGATTTGGCCAACAGACGCGTCAGAGTTTGCTGAGATAGAGGCTACTTGAGCAATTTCTTTACTGGTTGTACATGGTTTTGATTGTGCTTGTAGTGCGGCTGTTGCTGCTTCTACTGCTTTATCAATGCCACGTTTTAAATCCATTGGGTTCATGCCAGCAGCAACTGATTTCATGCCTTCGCGAATAATCGCTTGGGCTAATACGGTTGCTGTTGTTGTACCGTCGCCAGCAACATCATTGGTTTTAGAAGCGACTTCTTTCACCATTTGTGCGCCCATGTTTTCGAATTTGTCGCTGAGCTCGATTTCTTTAGCCACTGAAACACCATCTTTAGTGATGGTAGGGGCGCCGAATGAGCGCTCTAATACGACATTGCGGCCGTTAGGGCCTAAAGTTATACGCACAGCGTTTGCTAATACATTTACGCCTGCGACCATTTTTTGGCGAACGTCATCGCCGAATCTCACATCTTTTGCTGCCATTTAAACTCTCCTAATTACTATTTGATAATTTGTTTTGGTTTCTGTTTTGCAATTACGCGGCCATTAAAGCCAATCGACATTATTCGATAATTGCAAGAATGTCATCTTCTGTCATTACAAGTAGCTCTTCACCGTCTACTTTAACGGGTGTGCCACCGTAGTTTTTAAATAGCACTTTATCGCCAACTTTTACGTCTAACGCAATAGATTTGCCATTGTCGTCTTTTTTACCAGTACCAATTGCTTGGATAGTTCCTTCAGCAGGTTTTTCTGTTGCAGAGTCTGGAATAACAATACCTGATGCGGTTGTGCGTTCTTCTTCTGAGCGTTTAACAACGACGCGATCATGTAATGGACGAATTTTCATTAGATTTCTCCTTGGGTTATGCTTAAACTAGCAAATGTTAATAAATAATGTAATGCGCGAGATTTTAGCACTCTCGCTTATAGATTGCTAACTTGGGGTGATGTTATTAATTTCAAGAGCTAGCTTTAAAAAAATTAAGCGTATAGATTGAATGTAGGAGTATCAAAATTTGACAGAAGAAAATGAACCGTTAGAGAAACCGTCAGAGGCTGGGATTCAGCAACTGAATTTAAGTTACGACAAAGTGCAAGACAGGCTATTGTTCCGTGTTGGCCTAAGCGATGATACTGAGCTTGCTTTATGGTTTACCTACCGTTTTGCTAGGCAGCTGTGGGCGGCATTAAATGCAGAAGCGCATTTGCCGGAAGCCCACTCCCAAGAAGCAAAGCGCACTCAACCTGAAGCAATAGCAGAAACAGTTGAACAGTTTAAACAGGAAGTAGACGCCACCGAGGCTCTGCAGGAAATGGATTTTGAAACGGAGTATGAGCCGCGTCAAGCGCTACGCAATGACGGCATGTTGCTAGCGACAAGTTTGGTATTTTCAGATGATGCAAAGCATTTGGATATCACCTGTTTAGAAGGTGTTGTTGCTAACCTTAACCTAACCCATGAGCTTTTGCTTGCTATGTGTAATATGCTGCAGCTTGCTGCTAAAGAGGCTGGCTGGGAGTTGACCACAGCCAGCCCATCTATCATGGTTGAAGCGTTATCTGTTTCTAAAGTTTTACATTAGACAGTATTGCATTAGAAAAGCTTTACAGTTAGAAGGGTGTTAAATTGAAGTATACAAAATTAGGCCATACCGATATTGAGGTGTCGAAAGTTTGTTTGGGCACCATGACGTTTGGTGACCAAAATACAGAATCAGAGGCACATGAGCAACTGGATTATGCGCTAAGCCAAGGGATTAATTTTATCGATACGGCTGAGATGTATCCTGTTCCACCAAAAGCAGAAACGGTTACCCGTACCGAAACCATAGTAGGAACTTGGCTGAAAAGCCAAGCACGCGACAAGATTGTTTTGGGAAGTAAAGTAGCAGGGCGCAACCGTTATACGCCTTGGATACGTGATGGTAGCGACTCACTGACGTCTGCTAATATGCGTAGTGCGATTGAATGTTCACTCAAACGGTTGCAAACAGATTATTTGGATGTGTATCAAATCCATTGGCCTGAGCGCAATGTGCCGTTGTTTGGACAATACCAATTTGACCCTGCTTTAGAGTATGACGATGAAGGTTATGAAAAAGAGTGGGTCACGATTCAAGCCCAATTAGAAACATTAGCCGCGTTGGTTAAAGAAGGTAAAGTGCGTGCAATAGGCGTTTCTAATGAGACGCCTTGGGGCGTGATGGAGTTTCTGCGGATTGCTAAAGAGTACAATTTGCCGCGTATTGCGACCTTGCAAAATTGCTATAACCTCATGAACCGCGGTATGGAGTTTGGTCTGGTCGAAATATTGTATCGTGAGAATATTAGCCTGCTGGCTTATTCGCCACTGGCGTTCGGACATTTAAGTGCCAAGTATATTGATGACCCACAAGCCAAAGGGCGGGTGACACAGTTTTTAGGCTACGCGCAACGCTATAAAAAACCTAATGTTATTCCTGCTGTAAAAGCGTATGCAAAAATAGCACGGGCAAATAACTTAACGCCCACACAGTTAGCATTGAGTTATGTCTATCACCGCTGGTTTGTTGGCAGTACGATTATTGGTGCGACGAGCATGGGGCAGCTGCAGGAGAATGTTGGCGCGTATCAAGTGAGCCTCAGTGATGAAGTTGTCGCAGAGATGGAACAGGTTCATCTCAGCATGATGAACCCAGCACCTTGAGCTTATCGAGACTGGTTTTTTATTGGTTTACGTTTGGCTCTTGATTTTATAAACCCAACAATAACAAAAATTAGCCCAATCATTAGCCCGGACAATACAATGCTTGCCATATGCATTCGAATAAAGTCGATGCTGCTAAAAAAGTAACCTGCAACAACCAATAAGCCTATCCAGAGAATGGCGCCAATAGTGGAGGAGACTAGATACTTGTTATAAGGCATTTGGCTTACCCCAGCCAATAGTGGTGCAAACGTTCTCACCATGGCAATAAAGGGCGACACCATCAACGTCCATTGACCGTATTTCTCATAAAATATTTTTGTTTTACTCAGTGCGTTTTGATTGGCCCATGGCGACCGGCTACGATTGATTTTATCCCCAAATATTTTACCGATTTGATAAGCGAGTAAGTTGCCTAAAATAGTGGCGCTAATTAATGTGGCTATGGTTGGCGCTAAGCTTAGCGAGCCGATTTTACAGAATGAGCCAGCGATAAAAATGAGCGGGTTGCCAGGTAAAAAAAACAGTGGAAAAACACCGATTTCTAAAAAGACAACTGCAAATAATAACAAGTAAATTAGATTGCCATGGGCGGCAATAAAGCCCGCAATATGGCTATCTAAGTGCATGAGCAGGTCTAAAAATTCCATAAGTTTGAGTATAACAGCCGTTATTGGCTATAAAAACACGTACAATTTAATTAATGAGCAATCAGAACCTACTAAACAGAAGTTTACAAAGTGTGTGGCACCCCTGTACACAAATGAAGCAACACGAAACGCTACCACTGATTCCAATCAAAAGTGGTGAGGGTGTTTGGCTGACAGATGCTGAAGGTAAGCGCTATTTGGATGCAGTGAGCTCGTGGTGGGTTAATATTTTTGGGCATAACAACCCTCGTATCAAAGAGGCCATTAAGCAGCAGTTAGATACCCTGGAGCATGTGATTTTAGCAGGCTTTACGCACGAACCCGTTGTGGCATTATCTGAAAAGCTATCCCAATTAACGGGTTTGGGTCATGCTTTTTATGCCAGCGATGGTGCAAGCGCAACCGAGATAGCGCTGAAGATGAGTTTTCATTACTGGCGTAATAGTGATAAGTCAGCAAAAAATAAGTTTATTAGTTTGCAGAATAGTTACCATGGCGAAACACTGGGTGCGTTAGGGGTGACGGATGTTGCTATTTTTAAAGATACCTATGCCTCTTTGTTAACACAGTCTACACAAATGCCTAGCCCAGATTTTAGGCTAGCTGAAGTGGGCGAAAGTGCTGAAGCCTATGCCATACGCTGTGCTGAGGCATTAGAGACGCATATAGGACAGCATCATGAAACACTAGCTGCATTTATTATTGAGCCTTTGGTGCAATGTGCAGCGGGGATGGGCATGTATCATCACGTGTACTTAAAGCGCGCACGTGAAATATGTAATCAATACAATGTGCATTTGATTGCCGATGAAATTGCAGTTGGTTTTGGGCGTACAGGCACTATGTTTGCCTGCGAACAGGCGGGCATTAAGCCTGATTTTATTTGTTTATCTAAAGGGATTACAGGGGGCTACTTACCCCTTTCTACCGTACTGACAACCGATGAAACTTATGCTGCTTTTTACGATGACAGTACCGCACGTGGTTTTTTGCATAGCCACAGTTACACGGGCAATCCCTTAGCTTGTAGTGCAGCGTTGGCCACGCTAGCAATTTTTGAAACAGATTGTATTATTGCCAAAAATAAAGAAAAATCACGTTATATTAACGATAAAATGCAAGTGCTTACTCACTTGCCAATCAAGCATTTGAGACATCAAGGTATGATTTTCGCATTTGATGTTGAAACGGATAATGCGGCATTTTTAAATGTGTTTTATCAGCAAGCGCTACAACAAGGCTTACTATTACGACCCATAGGTAATACCATTTATTTTATGCCGCCTTACGTAATCAATGAAACTGAAATTGATTTTATGATTCAAACCACGAAGTTATCGATAGAACAATCTTTATGAAAAAATTATTAACGTTTTTTAGTTTAATCCTAACGACATTTTTTGCACACGCCCAGCTTCCAGAAGGTGTTGCGGAGGCACTTAAAAAAGCGGGCATTCCTGAATCAGGCACCGCCATATTTGTGCAGTCGGTAGAGGGTGAAAGTCCTAGCCTTAGCCTTAATGCGGATAGACAAATGAACCCAGCATCTGTCATGAAGTTAGTGACAACCTATGCCGGCTTGGAGTTGTTAAAGCCATCGTTTAGATGGAAAACGGAAGTGTATGGTGATGGATTGCTTGAGAATGGCCTTTTAGATGGCGATTTAATTATTAAAGGCTATGGTGACCCAAGTTTTAAAGAGGATGAATTTAGACGCTTGTTAGTCAGCCTAAGACAGCAAGGGCTGAAAAATATCGCGGGTGATTTTGTTATCGATAAAACTTACTTTGCTAATAAGCTCGGCAGTAACAGGGTTTTTGATAATGAAAAATGGCGTGGTTATAACGCGCTGCCGAGTGCATTTTTAGTTAATGGTCGGCATACCAGTTTTAAGTTCACCGCCAATAATGGCGAAGCAGTTATTTCGCAAGAAGTAGAACTGCCAGAAGTGAAAATCGTGAATAAAATGAAGTTAACTAATGGCTATTGTGGCAGTTGGCGCAATCGATTTACTTACGACGTTAGGGCCTCTAAAACAAAAGCAGTGGTGACTTTTAGTGGCGATTTTTCCACTAGATGCGGGGACCGGTATTTGGAGCTAAGTTTATTTGATGATGAAAAGTACGCTTTTTTTATGTTTAAAAAACTTTGGCAGCAATTAGGTGGTACATTCACGGGCCGCTTACGTACACAAAAAACAATGCCTATAGAGGCGGTTAAGCTGATGGTGCAAGGCTCAAAACCGCTAGCGAGTATCGTGCGGGACATTAATAAGTGGAGCAATAATGTGATGGCAAGACAGTTATTACTCACGATAGCAGCGGAACAAAGTGAGCTTCCTGCAAGTGAAGTCAGAGGAATGTTAGCCGTTAAATCATGGTTGCAGAGTAAAGGTCGAAATACGGATAGCTTGGTAATCGAAAACGGGTCAGGTTTGTCGCGTATTGAGCGTGTGAGTGCTGAAGATTTAGGTCAAATGCTAGTCGATGCCTATCAAGGGGCAACCATGTCGGAATTAATCTCCTCACTGCCTATTCTTTCTCTTGATGGCACGCTCCGTAAACGCTTGAGAGGGACACCTATAAGTGCACGTGCGCATATGAAAACAGGCTCTATTCGCGCTGTTAGTGCGGTTGCGGGATATGTTTTAGATGCAAAAGGCAGGCGCAATGTTGTGGTGATGCTGGTGAATGATGTAAAGGCGTACTCAAGCAAAAAAGCGCAAGATGCTTTAATCAGTTGGGTCTATTACCGACCATAACAAAGATGAAGAATTTTAGAACTTAAACTGATATGCAGTATCATAACAACGTAACTTTTATAAACGCTTTTGAATGGTCAACATGAAAAAATTAAACACTTTAATGGCAGTTGCATGCTTCTTAACATTAAGCGCATGCCAAGCTGAATCAAATAACGCAACTAACAATAATGAGGAAGCAACAGAAATGACGCAAAGTATTACAGAGCTGGTTAAAAATGACACACAGGTAGGTGAAGGTAGAGAGGCTGAAATTGGTTTTAATGTGACCGTACATTACACTGGTTGGCTCTATGATGACAAGGCACCAGAAAGAAAAGGCGTGAAATTTGATAGTTCAGTAGACAGGGGTGAGCCGTTTAAGTTTGATTTAGGTGCAGGTCAGGTCATTCAAGGCTGGGATCAAGGTTTTGCTGGGATGAAAATTGGTGGTAAACGTACGTTAATTATTCCACCTGAAATGGGTTATGGCGCACGGGGTGCTGGTGGTGTCATTCCACCAAATGCAACGTTAATATTTGATGTAGAACTATTGGATGTTAAATAGATGAAAGTACGGATTAAATGGGTAGAGGACGTCACCTTCATGGGGGAGTCAGAAACGGGGCATGCCGTAGTGCTAGATGGTGCACCAGAAAATGGCGGCCGTAATATTGGTATGCGCCCAATGGAAATGCTGCTGATAGGCATGGGTGGTTGCACCTCTTTTGATGTGGTGACTATTCTGAAAAAATCACGCCAAGCGGTTGTTGGTTGCGTCGCCGATATTAGTGCAGAGCGTACAGATGAGACTCCCAAAGTGTTTACTAAAATTCATGTACATTTTGTGATTACGGGGAATGATTTAAATGAAGCGCAAGTCGCACGCGCGGTATCGTTATCTGCTGAGAAATATTGTTCAGCATCCATCATGCTCAGCAAGAGCGTAGACATTACACATGATTATGAAATTAAAACTGTTGAAGCTGGCTAGCCATGACTAAACCACAAGGCATGGTCGGTATTCGCCATGTGGCTTTGTTTGTTCAAGAGTTGGAACGCGCTATAGATTTTTATACGCGCGTGATGGGGATGCGCATTGAATGGCAGCCAGATGATGATAATGTGTATTTAACGAATGAAGGTGATGTATTTGCATTGCACCGGGTAGATTACACACCGCAAGCGCAACAGCGCTTAGATCATATTGGCTTTATGTTGGATAGCATCGCGGCTGTAGATGAATGGTATGCGTATTTTGTGCGTGAAGGTGTGCGGATTACTGAAGCACCAAAAACCCATCGCGACGGATCGCATGGTTTTTATTGTTTAGATGCTGTGGGGCATTTACTAGAATTGATTTATCACCCACCTGTCGCTAAGTTGTTAGCCAAATAAGCTGGTTTAGGCCAGTGCTACTTTAACAGTGAGTGGCTTTTTATTTTCAATGACATTAAAAAGACGGTCAATATTGGGGTGTTTGCCAGGATTGTCTTCTGCATCCTGTGTGTGCTCAGAGAATAATGATAAACCCTCTAAAGCGGCATCCACGTTAATGCTGCCAAACTGCTTATATAAGTGATAATAAACCTTTACTGAACCAGCGCTGCCAGGTTTGTTATGAATCACACCAGCAGGCTCACCATTACTCTCAAAAAGTGCGATATCTTTTACCTCATTAGCAGCATCGATTTCAAGCAGAACATCACTAAATTTTTGCATTTTTTGAACCTTTGAATTTAAATCTTTAAATTTGAAGCTTTAAATTTAACCCTATTAAAAATAATAAGCTGTTTTTGTCATTATTTTTGAAGAAATTTTCATCGCTACTTTTACAGCGCCTGGCAATTCTGCCGCCCCTAAATCTAACGCACTTTGCGCATGTGCGGTCTCATCTTGATGCATTTGTTCAAGGATAGCTCTTGATTTAATATCTTCAGTCGGGAGTTGCTCTAAATGGCTGGATAAATGGGCACTGACCTGTTGCTCTGTTTCCGCTAGAAACCCTAAGTTCCATTTATCCCCAATAGCACCAGCGACGGCGCCTATAGTAAAACTACCCATATACCAAATAGGGTTGAGCAAGCTTTTTCTTCCGCCAAGTTCGCTAATCCGAGATTCACACCAAGCTAGGTGGTCTGTTTCCTCAGCGGCGGCATGTTTAAGTGCTTGTACAATTTCTGGGTTACCAGAGGTGAAAGCTTGGCCGCTATAGAGTGCTTGAGCACAAACTTCACCTACATGATTGACTCGCATAAGTGCAGCGATTTTTTTCTTTTGACCCTCACCTGTAATGAGGTCTTCTTTAATTGAGCTGTCTGGCCGCACACGTGCAGGCTTGGCTTTTGTGAAAACGGTGCGTAATGCAGCATCAAATGTATTAATAACGTTATCAATTAACATGCGGTCAGTTTAATTTAAATGAGTAGTAAATCAATAGGCTTACTGTATTTTTATAATAAAAAACCCTGCTGAATGTTGTCTCAGCAGGGTTGAGTAGTAGGTGGGCAATGATTATTTTTTAGCTTCTACTTTTTCTTCTATCTTAGGCATTGATTCAACCGGTAAGCCCTTAAGTACATTCATTGCTTGTTGGAATTGAATATCATCTTTGGAAGCAGGTTTTATCGGCCCTTTAGGCTCGGCAAATTTTTCCTCTTTCATCTCTTTTACTACGTCTTCTTTTTTCTTCTTATTAACTTCTTTAGAGGGTGTATTTGGCTCACCTGTTTTCGGATTAGATAAATGGCCTCTTAAGTCTGCCTCATGAATGCTATGTGAAGGGTCAGAGCCATCGCCAACATTAATGTCTGGCTCAATGCCTTTGGCTTGGATAGAGCGGCCGTTAGGGGTGAAGTAGCGGGCAGTCGTTAGTTTGATAGCGCTACCATTATTCATTGGCAAGATTGTCTGTACAGAACCTTTGCCAAAACTAGTAACGCCCAAGATGGTTGCGCGTTTATGGTCTTGTAAAGCGCCCGCAACAATTTCAGATGCAGAGGCTGAGCCTGCGTTCACCAAAACGACCATCGGCACTGTTTTATATGTATCTGGCACATTTTTTAAGTAGTCTGATTTTCCACGATGCGCATAGTCCCTAGCGGTGGCTTTTAATTGCATTTGAGAGTCTTCTACGCGCCCTTCGGTATACACCACCAATTTATCTTTTGGTAAGAACGCAGCAGAAACGCCGACTGCAGCATTCAATAAACCACCTGGATTATTGCGTAAATCCAGTACCAAGCCTTTAAACGGGCCTTTGTTTTCTTTTTGTAATGAAATAAGTGCTTTTGCTAAATCTTCACCTGTATGCTCTTGGAATTGGGTAACTCGCACATAGGCATAATCTTTTTCTATATATTTATTTTTAACGCTTTGAGATTTGATAATGGCACGTATGATTGAGAATGTAAGTGGCTTGTCTACATTTTTACGTAAGACCGTCAGTGTAATCTCTGTGCCTGGTACACCACGCATGATTTTAACGGCATCGTTTAAGGTCATGCCTCTTACTTGTTGGTCATCTAGCTTCATGACGAGATCACCAGGCTTTAAACCAACTTTATAAGCTGGGCTATCTTCGATAGGTGTGACGACCTTAACCAAGCCATCCTCCATCGACACCTCAATGCCTAAGCCACCAAATTCACCTTGTGTCCCCGCTTGTAGGTCTTTATAAGCGTCTTTATCCATATAGGCAGAATGTGGATCTAAACCCTGAAGCATGCCGGTCAACGCTTCATTGATGAGCTTTTTGTCTTCTACATGCTCTACATAGTCACTCTTTACTTTACCAAACACTTCAGCAAACACCCTTAAGTCATCCACTGGCAATTCGGAAACACCAAGCTTTGCCGCAATGGCAGTCAAGTTAAGGCTAATCAGTATCCCAATTAAAATGCCTGAGGTGATTAAGCTAAACTTCTCAAATATAGCGCGCATGAATTGCCTTTGTTAGTAGTTAAAAATGTATATTCATCTAAGTGTATAAGAACACGTAACGATATAATAGGTTCATTTTGCTTTATTTCAAATTATTTTCATAGATTGATTAGGTGAAACTTAGATAATTGGAGAAGTCATTGATTAATTTACCTCATGTAGAAATAGAATATTGCACACAATGCCATTGGTTATTACGTGCTGCTTGGATCGCACAGGAACTGCTGACTACGTTTGAGCAAGACCTGAAGGCGGTTACCTTAATCCCTGGTACGGGTGGCATATTTGAGGTGCGCCTGAATGATGAGCTGTTGTTTGCAAGAAGCGAGGCGGGACGTTTTCCTGAGTCCAAGGAGCTGAAGCAATTAATTCGTGACAAAATTGACCCTGAACGAGACCTAGGACATAGCAATAAAGGGCCAAGCGATAAACGTTGAGTTAATTACGAATGGTTTGATCTAGCCGCTTAGCACCGTTGAAACGATTTTTCCAGTAACTGGTGTGCATACTTTCTACTCTTACAAAACTGCCTGTACGCGGGGCATGAATGAATTTCCCATCACCTACATAAATGCCTACATGAGAAAAAGGTTTTCTTGTTGTGTTAAAGAACACTAAGTCACCTGCTTGCAACTCGCTGCTGGTGATTGCTCTGCCTACTCGGCTGATGCCGTGAGACGTGCGCGGTAATTTAACGTTGGCAGCCTTATGGTAAACATAATTAACAAAGCCGCTACAATCAAAACCAGTTTCTGGTGATGATCCGCCATATTTATATTTGATGCCCTCTAGGCTCATTGCGCTCAACAGTACGTCTTGCGCAACGGTATTCTCTGTTTCATCCAGGAAAGTAATTGTGATTCCAGCCGCATTCTTTGTAATAAGATTGGCTGTGCTTACAGCAGGCGTTAACAGGTATATAACTATGCAGAAGAAAAAAGCGAGCTGTTTCATTTGAGGTGTTTCTGCAACCTTACCCTTTTAGATAGAGGGTAAGGTCACAACTAGCGATGACTATTATTTCGCCATTGCATTTTTAACAAGACCAATGACAGCCATTAATACGCCGCCACCTATGCCGCCACCAGCAACTTGAGAAATAATGCTACCAATATCCATTCCTCCTGCCGCCGCGCCAGCTGCAGCACCACCTAGCCCTAGCATGCCAAGTACTTGCCCGCCCAAGCCGCCGCCTAGAATACCAACAACGGAGTTTAAGGCTGTGCCTAAACTTGCTTTTTTCATTAAGCCGCCAGCTAAATTACCGCCTACGGCACCACTTACTAGTTGAATAATAAGACCTAAATCCATCATAACCTCCCTCAAAGTAGTTGATGTTACTTAAATGCTGAATCGTTCGCAGCAATGTGTAGGCTATCAGGCAATAGTCCATAGCACAAGTGTTAGCATTCATCTGATTTGTTTAATTAGTCTTTGTTGCATTTTGTTCATATGTGAATATTCATGGGATAATTTGGACTATGTCTGATCACACAAACCAAACACTACCATTGAGCCAGATCTTCAATCCACAGGGCCCTTTAGCTGAGGCCATAGAAGGTTATACCAAGCGTGATGAACAAGTGAAAATGGCACAAGCCATTGCCGATGCCATTGCAAATAACAAGCAATTGGTGACAGAAGCTGGAACAGGTACGGGTAAAACTTTTGCTTACTTGGTGCCAGCTTTACTTTCGGGTGGCAAGGTCATTATTTCTACCGGTACTAAAACATTGCAAGACCAATTGTTTAACCGTGATTTACCCAATGTGCGTGATGCGCTAAAAGTGCCAGTAACAGTCAGCATGCTGAAAGGCCGTGCTAACTATGTTTGTCATTATCACTTGGAACGCGCCGAACAAGGTGGTCGGTTTGCATCACGTGAAGATGCAAAATATGTTCATCTCGTTAAAGGTTTTGCTGAGAATAGTAAAACTGGCGATAAAAGTGAGCTTGTTTCTGTGCCAGAAAATGCAACGATTTGGCAGGCTGTGACTTCTACGCGCGAGAACTGCTTAGGGCAAGATTGCAGTTACTATAAAGAATGTTTTGTGATGGAAGCACGTAAGAAGGCTCTTGCAGCGGATGTTGTCGTCGTTAATCATCATTTGTTTTTTGCCGATGTCATGTTGCGTGATGAAGGTGTCGCCGAGTTGTTGCCAAGTGCCAATACCGTTATCTTCGACGAGGCGCATCAGCTGCCCACTGTGGCAGGTTTATTTTTTGGTGAAGATGTATCGACAAATCAGTTGTTGGAGCTTGGTAGAGATAGTACATCAGCTTATTTAACATTAGCCAAAGACTGTATTGCATTAAGCGAAGCTGTGCCGCCGTTAGAAAAAGCAGTGAAAGATTTTAGATTGGTTTTTGCTTATGAAGGTTCACGGCTACCGGTGAAAAAGGCGTTGGCATTAAAGGGTTTTGAAGCGGCTTACATCCAGATGCAAGACAAGCTAGCCGCGTTGACCAAAGTGTTAGAGAGTCAGGCCGCGCGTGACCCAATGTTAGAAAAGTGTTGGCAGCGCGGGGAGGCATTATTGGTGCAATTAAGCCGTTGGCACAAAGCAGAAGATAGTAATTTAGTCCGCTGGACTGAGGTGTTTACGCAATCGGTGCAGCTGCATGCCACCCCGCTTAGTGTTGCGGATGGTTTTGGTAAACAGCTCAAGGCACAATCACGTGCATGGATTTTTACCTCAGCCACATTAGCTGTAAAAAGCGACTTCAGTCACTACCAAGCTCAGATGGGCTTGCATGAGGCAGAGTCACTATACCTGCAAAGTCCTTTTAATTACGAACAGCAAGCCTTGTTATATGCACCAGCCAATATGCCAGACCCGAATAGTCCTGCGTATATTGCCTCTGTTGCGGAAGCCGCCTTGCCAGTGATTCAAGCTAGTCAAGGTCGAGCCTTTGTATTGTGTACGTCACTCAAAGCCATGCGTGAAGTACATGCCTTGCTGAAGGATGCCTTTGGTACCAATGGGTTAGAATATCCTTTGTTATTGCAAGGTGACAGCACGCGTACTGAGCTATTAGACCGCTTCCGCACGCATGGAAATGCTGTGCTAGTGGGCTCGCAAAGTTTTTGGGAGGGTGTTGATGTCCGTGGTGAAGCGTTAAGTGTTGTTATTATTGATAAAATCCCCTTCGCGCCGCCCGATGATCCAGTGTTATCTGCCCGTATAGATAAGTTAAATGCCGAAGGAAAAAATGCTTTTATGGAATATCAGTTACCGTACTCAGTGATTACGCTCAAACAAGGCGCTGGCAGGCTGATACGAGATGAGACAGACAGGGGCGTGCTGATGATTTGTGACCCACGTTTAATTACCAAGTCATATGGGAAGCGTATTTGGCAAAGCTTGCCGCCATTTAAACGCACAAAAGAGCTGGCGGATGTAGAAGCGTTTTTTGCTATGGCTGATAAATAAACATGATAGCGATTCAGGAACGTGAGTATGCGCTCACTGCCATTCGAGCACAGGGTGCAGGTGGGCAGAACGTGAATAAAGTCTCAAGTGCTATTCATCTACGCTTTAATATTCATGCCTCAAGTTTAAGTGATTGGCTCAAAACCCGTTTGTTAGATAGTAAGGACAAACGCATTACCACAGACGGTGTGCTGGTGATAAAGGCACAACAGTTTCGTACGCAAGAAGCGAATAAAAGAGATGCGGTTAAGCGCTTACATGACATTGTGCATGCTGCAAACCAAGTGAATCCAACACGGCATGCTACTCGACCAACTTACGGATCCAAGCAACGTAGGCTTGAAAGTAAAGTGCAGCGTGGGCGAATTAAAGTATTGCGAGGACGTGTGGGCAGTGATTAATCTGATGAATACTACAGCGCAACAACTGTTTTAATGGCAAAATAATGCCTATGAAACTATTGGCTTTAGATGCATCTACAGAGTTTTTGTCATTGGCTTTACGTACAGATGAAGAAATATATAGGCATGACCAACAGGCTGGACAAACAGCCTCGCAGCTTATTTTGCCCCAAATTCAGATATTGCTTGATGCTGCAAAACTTGAATTAACCGACTTGGGTGGCATTGCATTTGGTGCAGGACCAGGTTCTTTTACCGGGGTGCGTGTTGCCTGCGGTGTTGCTCAGGGCTTGGGCTTTGGTGCAAATATCCCAGTAGTTGGTGTGAATGGGTTGATGGCATTAGCGCAAGCAAGTGGCGCCGACCGAGTGATTGCTGCAACGGATGCGCGCATGGGTGAGGTTTACCTTGCGGCTTATGAGAAAAAAGGCACAGGCTGGACTGAGGTGCAAGCAGCAGGTGTATATAAGCCGAATGAAGTGCCTGAGATAGAGGGTGAGGGCTGGGTAGGTGTTGGCACTGCATGGCACGTATTTGAAGAGATATTAAGCCAGCGATACCAACAAAATATCGTAAAGAAGCTACCTGACAACACCCCAAAGGCTGAAGCAATAATGGCGCTAGCAAGCCCGCAGTTCGAATCGGGTTTAGCAAGGCCCGCCAGTGAAGCCAAACCTATTTATATCCGCAACCGTGTCGCACTGACGTCAAAAGAACGTGAGCAAGGCATGCGGCTATGAGTGCGGTATTGGCGCCTAATTGTTTACTTAGGCCTATGCTGGAAGAAGACTTAGATGCTGTGATGCAAATAGAGCCCACACTTTATTCGCATCCATGGACGCGGGGCAACTTTATTGATTCAATAACATCAGGCCACAGCGCTTGGGTCATGATGTTGGAGGGTAAGATTATTGGGTATACTGTGGTGATGTCAGTTTTGGACGAAGCAACTTTGTTAAATATTAGCATCGTAGCTACGTACCAGAAACAAGGATTGGGGCGTGTTTTATTACAATCTATAGTAGACCGTGCAAAGGTATTCAATATACTAAATATATTTCTAGAAGTGCGTGCAAATAATGCCGCAGCGATTGCTTTGTATGAACATATGGGATTTGTTGAGAAGAGCATTCGACGTGGATATTATCCAACAAAGGATGGACGAGAGGATGCTATTTTAATGGGCTTGTTGCTATGAGTTTAAATCGTGAAGCGTTGTTACGAGAATTGGAGCTTCTGCCTGTTTGGCAATTGCACCAGCCAGTTTCAGCGCCTGCATCAGCCGTTCTAGCACAAGATGCCGCCCCAGTCATCGCACCTGAGGTCGAGGCAAAAAAAGCCATACATCAATTTAGATTAATGACGAGTGATGATGCGCAATGGGCTTTTGTGCTGGAGCAGCGACATGACAGCGATGCTGAAGCATTGTTGCAAAATATGCTGAAAGCGGTGGCGATTAAAGTTGCTCAAGACAGTTTTGATGCAAACAGGGTGGACTTAAATCAACTGACACCCAAAGTGATTGTTGTGATGGGGGAAAGTGAAGCGCAACAGCTATTAAGCCAAACACAGACGTTGGACGCGTTTCGCAGTAAGCCGCATCAACACCAGTCTGTTCCAGTTGTTGTCACATATTCTGCTAGCCATTTATTGTTAAATTTAGCAGATAAAGCAAAAGCTTGGGAAGATTTGTGTTTGGCAAGATCCGTAATTACGCCCTTGTAAAGTTGCTAATAATTGCAATATACTAACCGAAGCTAAAATGAAGAAACTTTATTTCTAACCACTTAATTTTAAATGAAGGAAAACAAGTGAAAAATATTTTTTTTAAATGCGTTCTAATACTATCCATGCTCACGCTAACAGGCTGCGGCTATAACGCTTTTCAAACCCTAGACGAAGAAGCTAAGGCAAGCTGGTCTGAAGTATTGAATCAATATCAACGTCGAGCGGACTTGATTCCTAACTTGGTAAAAACGGTGAAAGGCTATGCTGCTCACGAAAAAGAAGTGTTTACAGAAGTAACCAATGCACGCGCGAGTGTTGGCGGTATCCAGATGACACCAGAGTTGCTCAACGACCCTGAGGCGATGGCGAAATTCCAAGCTGCACAAGGTCAAATGACTAGCGCACTATCTCGTTTGATGTTGGTGGCAGAGAATTACCCTGATCTTAAAGCGGACCAAGGATTTAGAGATTTGCAAGCGCAATTAGAAGGGACAGAAAACCGAGTAACGGTTGCGCGTAACCGTTTTATAAAAACGGTGAAAGACTACAATGTAGCCGTGCGCAGTTTTCCCGAAAATTTAACAGCCATGGTGTTTGGCTATAAAACCAAGCCTTCATTTACGGTTGAAAATGAAAAAGAAATCTCTGCGCCACCTGTTGTTGATTTTTAATCACTTTGTTTTTAATTTTAAGTTTTTTAATTTAAAGTGAAGCGTTATTTGTCAACCAGTTTGATTGCGTTATTTGGGGCACTGATGTTGGTGTCGCAACTGGCATTCGCCGCACTGGTGGAAGTGCCGCCATTTACTGCGCGCGTGATTGATTTAACGCAAACACTATCGGCATCTGAGCAAGCTGCTCTTGAAGCAAAATTACAAAGCTTTGAAGAAGCTAAAGGCAGTCAAATTGCTGTGCTTATTGTAGCAACGACGCAGCCAGAAGCGATTGAACAATATGCGATTCGCGTGGTAGATGAGTGGAAGGTAGGGCGTAAAAATGTCGATGATGGTTTGCTTCTCCTTATTGCAAAAGATGACCGTAAAATGCGCATTGAAGTTGGGTATGGCTTAGAAGGTGCAGTTCCTGATTTGTATGCTAAGCGGATTATTAATGAAGCGCTGACGCCAAACTTTAAGCGTGGTAATTTTGCTGGCGGCATAGAGGCTGCATTAAATGCATTGATAGGGTTGGTAGAAGGTGAGCCATTGCCTGAACCTCACCCAGCGAGCATCGACGGCGCGCATTTAGAAGGCCTGCTACCGTTGCTGTTAGTTGGTGGCATGATTTCAGGCATGATGCTACGTGGTGTGTTTGGTACTTTTTTCGGCAGCGCGGCAAATGGCGGTTTAATTGGCACTATCTTGGTGTTTATTGGCTTATCTTTTCTTGGTGCTGGGGTAATGGCCGTGATTGCATTCTTTTTTACCATGATGATGGGTGGCCGCGGCTTGAATGGTTATAGCGGGCACCCTACAAGAGGTGGTAGTCTCGGTGGCGGTCTCGGCGGTGGCATGAGCGGTGGCTTCGGTGGTGGACTGGGCGGCGGCTTCGGCGGCGGCGGCGCGTCAGGGAGCTGGTAATGTTTAAAAGTATTGTTAGATTTTTCAGGCATTTATTGAGCAACCCTTGGCAGGTAAAACATCATTTCTCTGCGCAAGCGTTACAAAAAATAGAGGCTGCAATCACCGCTAGTGAAACTAAGCATACGGGTGAAATACGTTTTGTTGTAGAAGCGGGGCTGCACCCTTATGAGATCGTTTGCAAGAAATCACCAAGAGCACGTGGGATAGAGTTGTTTGGGCGTTTGAATATTTGGGATACAGAAAATAACAATGGCGTGCTTATCTATTTGTTGTTGGCTGACCGCGATGTGGAAATTGTTGCTGATCGTAGTATTGATAAACATATTGGTTACGATGCTTGGGATGCGATGTGTCATGACATGGAGGTCATGTTTAGGCGCGGTGAGTTTGAAGCTGGTGTTTTGAAAGGGATTGAAGATGTAACTGCTGCCTTAGAAAAACACTTCCCAGTTGCCACGATTAAAAATAAACGTAAAAGAGCCGTTCAGCGTAAGAAAAATGAGCTTCCAGATAAGCCGCTTATTCTTTAGCCTGTGTGTTTTATGCTTCGCAATAACAGGGCATGCTGAATTCGCAGATATTCAGCGCATTTATCGACAAGCCCCTAACTTATACCAATTCGAAATTTGCCAAAGTGGTGGTTGTGCAAAAGTTTCTCCATTGCTGCTAGATCACTCAGATTGGCATCCAATTGACACCTTATTTTATCAACCCGTATTAAGCGCTGCAGAAGAGAGAGAACGCATTTCAAAAGCGATAGGTCTGTTGGAAAATATTGTGGGGCATAAAGTTGGGACACATTCAGACCGAGCAGGAACCTTTGGAAATTCAGATTATTCAGGGC
>JAZGEZ010000026.1:0-87684 GCA_036479055.1 Methylophilaceae bacterium | reverse complement strand
CAAGATGCCGTCTATGGTGCGATTACTTACGACTTGGTTTCGCTATTAAAAGATGCTTACATTGGTTGGGAAGAAGCAGAGATGATGGATTGGGCTGTGCGTTACTGGGATCCTGCTAAAAAAGCAGGCTTGCCAGTACCAGAGGGTTTTAGCGAGTTCTATCGTGATTTCGAATGGATGGGCGCGCAACGCCATATTAAAGTGCTTGGTATTTTTGCAAGGCTATCACACCGAGACGGTAAAAGTGGCTATTTGAAAGACATGCCATTAGTGATGGACTACTTGCGCCGTGTTTGTGGACGTTACCTTGAATTGCGTCCAATGCTCAAGCTACTTAATACGCTTGAAGGCCACGAAGAAAAAACAGGATATACCTTTTAATGAAAGCCATGATACTTGCAGCAGGACGGGGACAGCGCATGATGCCACTTACGGAAAACATGCCTAAGCCACTCTTGAAGATAGCTGACAAGCCATTGATTGTTTGGCATATAGAGCGCTTAGTTAAGGCTGGCTTTAAAGAAATAGTGATTAACCATGCTTACTTAGGTCAGCAAATTGAAGATGCGCTGGGTGAGGGTAGCCAGTGGGGTATCAGTATTCAATACAGTCCTGAAGAAACGGCATTAGAAACTGCAGGTGGTGTTGCCAATGCGTTGCCTTTGTTAGGCGATGCGCCTTTCTTGGTTGTGAATGGGGATGTGTTTAGTGAGATAGACTTTTCACAAGTGTTACAAACACCGAATTTAGCACATTTGGTGATGGTGGATAACCCACCTCAGCATCCAAAAGGTGATTTTGTGTTGCAATCTGGCAAACTACAAGCCGAAGGCGATGCCAAGCTTACTTTTTCAGGTATCGGCGTCTATTCACCAGCCTTGTTTAACGATGTTGTAAAAGGTGAGGCAGCAAAGCTAGCCCCTTTATTAAAAACGGCGATGGTGGCTGGCTTAGTGTCGGGTGAGTATTACCAAGGTGTTTGGCATGATATTGGCACCCCTGAGCGGCTGGAGGAGATCGATTTAATGTTGAGGGGTAAGCAATAAATGGATACCCTTAGTCATGCCTTATGGGGTTATGGTTTGTTTGGCTATAAACGTTATGCATTGCTCGCACTATTTTTCGGCGCAATGCCAGATTTAATTTCATTTGGCGCATTGATGGTTGTAAATATGATTGATGGCACTGTGCAAATGGGAAAGCCTGCTTTGGAGAGTTTGCCACCTTGGGTGTTTAGCCATTATTCTTTTGGGCACAGCTTTGTCATTTGTTTACCCATTATTGCACTGGTCGCATTGTGGAAAAGAGGTATTGCTTTCGCTATATTAGCGTGGCCTTTTCATATCATGTTGGACTGGCCTTTCCACTCAGTAGCCTATTTCCCAACCCCAATTTTCTGGCCTGTTTCTGATTTTAGTATTGATGGGATTCCATGGAACACCTGGTATATTTGGTGGCCAAATGTCGCTGGCATCATCATTCTTTTTTATTATCGATATAAACAAAAGAAGAAGCGCGTTTAGTTTCTGCAACGATAACTCAATTGTGTAGTCTGAACGCAGGCCCCAACTGATTGAACATTACGTGTAAAATTATGGTCAGTCACCTATATACCCATATTTAAAGACACTTAATGATAGATGTTAACGAGTTTACGCAACGTAGAAATGCCTTAATCCAGCAAATGGGTTCGGGTGTTGCCATTATCCCAACGGCACCAGAAGTCGCGCGTAATCGAGATAGTCATTACCCCTATCGTTTCGACAGTTATTTCTACTACCTTACCGGATTTAAAGAGCCTGAAGCTTTTCTGGTGCTTATTGCGGGTGCTAAACCCAAAAGCATTTTATTTTGCCGCGATAAAGATGTTGAGCGGGAGGTTTGGGACGGTTTTCGGTTTGGGCCAGAAGCGGCCAAAGAAGAGTTTTCTTTTGACGAGGCTTACAGCATCAGCCAGCTCGATGAAATGATGCCTAAGCTTATGAGCAATCAATCACAGCTGTTTTATAGTTTAGGTGCAGATAGCGCTTGGGATAAAAAAGTCACCACTTGGCTAGCCCAAGTAAAAAATCTGATACGTACGGGCGTTTCAGCACCCAAAGGGGTGATGGATGTACGTCAATTAGTTGATCAACAACGTTTAGTAAAAACACCGTTTGAAATTGATTTAATGCGTCGTTCAGCCAGTATTGCGGCTATTGCGCATAACCGCGCAATGCAAAAAACAAAAGTCGGCAAAATGGAATATGAGATCGAAGCTGAGTTCTTGCATGAGTTTTATAGGAAAGGCGCGCAAGCACCCGCGTATACAAGTATAGTCGCCAGCGGCGCAAGTGCCTGTACGCTACATTACAATGCGAATAATGCGATGTTAAGTGATGGGGATTTGTTATTGATTGATGCGGGGTGTGAATTGGATGGTTATGCCAGTGACATTACTCGTACCACTCCTGTGAATGGAAAGTTTAGTGCCGCCCAAAAAGATTTGTATGAGTTGGTGCTAGCCTCACAACTGGCAGCCATTGAAGCGGCTAATCCAGCTAACCATTGGAACGCGCCGCACGAAGCTGCACTAAGTATTTTGGTACAAGGTTTTATTGACCTGGGTTTATGCCAAGGCACAAAAGAAGAGGTGCTTGAAAATGGTGGTTACCGTCAGTTTTATATGCACCGTACAGGCCACTGGTTAGGCTTAGATGTGCATGATGTAGGCGATTACAAAGATAAAGACAATCATTGGACAAGGTTAAAAGCGGGGCATGTGCTAACCGTAGAGCCGGGTTGCTACGTGCGCCCAGCAGAGAATGTGCCAGAACACTTTTGGAATATCGGTATTCGTATCGAGGATGATGTGCTGATTACGGCCAAGGGTAATGAGGTGTTAAGTCGGGCAGCGGTTAAATCTGTTGCTGAGATAGAGGCGCAGATGGCAGAGGCGAAGTGATTGACTAAACGCAACAACAATCAACCATTAGTGATTGTAGGTGGCGGGCCAGTAGGCTTGGTGCTTGCGTTATCGCTGCAGCAGCAGGCGTTACCCGTCAAAGTGTTAGAAGCGCGTAAACAAGGTGCTTCACACCAAGACAAACGCGCCCTTGCATTATCTTATGGTTCAAAAATAATTTTAGAAAAGCTTGGGGTTTGGGGTGCGATTGAGTCCAAGGCAACTGCCATTAATACCATCCATGTTTCTCAGCGTGGCAGTCTAGGTCGAACAAAACTCAATGCGGCAGAACATGGTTTACCTGCATTGGGTTATGTTGTTTCTTATGGTGCTTTAATGCAAGCTTTAGATGCTACATTTAATGCGGAAAATACGATGTATGAGGCATCGGCAAGGGCAATTAGACAAGGTGCCAAAATGGCAGAAGTTGATTTCACGTTTGCAGGTGAGGACGTAACGGTTGCTAGCCCATTAGTTGTTGTGGCGGATGGTGGACGCAGTTTAGAAAACATGCCTGGGATTAAGCGTGAGACGAAAGTTTATGGGCATGATGCTTTAGTGAGTAAAGTGACGAGTGAGCTACCGCATGGCAATGTAGCTTATGAGCGCTTTACCGCTACAGGCCCGATGGCACTATTGCCAAACGGAGAGCGTGATTTCTCGTTGGTATGGACTGGTGAGAAAGTAGGTATTGATCGTTTATTAGCCTTGGATGATGCAACGTTCTTAGATAAACTGCATGCAGTATTTGGCGATAGAGTAGGACGCTTCCTGACGGTGGAAAGGCGCATGAGTTTTCCTTTGATCAAATCTCAGCTAGAAGCCAATACAACACCACATTTAGTGGTGATTGGTAATTCAGCACAGACGATGCACCCCGTGGCAGGGCAAGGCTTTAATGTTGGCCTACGTGATGCAGCGTCATTGGTTGAACAATTGCGATCAACACTTCCATTAGATTGGGGCAGCCAGACTATGCTGAATGCCTATGCGAAAACGCGAAAACGCGATACTAAAGGCGGTTTGCTGTTTACAGATTTATTGGTAAGCACTTTTTCTAACGATGTGATTGGGCTATCTTCAATACGCAGTGCAGGCTTGGGGTTGTTAGATGTAATTACCCCAGCGAAAAAAACACTCGTCAGTAAAATGAGTTATGGCAAATAAGGTTGATTATAAAGTCATGAACCATGAAGTCGATGTTGTTGTTGTTGGTGCAGGCTTGGTTGGTTTGGCCGCTGTGATTGCATTACATGCTGAAGGAAAACGTGTTGCGTTAGTCGACTCGAAAGAAAATAGTATTAAACGAACTAAATCATGGGATACACGTATTTATGCACTCACCCCAGCTACTGAAGATTGGTTACAGCATCTAGCTGTTTGGCCCTTGGTAAAACAGTGTCGTGTTAATGATGTGGAGAGAATGTCTTTGTGGCACCCAGAGTCGGAAATACCATTAGACTTGTTGGCGACGGATGCAAATTTGACAAAGCTTGCCTGTATTATTGAAAATAAGAACCTCATGCAGGCGTTATGGACAAAAATAAAAGCGTTAGAGATAACCGTGATACTAGGTAGCGCATGCCAATGTTTAGAATACAATGAAAATGCGGTAATACTGCATTTAGAAAATGGCAACACGGTTTCAGCAGCGCTTTTAGTTGCATCAGATGGTGCAAATTCTTTTGTAAGGCAACAACTGGCAATTCCGACTAAGGCTAAATCGTTTGATCAAGTAGCGTTAGTTGCGAACTATTTGACAGAGAAAGGTCATAGCAATATAGCGAGACAATGGTTTGCACCACATAGCACATTAGCTTTATTGCCTTTACCTGATCAGCATGTTTCGATGGTATGGTCATTGCAAACTGAATTAGCACGTGAGTTATTGAATATTGAAGAGCAGCAGTTAACTGAACGTGTTCAAGAGCATTCACGCAATGCGCTAGGTGAATTGAAAGCAGTTAGTAATACGCTTTCGTTTGATTTGCATCAAGTGACGGCTAAGCAACTCATTGGTGAAAGGGTGGTGCTGATAGGGGATGCTGCCCATCAAGTTCACCCGATGGCAGGACAAGGCGCAAACTTAGGTTTTAGAGACGTGATTGCGTTGCAAGCTATAATAGCTAACAGCCATTATTTGCAAGATATAGGTGAAAAGACTTTTTTGCGACAATATGAAAGAGCAAGAAAGTTAGATGTTTTAAATATGAACACACTGACATCAGGTTTGGATGGTTGGTTTGCTAAAGAGTCGCCATTGGTTAAGAAAGTAACCGATTGGGGAATGACTCAACTGAATAAGCATGCCAGCCTCAAGCGTATATTAATTAAACAAGCGGTTACTTAACGTGGCCAATGAGAAAAGGTAGAAGATGAAACTCAAGCATTTAGTATTGGCCTCAATGATTGCCGTTAGCCAATTGGCCTGCGCAGACGAAGCTAGCCTTAAGAAAAAAATTGAAGCAGCTTATCCTAAGTTTAAGGTGGAAAGTGTGATTAAAACTCCTTATGGAGACCTTTATGAGGTGTTTATGGGTGGGCAGATTATTTATACTGATGAGAAGCTAAGTTTTTTAATTGCGGAAGGCCAATTGGTTGACCCAAAGACTAAAAAGAATATTACTGGCGAACGTTTGGAAGAGTTAACTAAAATAGACTTTAATAGTTTGCCGCTAGATAAAGCGATTAAGGTTGTGAAGGGGAATGGCAGCCGACAAATTGCTGTATTTTCTGATGTAGATTGCCCCTTTTGTAAACGTTTAGAGCAGAATGAGCTTAGTCAGATTACTGACGTTACCATCTACACTTTTTTATACCCATTAGAACAATTACACCCAAATGCGGCAGAAAAATCCAAGCTGATTTGGTGTGCGGATGACCGTGTGAAAGCTTGGAATAACTGGGTATTCAGAAGCAAGCTGCCCAGTTCTGCAGGTGATTGTAAAGTGCCTCTGGAAGAAGTAGGAAAGCTGGCTAAAAAGCTTGGCGTTACGAGTACCCCGACATTGTTTTTTTCCGATGGTAGGCGTATGGGTGGGGCGCAACCGTATAAGGCAATAGAAGCGGCGATGCAGGCAGCTGTAAAAAACAAATAGTGTGAGTAATTAAACTAATAAAGAAACAGCGAAACTTGTTTCTTTATTAGGAAAAATCTACGCTGCTACAATTTCTCCAAGTTTGAATATAGGTAGATACATGGCAATGACTAATCCACCAATAAGCACACCTAACACAACCATAATGACAGGCTCCATCAGGCTTGATATGCCTTCAACGGCATCATCTACTTCACCTTCATAGAAGTCGGCTACTTTATTGAGCATGGAATCTAGCGCACCTGATTCCTCACCGATAGCCGTCATTTGTAACATCATATTGGGAAACACTTCAGCATTTTGCATAGCAACTGTTAACCCAGTACCTGTGCTAATTTCACTTTGTATTCTTTTTGTGGCATCAAAGTAAACGCGGTTCCCCGATGCGCCAGCAACAGAATCGAGGGCCTCAACTAAGGGCACGCCTGCAGAAAACATGGTGGATAAGGTGCGAGCAAACCTTGCTAATGTCGCTTTGCGAATCACCGCACCAAAGATTGGAAGTTTTAACATTAATCGGTCCATGGTGCTTTGCATTTTTTCTGAGCGCTTCCAAGTATAAAAGAAGAACCAAAGCCCACCGCCTATTGCCCCAAAAATTGCCCACCAATAGCTTACAAAGAAGTCTGATATCCCCATTACTACCAAGGTTGGTGTAGGTAGGTCTGCACCAAAACCGGTAAATAGGTCTTTGAACGCAGGCACAACAAAAATCATAATCACTGCAGTAATAACGAAGGCCACTACTAGAATAGAAATGGGGTACATTAATGCAGATTTAATTTTACTTTTAATCGCTACAATCTTTTCTTTGTAGGTGGCTAACCTATCAAGTAGCGTATCTAAAATACCCGCTTGCTCACCAGCGGCCACTAAGTTGCAAAAAAGGTTATCAAAGTAAAGTGGATATTTTCGGAATGCTGCACTTAGGCTACTACCCGTCTCGACATCAGCTTTAATATCAGCAAGTAACTTTGCGACGGCTGGGTTGTCATGACCTTTTCCCACGATGTCAAATGCTTGAAGCAAGGGAACGCCTGCTTTCATCATGGTGGCTAGCTGGCGTGTAAATAGTGTGATGTCTTTATCGGACACCTTTCCTTTTTTAGCAAAGCCACTTTGTTTTTTTACTTTTGTGACATTGATGCCTTGTCGTCTAAGCGTGGCTTTTACGAATGAGTCACCATTCGCACGCATTTCGCCTTTAACGACTTTTCCTTTTTTATCTTTACCTTCCCAAACATAGGTCAGTTGCTTAGTTGTACTTGCTGCCATATTGCATCCTTAATTGATTTTCTAACATCAAATTATTCGGTTCATTTCTATTCATTAGTACAAGACTCTACTTCGGAAACGGAGGTTAGCCCCTGCATTACTTTTAATATACCTGAGCGTCTCAAATCATTTACACCTTCTTTTTTTGCTTGGTCGGCAATGTCGATAGCATTACCATTCTCCATAATAATGCGAGAAATAGCCTCTGTAATTGGCATCACTTGGTAAATGCCAACTCGACCTTTATAACCACCGTTGCATTGATCACAGCCGCCTTCTTTATGTCCGTAGAGCTGGAATTTTTGTTTAAAATCATCTTCTTCGAAACCCACTTTTATTAATGCTTCTTTAGGAGCCTCGATGGGTTCTTTGCAACTTTTACAGAGACGTCTTGCCAAACGTTGTGCCGTAATCAGTGAAACTGCTGAGGCGATATTAAATGGGGCAACGCCCATGTTCATTAGGCGTGTCAGCGTTGATGGTGCATCATTGGTGTGCAATGTAGAAAGCACCATATGACCAGTAGATGCTGCTTTAATGGCCATATCAGCAGTTTCAAGATCACGAATCTCACCAATCATAATAATGTCAGGATCTTGTCTTAAAAATGATTTAAGCGCTACTGCAAAGGTAAGGCCTTGCTTGTCGTTTACATTAACTTGATTAATACCTGCTAGTGGAATCTCTGCAGGATCTTCTGCTGTAGAAATATTCACGCCAGGGGCATTTAAGATATTCAAACAAGTGTACAGAGATACCGTTTTGCCCGAACCTGTCGGGCCAGTAACCAATACCAAACCATAAGGACGGCTAACAGCATCTAATAGTAATTTCTTTTGTAGAGGCTCGTATCCCAGCGCTTCAATGCCTAGAGTGGCACTCGTTGGGTCGAGAATACGCATTACAATTTTCTCGCCATGGAGGATGGGAAGTGTGCTGACACGAAAATCAATAGTACGTGTTTTGGATAACACTAACTTCATTCGCCCATCTTGCGGGATTCTTTTCTCAGATATATCTAGATTAGAAATGACCTTAATCCGTGAAGCCAGTTTATCTTTAATAGCCAAAGGTGGCTGTGCTATATCTCGCAGCTCGCCGTCGACGCGATAGCGTATGCGGTAAAACTTCTCATAGGGCTCAAAATGCAGATCAGATGCACCGATATTAATCGCATCTAGCAACATCTTTTGCAAAAATTTAACGACAGGTGCATCGTCAACCTCTTGCGTATCTTCCTCTTCAATTTCATCCCCAGCACCCATCTCTAAATCAAAGTCATCATCCACATCTAGTGAGGACATGCTGGTATCTTTTGATTCTATGATATTTGCAATCCAGCTTCCTAGCTTGTCATCTTCTACAATGACTGGGGAAAGCTTCATGCCCATTTGGAATTGGACGCTATCTAGCGAATGGAGCACAGTCGGGTCTGACACGCCAATAAAAAGAATATTGTTTCGACTTTGTAAACCCATGACGCGATTGCCTTGCATGAGTTTCGCATCGATTGTTTTTGCTGGTAGGTAGTCTGCATTAAGTGCATCAAGATCAAAGTAGGGAAAGCCGAATGCCTGAGAAGAAACCTCTGCGATTTTTTCAGCAGTTAATTTTTTACTAGCAATGACCTGTGAAATAAAAGCTATTTTAGCCATATCTGCCTGCGATTGAAGTGCCGTTGCCTCTTGCTCAGATAACAGCTCTTCTTTAATCAACATGCGAGCAAGCCCACTTAGTTTTGTTGCAGTTGCAGTAGTCGCCATATAGTGTTATTTCTTTTAATTAATCCACTTAATTACGTATTCTAAATAAACTATTGTAGTTAAACAATATTTTACGCGTCATTAATAATGCGCCCTAAGATTCTAATTGTAAAGATAATGGACGCCACTTAAACTACATTTACGATAAATGCTTCAATAAAGGTGTTGTATGTACAACAATGTGATTTTTTAACTAGGTAGCAGATTCTGCTAAAAAGCCCCTATTATTAGGGGCTTTAAGGCAGGCAAATAAGGCTAATTATCTTGTCACATGCTGCTGATAATGACATCACCAAATTCAGCAGTGCCGACTTTAGTGGCACCTTGCATTTGTGAAGAAAAATCGCCTGTTACGCGTTTAGATTTAATGGCCTTAGCGACGCCGGACATAACGAAGTCTGCTGCTTCTGTCCATCCCATATGACGCAACATCATTTCTGCTGAAAGAATGAGCGAGCTTGGGTTGGCAATATTCTGGCCAGCAATATTAGGGGCAGTACCATGCGTGGCTTCAAACATCGCGGTGGTATTACTTAAATTTGCACCTGGGGCAATACCGATGCCGCCGACTTGTGCCGCAAGCGCGTCACTCATGTAGTCACCATTCAAGTTTAATGCAGCAACAATATCGTATTCAGAAGGGTGTAATAAAATCTCTTGTAAGAATGCATCCGCAATACAGTCTTTAATGACGATGCCATTTGGCAGTTTACACCATGGACCACCATCAATTTCTACAGCACCAAACTCCTCTTTAGCTAAAGCATAGCCCCAATCTCTAAAGCCACCTTCTGTGAACTTCATGATATTGCCTTTGTGGGTAATCGTCACCGATTTTCTATTATTATCAATGGCATACTGAATGGCCTTGCGAATTAAACGTTTGCTACCATCTATCGATACTGGTTTGATTCCAATAGCGGTTGATTCAGGGAAGCGAATTTTTTTACGCATGCCCATATCACTTAAGAACTGGATTACTTTTTTGACTTCATCACTCCCAGCAGCCCACTCAATGCCAGCGTAAATATCTTCCGTATTTTCACGGAAAATCACCATGTCAGTTTTTTCTGGCTGTTTCACAGGACTGGGCACACCAGTAAAGTATTGAATAGGGCGTTGACAGACAAATAAGTCTAGCTCTTGGCGCAGGGTCACATTGAGCGAACGGATGCCACCGCCCACTGGTGTCGTCAGCGGACCTTTGATTGAAATGACGTATTCCTTAAGCGCCGCCATGGTTTCATCTGATAACCATGTGTCTTTATCATAAATAGTGGTAGATTTTTCGCCCGCATAGACTTCCATCCAGGCAATTTTTCGTTTTGCTCCGTAAGCTTTGTTGACGGCAGCATCAACTACTTTTTTCATGGGCGGTGTAATGTCGGCCCCTATCCCATCACCTTCAATAAATGCGATAATCGGGGTGTCGGGTACGTTAAGTTCATTATCCTGGCCTATCGTAATTTTAACGCCAGTGCTAGGGACTTTTATTTTTGATGCCATTGCTAATTTCCTAAATATGATAATTTTGTTTAATAAGCCTTTTAATGTGGTGTGTCAGTTTAGTGCACACGAAAAACATCCTACATTAAAAAACTTTATCGATATTCCGAATGTGTATGCAGCTGGACGGCTAGATACAGATTCTGAAGGTTTGCTTATTTTAACCGATGATGGCGCATTACAACATCGTTTAAGCCATCCTAAGCACAAAGAAATTAAGACTTATTGGGTGCAAGTAGAAGGGAGTCCGACATTGGAAGCGTTGAGCCCATTAGTAAAAGGCGTGGCGCTGAATGATTTTGTTGCACAACCTGCGCAGATACGCATTATTGATGAGCCAGAAAATTTGTGGCCGAGGAACCCTGCAATCCGTGAGCGTAAAGCAATTCCAACGACATGGCTGGAAATTAAAATTGCCGAAGGCAAGAACCGCCAAGTAAGACGGATGACCGCTAAAGTAGGTTTTCCTACTTTGCGATTAATTCGTTATGCCATTGGGCCATACTCAATAGAGGGTATTAAGAATGGTCAATATAAGGAAGTTTATACATGAAGCCCGTTCTGGTTATCCGCTTTGTCTCACATGAGGGACCTGGTTATTTAGCAAGTTACTTCGATGCGCACGCGATTGCATGGGAGCTTGTTGCAATCGACAATCAAGACGCTTTGCCAGCATCAATTAAAGGCTATAGCGGCATGGTGTTAATGGGTGGCCCCATGAGTGCAAATGATGATTTACCTTGGAGTCAATCAGTCTTAGCTTTAATTGTCCAAGCGCATAGTGCCGACATTCCATTGTTAGGACACTGTTTGGGTGGGCAGTTGATTAGCAAAGCCTTAGGTGCTGATATCAAAAAAAGCCCTATCAAAGAAATTGGCTGGGGATCTGTGCAAGTAAGCGATAGCACGGTTGCTAAAAAATGGTTTGGTGCGATTGAAATATTTAAGGCGTTTCATTGGCATGGTGAAATGTTTGGTTTGCCAGCTAAGGCGACACACCTTTTATCGAGTGATTATTGCAAGAACCAAGCCTATGCACTAGGTAAACACCTGGTGTTCCAAACACATATTGAAGTGACCCCAGAGATGGTGAGAAACTGGTGTGATGAAGGCACACAAGAGTTAACACTATCGGCAGAAAGTCCAGCCGTGCAGCAAGCCAATGAGATGCAGCAAGATTCACCATTACACTGTTTCTTTTTAAATAAAATTGCAGCACAGGTTTATGGTCAATGGGTAAAAAATCTAGCAAACTAATTATGTTAATATTAAGCCAACTTTTTAGAGCGGTTATTTATGTCAGGTAACACAATAGGTACATTATTCACCCTTACTACCTTTGGTGAGTCACATGGTCCTGCTATTGGCGGTGTCGTTGATGGATGCCCGCCAGGGTTGGAAATCAGCGCAGAAGATTTACAGCTGGATTTGGATCGCCGTAAACCTGGTACTTCACGCCATGTGACGCAGAGACAAGAAGCCGATTTGGTTGAGATTTTATCTGGAGTATTTGAAGGTAAAACAACCGGTGCTCCTATTGGTTTGTTGATTAGAAATACGGATCAGCGTAGCCAAGATTACAGCAAAATCAAAGACACCTTTAGACCAGGGCATGCAGATTATACTTACAGTCAAAAGTATGGCATACGTGATTATCGGGGCGGCGGCCGCTCTAGTGCACGTGAAACGGCAGTGCGCGTGGCGGCAGGCGCAATTGCAAAAAAATGGCTTAAGCAACAATTTGGCGTGCAAGTGCGCGGCTACATGAGCCAGCTCGGTGAAATCGATATCCCATTTCAAAGCTGGAAGCATGTAAATGAGAATCCATTTTTCTTGCCTAATGTTGATGTGCTACCAAAGTTAGAAGCCTATTTAGACGCTATTCGGGGCGAACGTGATTCAGTCGGGGCGCGTATCAGTATCGTTGCAGAAGGGGTGCCCGTTGGCTGGGGTGAGCCAGTTTTTGATCGTCTAGATGCCGATATTGCCCATGCCATGATGAATATTAATGCGGTTAAGGGTGTTGAGATTGGCGCAGGGTTTGGTAGTGTTACGCAGCGAGGCAGCGAGCATTCTGATGAGATGACGGCAAAAGGCTTTATTAGCAATCATGCAGGGGGAGTGTTGGGGGGCATCTCAACAGGGCAAGAGTTGCGTATCAACATTGCGTTAAAACCAACCTCTAGCATTCCACAAGAGCGCCGCTCCATTGATAAAGATGGCAATGATGTCACAATGCAGACTACTGGCAGGCATGACCCCTGTGTAGGCGTGCGTGCAACACCTATTGCGGAGGCGATGCTAGCGTTAGTGTTAATGGATCATGCGCTACGTCATCGTGGCCAGAATGCAGATGTAGTCAGTTCAATCCCTAAGCTTTAACACTACATTCCTTTGAGTCATACGTTACATAGCAATCTTTCACGTTTTTATTTTATTTATTACTTCTTTGTGGGTGCTTTTGTCCCTTATTGGGGGCTATATCTACAGTCAGAAAAATTCTCTCCTGCGGATATTGGCATTCTCATGTCACTGTTTCAGATTAGCCGAATTTTTGCACCAAACTTCTGGGGCTGGCTAGCAGACCACACCGCAAAGCGGACGGTTTGGATTCAACTGAATACAGTGTTAGGTGTATTAGGGTTTATTGCCGTATTTTGGGCGCATGGTTTTTGGCCTATGTTATTTGTCATGGCGGCATTAAGTTTATTCACCAGTTCTATCATGCCGTTATCAGAATCATTGACGCTTGCACATCTGGCGAATACTAAAGGACATTACAGCCGTATCCGTATGTGGGGATCCGTTGGTTTTATTGCAGCCTCTGTTGTGCTGGGTTATGTCATCGATTGGGCGGGCATTTCGAGTTTGCTTTGGGCAATATTGATGGTGCAAGTGGTTTTATTTTTACTGACATTTACACTGCGAGAGGTGAAAGTTGCGCCACACCATACCGATAATGCTTCTGTATGGAACATTATTCGCAACCCTGCTGTGATTGCGCTGCTAGTAGGCTGTGCGTTAATGGTCACGGCACATGGTGTGCTTTATAACTTTTATTCAATCTATTTAGCAGAGCATGGTTACAGTAAAGCGATGATCGGTTTGCTTTGGTCAGTAGGTGTTGTTTGTGAAATCGTCGTGTTTATGCTGATGCCAAAAATCATGAGTAGGTTGAGTCTTAAGGTTATTTTATTAATCAGTTTGGCTTTAGCTGTACTCCGATTTGCAATGATAGGCGTTGCTGTAGATAACCTGTTCTTATTGCTAATTGCACAAAGTCTACATGCAGCAACTTTTGGCAGCTTTCATGCCGCCTCGATTGAGGTCGTTGCTCAATTTTTTAATGGCCGCCATCAAGCCAAAGGGCAGGCCATTTACAACAGCATTACGTATGGCGTGGGTGGTGCTATTGGTGGAATAGCGGGTGGTTATTCTTTACAATACCTAGGCGGCCAACTTACATTTCTATTGGCAGCTGCATTCCCATTAGCGGGCTTTGCAGTCATTGCGGTTGGCCTGAAATTGGCAAAAACACATGGTGGAAAAGAGATGTTTGGTTAAGGCAGCTTGAAAGGTGAATGAACATGTTTAAGTTAAAAAGCGTACTATTTTTTGCAAGTTTGTGTGCCGTCATGCTGGTAATTCTGCTTAGCGGTAAGTCAGCAGATCCATTCATTGAAAGTTTGCCAGTCTCATCAGGTAACGGTGTCGATACCCCGGTGGTTTTATACGCAGATGAAGAAGGTCATTTTTTTGGGAACTTAAGTATCAACGGTGTATCACTTAAATACATTGTAGATAGCGGAGCAAGCAATGTTACTTTAAATAGTAACGATGCAAAGCAAGCCAACATTGATTACACCAAAGGGGAAAGGGTTAGTTTGGTCACCCCCGGCGGAGAAGTGCAGGCTTTTAGTTTGATGCTAAATGGATTGATGATAGGTACTGCGGTGCTGAATAACGTGGAGACGACAATAGTCGAAGGGGACTCTCCTCCATACGTGTTGCTAGGAATATCTGCACAGAAAAAGTTAGATGTGAAACGAGATAATGCCATCATGACACTCGGTAGGAAGCACAAGCTTCAATAATATTAACAAACGATAGAGCCCAGCATTTAAGTGAACACACTGAGAGTCACTGTACTTTCTCCGTTACTAGGCTTTGTTATGATAGGGTGTGGCTTCAAGTAGTGAAGGCGTGTGGTGAATAGGTCTATTAGATTTATGCCACGTTTAAAAAAAGGTAAATGAAAAATGATTAACTTTTACAAAGTATTATTGGTCACCAGTTTATGTCTTGCCATGCAAGTATTTGCTGGTACGCAAGTCAATGTAGTTGGATTGTTTAACAATAAAGCATTGTTGATGATTAACGGTAGTGGGCCACACAGCATAAGAGCAGGACAAACCAAACAAGGGGTTAAGTTGATTTCCGCTAATAGTAGTGCAGCGACTTTGGTGATTGAGGGTAAACGGCAAGTGCTTAAAATGGGACAGGCCGCATCAGTAGGCTCTTCTCGTGCATCTTCAGGAGAAGGTGTTAACAGCCCTGTGCATTTATATGCTGATACGAAAGGACATTTTTTCGGAAACCTAACCATTAATGGCGCATCGCTTAGGTATCTAGTTGACACTGGGGCGACAAGTGTTGCGATGAATAGTGGTGCTGCAAAATCAGCCAACATTGATTATGCAAGAGGAAAAAAAGTTAGAGCCTCAACGGCTAATGGTATTGTAGAAGCTTATTCAGTGACGATTAATACGTTAAAAATAGGGTCGATCGTGTTGAATAATGTGCAAGCTGTAGTTTTGGAGGGCGCCTCTCCACCAGTCGTATTGCTTGGCATGTCTGCACAAAATAGATTAGTAATGAAGCGTGAGAACACGACATTGACACTGACTAAAAAGTATTAGATTGCCATTGGTTTAAGTTAAATAAAAAACGGGCGTAAGCCCGTTTTTTATTTAACATTTAACTTCAAAGTACTTAATTCAAAGCGCTTAACTTCAAGTGCTTTTATTTAATGACAAATGTCACTTTTAGCACGACGCGGTATCTCGTTACTTTACCATTTTTCACTTTTACACTTTGGTCTTGTACCCAAGCACTAGTGACGTCTTCCAATGATTCTGATGCTTTTTTAACGCCGTTTTCGACAGCATCTTCAAAACTTTTTTCACTAGAGGCGATGATTTCAATAACTTTTGCTACAGATGACATGTTTGATTCCTTTTTAATAAATTTAATACATGAATATAATAGTACACGTTAACCAAGATAGTTGATAGCCAAGTTGACCAAGGTTATTACAGTCAACACGAAAATAATTGCACCAATAATACCGGCGATGATGGCTTGCTTTGGTGTAATTTTTGCGACATCATCTTCGTAACCTTTTTGCCCTCTAACACCAAGCATGCCCCATAGCACTGCTTTAATGACTTGAAACATAGGTGCGGTTTCTTTATTAACTGTTTTGTCTTGCATAAATGACCTTTAAATATTGAGTGTTAAATGTGAGGTGTTTTATGATGGGTTAACTCTTTTGTCATGTTCGATTAATGCGTAAGCTGAGTGATTGTGTATGGATTCGAAATTCTCACTTTCTACCACATAAGCATCGACACGTTTTTCAGCATTTAACGCTGAAGCAACATCGCGCACCATGTCCTCTACAAACTTAGGGTTATCATAAGCGCGTTCTGTGACGTATTTCTCATCAGGACGTTTTAGCAAACCATAAAGCTCACAAGAGGCTTGTTCCTCAACTAAAGTAATAATATCTTCTATCCAAATAAAGTCGTTAATCTGTGCAGTAATGGTGACATGTGAGCGTTGATTATGTGCGCCATAATCAGATATTTTCTTGCTGCAAGGGCATAAGCTAGTCACTGGTACGAGTACTTTTACAGTGATGCTAAATTGATTGTCTTTAATTTCGCCAATGAAAGTAACATCGTAGTCTAATAAGCTGTTAACCCCTGATATAGGAGCTGATTTGTTGACAAAATAGGGGAATCGCATTTCTACATAACCGGAGCTTGCTTCCAGTCTTTGTACCATCTCTTGCAAGATAGTTTCAAAAGATTCTATTGATATTGCGTGCTCATTCATATTAAGAATTTCAACAAAACGAGACATGTGCGTCCCTTTAAAGTTGTGGGGCAAATGTACATACATGTCGAAAATGGCAACTGTATTTTGCTCGCCACCATTTTTGTCTTTAACGATAACCGGATGACGAATCGATTTAATACCAACCTTATTAATGTCTAGGTGACGGACATCGGGTGTGTTTTGGACATCTTCAATACCCTCTAATGGGTTGTTTGGTAGGTTAGGTTGATTCATAAGAGAGACTGTTCTCCAAAATTAAGCCTATATTTAGGCATCGTAATTATCATTATTAAAATTCTACTCGTCTGCGTCACCGTGTAAATGGTTATTTTCTTGATAAGGCAATTTGCTATCAAAAGTCTTAGCGTGAAGACAACCTTGTTTGAATTGCTTTTGTAATGCCCGTGCTATCTAGACCACATTGCATCAGCATGGTTTCATGAACGCCATGTTCAATAAACACGTCAGGCAAGCCGAGGCAAAGTGTGGGTGTTGTCAGGTTGATTGCTTGCATTGCCTCCATTACAGCCGAACCAGCACCGCCCATTAGGCTATTTTCTTCTACGGTAACGATTAAATCATGTGATTGAGCCATTTTTTTAATAAGGTCAATGTCCAGAGGTTTAATGAAACGCATGTTCACAACGCTAGCATTAAGTTCCTCAGCAGCACCTAAACTAGGCGCTAGCATACTACCAAAGGCTAAAATAGCGACTTTATTCTCGCTCTTTAATGAGTTGTTTCGTATGACTTCAGCTTTTCCGATTGGCAAGGTGTCTAGCGCAGGAGAAATGGATGCACCTGTTCCTGTGCCGCGAGGATAACGTACCGCGGCAGTCCCTTTATAGTGATGGCCGGTTGTTAACATTTGTCTACATTCATTTTCGTCACTAGGCGCCATAATGACAATATTGGGTATGCAACGTAAATAAGATAAGTCAAAACTGCCCGCATGTGTAGGCCCATCGGCGCCGACTAAGCCTGCACGATCAATGGCTAAGAGCACATCTAAATTTTGCAATGCCACATCATGAATAAGTTGATCGTAAGCACGTTGCAAAAACGTGCTGTAAATGGCAATCACTGGTTTCAGTCCATCGCAAGCCATCCCTGCAGCAAAAGTAAGTGCATGTTGTTCGGCAATCCCTACGTCAAAATAGCGGTCAGGGTATTGGTTAGCGAAAGTATTTAACCCACTACCGTCACACATGGCAGGTGTAATGGCAATCAATTGGCTGTCCTTGTCCGCCATGTCGACTAACCAATCAGAGAACACTTGTGTGTAGGTTTTTTTATTATTGCTAGGATGTGAAATGCCATTACACGGGTCAAATTTGCTGACCCCATGGTATTTATTGGGGTCATCCTCTGCAGGCTCAAAACCTTTGCCTTTTTGTGTGACGATATGTAAAAACTGCATGCCATCGAGCGCGCGTATGTTACTTAAGGTATCGACTAGTGCATCAATATCGTGCCCATCAATAGGCCCAATATAATTAAAACCAAATTCTTCAAATAATGTACCACCTGGATAAACCATGCCTTTAGCATGCTCTTCAGCTCGCCTAGCAAACTCTTTAACTGGAGGCACAATATCCAGCACCTGTTTACCTGTTTTACGTACGCGATCATATAAGCGCCCAGATAACAGCTTTGCCAAATAATTATTAAGGGCACCAACATTTTTTGAAATGCTCATATCATTATCATTTAAGATAACCAGCATATTAGCGTTAGTTTCACCAGCATTGTTAAGCGCTTCAAAAGCCATGCCTGCAGTCAGGGCCCCATCTCCAATAACGGCGATGCTACGGCGGTCAGAGTCTGCTTGTTTTGCGGCAACAGCCATCCCTAATGCAGCAGAGATGGAAGTGCTGGAATGCCCTGTGCCAAAAGTGTCATATTCACTTTCAGACTTTCTCGGAAAGCCAGCAATGCCTTTTTCTTTGCGTAAACTGGCCATTTCATTGCGACGGCCAGTCAAGATTTTGTGCGGATAAGTTTGATGGCCAACATCCCACACCAATCTATCTTCTGGCGTATTGAATACGTAATGTAAAGCAATGGTAAGCTCTACAACCCCTAAATTTGAAGCTAAATGGCCACCCGTTTTTGAAACGCTATCGATTAAAAAAGCACGTAACTCTTTTGCCAGTGTTGACAGCTGCTCATGGTCTAGTTGACGCAAGTCGCTAGGTGAGTTGATTGAAGGTAATAAAGACGACATAGGCAATACTTCTATTTAGAAGTTGCGTTGTGTAATAAAGTTAGCCAAGTGCCTTAATAAATCGGCTTCGTGACCGTAAAATGATAAGGCGGCCATCGCGTTAGCATGTAGTTCGCCGGCTAATTTTTTTGCTTCATCAAGCCCTAAGATGGTGACATAAGTTGACTTGTTACGGTCGGCATCTTTACCTGCAGTTTTACCTAAGGTTTGTGTGTCAGCTTCAGCGTCTAAAATGTCGTCTACTACTTGAAAAGCCAAGCCTATTGATTTTGAGAAATGGTCTGCCGCTTTAATTTTTTCTTCATTTTGACGGTATGCACTATAAGCGCCCATTAAAGTGGCTGCTCGTATCAATGCGCCAGTCTTGTGAATATGCATTGTTTCGAGTTCTGCTTCTGTTAAAGGAATGCCAACACTATCAATATCGATCGCTTGCCCACCTGCCATCCCTCTAGACCCTGTTGCCAAAGCCAGCAAATGCAGGATTTTAATTTTTTGCGGGCTTCTAATATTAAGGTCTTGAGAAATTAATTGAAAAGCTAAACTTTGTAGTGAGTCTCCAACCAGTAGCGCAGTCGCCTCGCCGTATTTTTTATGTGTCGATGGTTTGCCTCGGCGCAAATCATCATCGTCCATACATGGCATGTCATCATGTACGAGTGAAAAAGCATGTATTAACTCTACGGCAGCGGCAGCGGCATCTACTTTTTCAATATCAGCACCACAAAATGCGCCTGCCGCATAAGCGAGCAGCGCCCGTACACGTTTACCGCCACCAAGGGTAGCGTAGCGCATTGCTTCGTGCAGGCGTTTAGGCGTAGCATTTGTTGCCGGCAGACTTTTATCTAAAACATCCTCTACATGCAATTGCATGTGTTTTACCCATTCGGTAAAAGCTTGTGCTTGGTTTTCTGCTGTCGCTGTTGCTACATTAGCCATTTAGGTTGATTTATTCTTTGTTGGGATTAAAAGCACTTAGTTTATTTTTTTCAGAAATAACCTGCACTTGCTGTTCTGCGTTTGTAAGTGATTGCTGGCACACTTTTAGGAGCTCAGCACCACGTTTGTAAGCCTCTAATGACTTTTCAAGCGGAAGCGTTTCCGACTCCATTTGACTGACGATTGCCTCTAGCTCTGCAATTGCAGTCTCATAATTAGGCGGCGTTGCATGACTAGATTTTTTTTGCATGTTAGTGCGTTAGTTTACGTTGTCGACAGTAGCGCTATTTTAGCAAAATTTAGTGTGGCTGGCGTGCTAAAAGTAGCTCATTCAGCAATACTTAATAAAAATGTGCGAATTTCATCGATTTCTTCTATCGATACACTATGTGCAATTGGGTATTCATGCCATTGCACTTGGTATTGTTCAGCTTGTAAATGTGCTAATGACAGCTTGCTTGTTGCCAAGCTAATGACTTCATCATGCGTTCCATGTGCCATAAAAATCGGTATCAATTGATTTTCAAGCGATTTTTCAGTGGCTAAAAAACTTTTCAGAGGTAGGTAAGTGGATAACGCTATTACGCCAGCCAATTTTTTCTTATAGCGTAGTGCTGTCTGTAGAGCGATTGCACCCCCTTGAGAAAAGCCAGCCAGTACAATTTTTTGGCTAGGCACACCTTTAGCAAGCTCTTTTTCTATTAACACTTCAATTTGGCTTTGCGTTTGTCGGATACCCACCTCATCTTGCTCGCTATCAGGCTCGATGCCGTAAATGTCATACCATGCACGCATTTCATGGCCGTTATTGACGGTTACTTTTTGGTAAGGCGCATGCGGTAAGATAAAGCGGTGCTTAGCTAGGTCTAGCATGTCGACGACAGGAGAAAAGTCATGACCATCCGCCCCTAAGCCATGCAACCAAATGACACTGTATTCGGGGTTGTTGTCGCGTGCTATTTCAATCGGCTTGTCATTCATCTGTTCGGCTTTTAACTTTTATTGATTAATAACATTATATTAAGTGATTTTGATGAATGTGTATTGCTATAAATTGTAGAGGGCATTGTTCAAGTATTTGGTCTTAGTAAGACTGTGGATAGACTTGAGTCTCAACGACCTATTTGATATATCCAGCCTGAGTTTATATTTGGCATCTTTAAACTGAATGAGGATGTTAGAATGATGTCAAGGGTTGTAGAAAACACCTAATAGAGCACTCTTTGCTTAGATTGATGCTTTTAGATTAAGCAATGAGCATTAGCCCTTTAAAATTAAAAGACGATAAATACATGGATCCATCTGCAAGTACTAACAAGCCATTAATGGCGGGCAAAGAAATATTAGTGCAATTAGCGCCTATTATGAGGCTTTCTCCAGCCAGGATAGATGAATTAGCCGAAGTGGCAATTATAGAGAAGGTCAGTAAAGACCTAGACCCGACGCGCATGAGCGATCAAGCGCTGGAAGCGTTATACCTAATTAAAGGTGATTTGGGCATCCGTTACGAAAACGGAAAAAAGCTTGTATTGCGTGGTGGCAGCCCAGCCGCGAAGCACCCCATCGATTCAGAACGGTTAAAAATTAAAGACACCATCGCCATTGCCCCTATTGAAGTCGTGCGTATTGATTTGGATTTGTTAGATATTATGCTGACATGGGATCAAATTGGCGGTTATGCCTCAGCAGATGCCAAAGCAAACAAGACTAGCGCTCCGCAAAACGAAGTAAAAATAGATGGCGAAAGCTTTAATGCCTTTAAGCTGAAAAATGGCGTATTTGGTAAAGTGCCTGCCGCCAATATTGAGGCTTTGTTTGAACGGTTAACGCAGCTGGATGTAAAAGCCAATCAAACGATTGTGACACAAGGGCAAGAAGGCGATTACTATTACCTTATTCAGCAAGGCACCGCCATTGTTAGCCGCATTCATGAGGTTAGTCAGCCGCCAGTTGTTTTAGCAGAAATTTCAGATGGTGATGCCTTTGGTGAAGAGGCTTTGGCTTCGGATACTAAGCGTAATGCTACCGTCAAAATGAAGACCGACGGCCAATTGTTACGCCTGAAAAAAGAAGACTTTGTTGAGCTGCTTAAAACGCCAGTTGTCAACATGGTGAACATGGCACAAGCTAAACAACGTGTGGCTGAGGGTGCAGTATGGATGGATGTGCGTTTTGAGTCAGAATTTAAATATCATCATATTGATGGCGCGATTAATGCCCCTATCCATGAGCTACGCGAAAAAATAGATTGGCTAGATAAGGACAAGGAATATATCGTTTATTGCCAAACAGGGCGGCGTAGCTCTGCTGCTGCTTTTATTTTAGCGCAGTATGGTGTTAATGCAGTGGTGTTAGAGGGTGGGACGCGTAGTTCGATCTAACGTTTGATTGAAGTAAAGAGTTAAAAAGCCCAACAATAGATGGGCTTTTTAACTGAGGTTAGGTTTTTAAAGTGTACAAGAAGCAGAGGTAGCTGCTGCACAAGTGGAATTTGTGTTACCTGGTGCACGCGGGGTACCAATAATATTGGCAAGAGTTGCCATTGTCCACCCGCTTGCATCAGTAGAAGTGTTGTCACATGCACCATACAGTGGAGTTGGCACTGCGGAATTGTTGCCGAGCGCTACCAATACTGCGTGTGTATAAGCTTTTGTTTCTAGCAAGCAGGATTGATTTGCAGATCTTATTGTGTAATTAGAATAAGCAGGGATCGCAACTGCTGCCAAAATACCGATAATCGCAACAACGATCATTAGCTCGATCAAGGTAAAACCTTTTTGTATTTGAGTCATTTTTAACTCCCTTGCTTTATTGGTGTAAGCAATAAGCCTAGATGCAGGTAAAAGCATATCAGCCTTATTGTTAAATTAAGTTCAATGTTTTGAGGTAAATAATTTAGCTCAAGAAAAGCCCCTCCGAAGAAGGGCTTTTGATTAGATAAACATTAGCTCTGCTTATCGTGGTTTGCTAGTTAGGCATGTGTACAGTTACCATCAATTGTACAAGTAACTAGGCCTGTACCAGGAGTAGCTGGAGTAGCAGTGATAACACCCATAGCAGCCAAGGCAGAAGCATCAGTAGTACCAGTACATGCCGCATCAGAAGGGGCATTAGCAGGCGCAGCGCCTTGACTAAACTCAATCAAAGCATAGTTAGAGTAAGCTTTAGCTTCTGCTAAACAAGCATTGTTTGCTGATGTAATAGTGTAGTTAGAGTAAGCAGGAATCGCAACTGCTGCCAAAATGCCGATAATCGCAACAACGATCATTAGCTCGATTAAGGTAAAACCTTTTTGTACTTGTTTCATGTTCATTTTTATTTCCTTTGTAAAAAATATTAGTATTACTATTTAAGTTAAACACACTAAAAGTAGTAAGTATCAGTGCTTGCAAAGATATTAGCAACGCTCGTGCCAACTTTTCATTTTTTACTGTAAGGTACTGAATATAAATAAAATAATAATTTATTGTGGAGTATTTAAAGTGATTGTAGATTGTTTAAGCAATAAAAAAGCGGGGAGAATCCCCGCTTTTTTGCTTATAGGGTGACATTTTTTGTCACTTATTACCCATCAAGGCTACCAAAATTTCCACCAAGGCTTTTTTTTAGCTATTTTACGAGGTGTATTATTAGTTATTTTCTTGCTGGCGCTAGGTTTGTTATCTGAAGCTTTGGAAGTTGCGCTGGTTTCCGAGCTTGTTACTTTGAGTTTTCAAGTACTTTTTTAAGGTTTTCTAAGCCTGGACCATAAGTATCTTCAATAAATTTAATGGCGGCTGCTTCATCTTGGCCTTCAGGAATAGGTGGGTTTTGTGGATAAAAGCGATAAAAGCGGTGGAAGTATCTCACTTCACTTTCACCTGCATTAGGGCCTTTTTTCACCGAGATATAAGGGTTGTAGTTTGAAGCTGGCACACCTTCAATCACTTCAAATTTAACTTTCATATTGTCATCATCAATACTTTTGACGCGCTCGATTACTTTGCCGCCATTTTTAAGGGTAAGCGTTCTGAAGGTGTCAGCGCCTTTTTTCTCTACTTTTGCACTTTCAACCGTTGGCAACCATGCTTGCACGTTTGCAATGTCTTTAACCATTGCCCAAACTTTAGCGGGTTCTGCTTTAATGACGATGCGATTGTCAATTTTTTGTGGTGTTGGTCCGTGTGCAAATGCAGTAACTGAAAATGCAGCAAGGGCGATTAATGCTAAAAACTTCTTCATGTAAGGTCTCCCAAAAAGTATTAAAAATATATCTAAAACTAGATAGCCACTAAATTGTAAATGCAGCGGACTTCATTATTGTTTCACTACTACACTATTATAGATGACTTCATCGTTTAAGCCTACGCTAAGAATAACGGTTGGTGGCAGCATGGGTTGACTTATCACGTTAATTATTGCCTAGCATAAACGCGCCAAAGGCACGTGGTTTGTCGCCGACTTGAATCGTATTGGTTACTATGTTCGTCGTTGCATCAATGATGGTGACGCTATTTTCTCCCCAGTTTGCGACTAACACTAGTTTATTGTCAGCATCGTAGCTAATGCCCTCAGGCGTTTCACCTACATTAACGGTGGCGATCATTTTTTTGCTGGCAATATCAATGATAGATACGCTTTCATCTAAAGTATTTGTGACATATAAGGTTTTATTGTCTGCGCTTGCTACCGCACAATAGGGGTGGTCTCCCACGGAGATGCTGGTTTGCGCCCAAGTTGTGGTGTTGATGATAGAAACCGTGTTGTCATAGACATTGACACTATATAAATGGCTGCCATCTGCACTCAGTGATAGGCCAAAAGGGTGTTGGCCAACCGCAATGCGTTTCGTTATGCTGAGGCTGGCTGTATCCAACACAACAATTTCATTGGAGTCGCGTACAGCGACGTACAGTAGTTGACTATCTGGGCTGACGGTGATGCCTGCGGGCGCTTTCTCTACGATTGCTTTACCAAGTACTGCATACGTTTTAGGGTCTATTGCAATGACACGGTTGTTATACCAATCTGCTATATAAAGTGTTTTAGCATTTGGTGCGATAGCAATGCCGACTGGAGAGCCTTTGATCGGAATGGTATGAATCACTTTATTTGTCAGGGTGTCGATGACTGAAATATTTGCGCTTTCTACATTGGTGATAAAAACACGTTTTAGCTTTGATGACCCTGTGACCCCAACGGGCGCTTTATCGACCGTGATGGTGTTGACGACAGCCTGCTGATCGATGTCGATGACAGAAACAGTGTTATCACCCTGATTGGTTATGTAGGCAAAGTTATTTTGCGCAGCCTTATTGGTACAAGCGGCAAGTGCTAAACAAGCGGTGAAAATTAACCATCGTTGATTGAGAAAAGGCATACGTCATCCTGTTTGGGAAATATTATTATAGGCTAAAACCAAAGCTCTACTTTCATTCGTGGTTAAAGTATGAAAAAATCATATTAAATATTAGTTGGCAGTACAATTATGTTAGATCGTGTATGTTAGATCGTGACGGGTTTCGTCCAAATGTGGGCATCATTTTGTGTAATGAGCAAAATAAAGTGTTTTGGGGTAAGCGGATAAAAGAGCACGCTTGGCAGTTCCCCCAAGGTGGTATTGACCATGGAGAAAGCCCAGAGGTAGCCATGTATCGTGAACTAATGGAGGAAGTTGGTTTGCGGCCTGAACATGTCGAAATTCTGGGACGGACGCGAGATTGGCACCGCTACGAGGTGCCAAAGAGCTGGATTAAACGCGAATGGCGCAACAGTTATCGAGGACAAAAACAGATTTGGTTTTTGTTGCGCTTAGTAGGGCGCGATACAGATGTTTCATTGCGGGCAACTAAACACCCTGAATTTGATGCTTGGCGCTGGAGTGATTACTGGGTGCCGTTAGAGGATGTGGTTGAATTTAAGCGAGAGGTGTATACATCCGCTTTAAATGAGCTGGTGGTTTACTTGCACAGCAATCCTAAAGAGGTAAGCCCTAAGTCGGTAAGTCCTAAAGAGGTAAGTGGACTTAGTCATCAGAACAAAAATACTGCCTCTGAACAAACGCCAGTTGAAACAGCAAAAAAGGTCAAGACAGAAAGCCTGCGCTAATTTAGCCTCGGCTGGTAAAACTTGGGTTTAATCCGATTGTGCACTGCCCATTACTTCCCCCAATTTTATTTCCTGTGCTGGTTGCCAGCTGTCATTAAACGTTAGCGCACCTTTTTCAAAAAGCATCACCACCGTTGAGCCGAGTAAGAACATACCCATTTCGTCGCCTTGTTTTAAGGTGATATTTTGGCTTGCATATTTCCATTTCCGGACCGTTTTACTACGAGGTGGATTGATGATGCCTTCCCAGGAGGTTGCCATGCTGCCGACTATCGTTGCACCTACGAGTACCATCAAAAAAGTGCCATGTGTTTCTGAAACAAATTCGCACACTACACGCTCATTGCGTGCAAATAGATTAGGTACATTCTCTGCGGTTGTGGGGTTAACAGAAAATAAGTCGCCAGGGACATAAGCCATGCTTTTTAGTTTTCCATCGCAAGGCATATGGATGCGATGATAATCTTTTGGGCTGAGGTATAGGCAAGCAAAGCTGCCATTGTCAAATTGGCTAGCCAGCGCTGCGTTGCCAGCAACTAGTGCTAATGTGGAGTAGTCATGGTTTTTTGCTTGGAAGATTTGATCTTTTTTGATGTCGCCAAATTGGCTAATAGCACCATCCACAGGGCAAATAAAAGCGGCTTTTGCAAAAGGTCTTGCACCTGCTTTTAGTGGGCGGGTAAAAAAGTCATTAAAAGTTTTGTAGCTACTAATATCTGGATTAGCAGCTTCTTGCATGTTCACCTGATAGCGTTTGACAAACCACGCAATGACTTTAGGGGTTAACCGCTTGCATTCTAAGTTAGCCAGCTTACCAGCAATAACCGTAATGAGCTGTTTCGGCGCGAGGTGTTGTAATAGGATGGCAAGTTTCAATGCGTGCTTTCGGTGCTAATGGTCGATGGTATGTATTTTACTAGAATGTTGAATCAAACAGCTAAGCTAAGTTGATTGCTGCAGGATGAGTGCAATAAAAAAGCACAGCTCAAAAGGGCTGTGCTTTTTTATATAATGACTAAACATCCAAATTAGTTTTTAGCTTGGTCAACCAATTTGTTTTTAGCAATCCACGGCATCATTGAACGTAACTCGCTGCCCACTTTTTCAATGGGGTGTTCAGCATTGATGCGACGACGAGCCACCATTTCAGGGTAATTAGTGCGGCCTTCTAAAATGAACTGTTTTGCGTAGTTACCGTTTTGAATATTATCTAAGCATTTTTTCATTGCTTTTTTAGCTTGTGTGCCGATGACTTCTGGGCCCGTCACATATTCGCCGTATTCAGCATTGTTTGAGATTGAGTAGTTCATGTTGGCAATGCCGCCTTCGTACATCAAATCAACAATTAATTTAAGTTCGTGTAAGCACTCAAAGTAAGCCATTTCAGGGGCGTAACCAGCTTCTGTTAAGGTTTCAAAGCCCGCTTTAACTAACTCAACTGCACCGCCGCATAAGACTGCTTGTTCGCCGAACAAGTCGGTTTCCGTTTCTTCGCGGAAATTTGTTTCAATCACGCCACCTTTAGTGCCGCCATTCGCAGCGGCATATGAAAGTGCGAGGTCTTTCGCTTTGCCAGATTTATCTTGGTAGACAGCAATTAATGTTGGTACACCGCCACCTTTTAAGTATTCTGAACGTACTGTGTGGCCAGGACCTTTTGGCGCAATCATGATGACGTCTAAATCAGCGCGAGGCACAATTTGGTTGTAATGTATATTAAAGCCGTGGGCAAATGCTAAGGCAGCACCTTGTTTTAGGTGCGCAGCAATCTCGCTTTTGAAAATGTCAGCCATGGTTTCATCAGGCAATAGTAGCATGACAACGTCAGCACCTTTAACCGCCTCTGATATTTCTAATGTTCTGTGGCCAGCACCTTCAGCTTTAGCCCATGAGCCACCTTCTTTACGCAAGCCAACTGTTACATCAACGCCGCTCTCTTTAAGGTTTGCCGCGTGAGCATGGCCTTGAGAACCGTAGCCAACGATGGTTACCTTCTTGCCTTTAATGATGCTAAGGTCAGCGTCTTTATCGTAATAAACTTTCATTTTATTTACCTTTCAATACAAATTCTTATGTTGATTTTAACTATAATTTAAGGATTCTGTCGCCGCGTCCAATACCTGATGCGCCAGTTCGTACTGTTTCTAATATTGCGGTGTTGTCCAAGCTCTCTATAAAAGCATCCAGTTTGTGACTAGACCCTGTGAGCTCGATGGTGAAGCTGCCGTCGGCTACATCAATAATGCGTCCACGGAAAATATCGGATAATCGCTTCATTTCTTCTCTGTGTGCGTTTGAAGCTTTTACTTTAATCAGCATCAGTTCGCGTTCAATATGTTTGCCGTCATTTAAGTCTAGCACTTTCACCACATCAATCAGCTTGTTTAGCTGTTTGATAATTTGCTCGATGACCGCAGCGGAGCCGCTAGTGACGATAGTCATGCGTGATAATGTTGGGTCTTCAGTCGTTGATACCGTGAGCGACTCAATATTATAACCACGTGCTGAGAATAAACCTGCTACGCGTGACAATGCACCCGGTTCGTTTTCCATTAGTATTGAAATGATGTGGCGCATTATGATTCCTTGCCTGTAATCATTTCAGATAAGCCTTTTCCATTTGGCACCATTGGGAATACGTTTTCTGTTTGGTCTGTTATAAAGTCCATAAATACTAGGCGGTCTTTTAGTTTGGGGCTAAAGGCTTCTTTAAGTGCATCTTCCACATCGGCAGGATCGGTAATGCGCATACCAACATGACCGTAAGCTTCGGCTAGTTTAACAAAGTCAGGCAATGCCTCCATATAAGACTCTGAATAGCGGTTTTCGTAGAAGAATTCCTGCCATTGTCTTACCATTCCCATGTAGCGGTTATTAAGCGTAATTATTTTTAATGGTAAGTGAAATTGTTGACAAGTCGATAGCTCTTGGATACACATTTGTATCGAGGCTTCACCCGTGATGCAAGCAACTTGCGCATCAGGATGAGCAAGTTGTACACCCATTGCGTAGGGCAAGCCAACGCCCATTGTGCCTAGCCCACCAGAGTTAATCCAGCGACGGGGCTTATCAAACGGATAATATTGTGCCGCCCACATTTGGTGTTGTCCAACATCAGAAGTAATAAAGGCATCACCTTTAGTGACTTCATACAAGGTTTTAATCACTTGTTGTGGTTTGATTAGCTTGTCATCTAATGCAAATTCTGAGTGTTTTTTCGCGCGCCAAGCTTCAATCTGACTTAGCCATTCAGCTAACGCAGTTGTATTTTGTGCTGGTTTCTCAATGGTTATTAAATCATTTAAATCAGATAGCACTGACTTAACATCACCGACTATTGGCACATCAATTTTGACACGCTTAGCGATAGATGATGGGTCAATATCAATATGGATGATTGTGCGTGGACGACTTAAAAAATGTTCTGGATTACCAATAACGCGGTCATCAAAACGTGCGCCTACTGCTAGCAACACATCACATTCTTGCATGGCCATGTTGGCTTCGTATGTGCCGTGCATGCCAAGCATGCCTAACGATTGCTTGTCCGTTGCCGGGTAGCCACCTAAGCCCATTAAGGTGCTGGTGGTCGGTATACCGAGGGATTGGATGAACTGTGTTAGCTCTGCTGCTGCATTACCCAAGACAACACCGCCACCGCTATACACCATTGGGCGCTTTGCTTCAGCGAGTAATTTAAGCGCTTTTTTAATTTGCCCTGCATGGCCCTTAGTGATCGGGTTGTAAGAACGCATCTCTACTGTTTTAGGATACTCAAACTTACTCAGCGTTGCTGTAATGTCTTTAGGGATATCAACTAGAACAGGGCCTGGCCTGCCAGTTGCAGCCACATGAAAAGCTTTTTTCATGACAAGCGCAATATCATTAATATCTTTAATTAGAAAGTTATGTTTTACGCAGGGGCGCGTAATGCCAACCGTGTCACATTCTTGAAAAGCATCTTCACCAATTGCATGAGTAGGCACTTGCCCGCTAATGACCACTAAAGGAATTGAATCCATATGTGCAGTCGCAATACCAGTCACCGCATTAGTTGCACCTGGACCTGATGTGACGAGTGCCACACCTACTTTACCCGTAGAACGAGAATAAGCATCTGCTGCATGCAATGCCGCTTGCTCATGGCGTACTAGTATGTGTTTAAACTTATCTTGCTGGTAAATAGCATCGTAAATATTAAGCACAGCGCCGCCAGGATAGCCAAATACAAATTCGACTTTTTCCTCATGCAGGCACTTGATTAGAATCTCTGCCCCAGTAAATTGAGGTGTTGCTTTTTCTTGCTTATTGGTAGGGGATGCTTGGTTCATAAATCTTATCGTTTTAAGTGTTTTACACGAACCGTACACAATAACGGTTTGGGCATATTTGGTCAAGATTTCAAGTTGATTTATCGTTAATTTAATCATTGGCTTGACAATGCAAATGATAATCATTATCATTTGGTATACACTTAGTTAAACATGAGGATTAGATGCCATGCATAGGGCCAAAGTAATGAGTAAAGCAACGTTACCTGATAATGAGCGCTATAAGGTTATATACAATCAGCATAAGGATACGGTCGTATTAGAGATTGGTGATACTTCTTTGAAACTAAATGCTTCTAATTTTATGAAGATGAACGAAATGATGCGTAAAGCGGCAGCACGTTTAGTCATGCAAACAGAAATTAACTAAAACACATCTTTGGATTACGAAGGAGGCTGAAGGTGCGCTGGTGTCTAATGACTAGCTTGATTTTGCAACAAGCTAAGAACGCGACTACTCGTCTAAGTGCGGCGCAACTTTTAGCACTTCCGCAATCGTCGTCGTGCCTGCAGCTACTTTTTCTAATCCATTAAGCATCATCGGTTGCATGCCTTCCTGATAGGCTAGCTTTTTGATTTCTGCTAAGTCAGTATCCGCTTTAATAAGCTTACGTAGTTTTGGTGTGATGGTTAACATTTCATATATCCCACTACGGCCTTTAAAGCCAGTGTTGCGGCAATCTACACACCCGACAGCTTTCATTGCCGTCGTAGGCTTATTAGCTTTGAATGGGCGGGTTACCGCTACCCACTCCTCTTCAGATATCTCAGCTGGTGCTTTACAAGAGGGACATAAGGTACGCACTAAGCGTTGACCCATAATCCCCAGCACAGTGGAGTGAATAAGGTAGGAAGCAACCCCTAAATCTAATAAACGCGTGACTGCGGATGGCGCATCATTGGTGTGCAGTGTCGAGAGGACTAAATGACCAGTTAGTGCCGCTTGTATAGCCATGTCTGCCGTTTCCTTGTCACGTATTTCACCAATCATGATGATGTCAGGGTCTTGCCGCATCAATGTGCGAATACCTTGTGAAAAATCAAGACCGATATTTGAAGTAACCTGCATTTGATTAAATGCAGGTTCAATCATTTCAATCGGGTCTTCTACAGTGCTGACATTGACTTCATCGGTGGCGAGCTGCTTAAGTGTAGAATACAAAGTAGTCGTTTTACCTGAACCTGTGGGACCTGTCACTAAAATAATGCCATTAGGATGCTTGGTCCATTCTTTCCATAATTTAGCTTGTTTTCTAGAAAAACCAAGTTTAACAAAGTCTTGCACAATAATGTCTGGCGTAAACACACGCATGACGAGCTTCTCACCAAATGCTGTTGGCATAGTAGATAACCGTAGCTCAATCTCAGTGCCATTGCTATTGATTGTTTTAATACGACCATCTTGTGGACGGCGTTTTTCTACCATGTCCATGCGACCTAGCAGTTTAATTCTGCTGGTAATGGCGTTCATGATATTGGGCGGCAATTGATATACTTGATGCAGAACGCCATCAATTCTAAAGCGCATGGTACCCATCCCTCGTCGTGGTTCTAGGTGGATATCACTAGCACGTTGTTCAAAAGCGTATTTAAATAGCCAGTCCACAATGTTGACAACATGTTGCTCATTAGCATCTAAATTTTTATCTTTACCCAGCTCAACCAGTTGCTCGAAATTTTGCACACCAACAATTTGACCAGCCTTAGATATGTTTGCCTGGTTAATAGATGACGCTAGGTTATAAATTTCAGGCAGGTATCGGCTGATTTCAAGTGGATTAGAAACCACTAGCTTGATACTCATGCCAAGAATGCGCTCTAAGTCAGGAATCCAGTCTGTATGGTAAGGGTCCGCAGTAGCGACTATCGCCACATCACCTTTGATAGAAATAGGCATAATTTTCAGCCGCTGAGCATATGCCTTTGAGACCATTTGTGATGCTGAAGTAAAATCTAGTTTTAGCGGATCAATGTGGAAGAATTCATGACCAGATTCTTTTGCTAGCCAACGGGAAAGAAAGTCGGCATTCATTAACTTATGTGGCTTCTTTAAGTCTTTCCATTTCTGCTCACCGACGATGATGATGGGGTGTAAATTAGAGCTGTCTAACTTTCTGTCCTTGTAAAGACTTTCTGCTTTTGCTGTATCAATTTTGCCTGCATTAACCAAAATGCGCAGAAACTCGCCTAGATTCATTTTATTTTTATTCTTATTTTTTGTATTACTAGGGTTTACCATATTTTGTATTGATTGCTTTAATAGTGGGTTAGTTCAATGCTATTTGATTCTCATGGACAAATCAATGGCCTGAATGTGTTTTGTTAGGGCGCCAATAGAAATTCGATCAACACCCGTTTCTGCAATAGGACGTATTGTTGTTAAATTAACATTACCAGAAGCTTCTAGCAATGCTTTGCCTTGCGTGTTTTTGACGGCAGCACGCATGTCACTCAAGCTGAAATCATCAAGCAACACACTGGCCGCTCCTGCGGCAAGCGCTTCGGATAACTCGGTTAAATTTTCGACTTCAATTTGTATGCTTGCTTTTACATTAAGCGCAAAAGCCTGCTGTAATGCAGCAGCAATACTGCCGGCAGCGGTGATATGGTTTTCTTTAATTAATATACCGTCATATAAGGCGAGGCGTTGATTAAATCCGCCACCAATAGTGACGGCATATTTCTGAGCCAAGCGCAAACCCGGTAATGTTTTACGTGTGTCCAATATTTTGGCTTTTGTTCCTTCAATTGCTTTTACATATTGCTGTGTTTTAGTGGCAACAGCAGACAATGATTGTAAAAAATTAAGCGCGCAACGCTCGGCACTTAACAACGCACGACCATTACCCTTAATCTCACAGAGTAATTGATCGGCACTTACCTGATCGCCTTCTTTAATATGCCAATTGATTTTGGCTAGAGGGTCAAGCTGATGAAAGCATGCGTTAACCCAATCAATGCCACAAATAACAGCGTGTTCACGTGAGATAATTGTTGCACTTACCTGCTCGTCAGGTACTAATGAGGCCGTTAAGTCGCCCGTGCCAATGTCTTCTGCCAATGCGCTTTTCACTAGTGTGTTGACCAGCATATTAAATTGTTGGCTATCACGAGGATAATTTTGTGTAAATAGTGGAGTGCTCATGAATTGCATTATAATGCAGTTGGAATTTAAAAACTTGGTAGTCATTGTATGAATCTCTTATATACACCTAATAGTCCATATGCACGCAAAGTACGCATCGTTGCATTAGAAAAGCATCTTGATTTAAATCTTCAAGAGGTGGTGTTAGGGGCAGAAGATTCACCTGTTGCCAAATACAACCCATTGGGAAAAGTGCCCGTCCTTGTTTTAGATAACGATGAAGGCTTGTATGACTCTCGTGTCATCATCGAATATCTAGATGCACGAACACCAGGCTCTAGGCTTATGCCCAATGAATCGAGTTTAAGAATATCCGTAATTCGTTGGGGTGCACTTGCAGATGGTATCTGCGATGCTGCAGTTTCAGCAATGTTAGAGCAGCGCAAGCCGGCTGCTCAACAATCAGAAGCGTTTGTTAAAAAGCAAATCACCAAGGTGGAAAATGGTTTGGCGGTACTGAATAATGACCTTAATAAGAAAAAGTGGTGCGTGAATGAAACCTTTAGCTTGGCTGATATTGCCCTAGGCTGCATGTTAGGTTATGTTGGCTTACGCTTTAAAGGGATGGGGTGGCAAGAGAAGTATCCTAACTTAGCTAAGCACTATACGATACTCAGCAAGCGCCCCAGTTTTAAAGAGACTGCACCTGTCGCTTAGTGATTAGTACCTTTAGACTTGGCAATTGCTTCGTTGAGGTTTTGAAATAATTGACGATGAATCGTTCGGGAGTGTTTGTTCCAACGCGCCCAATCCTTATCAAGATCCGTTTTTAATCGTTCAGCGGTTATCACATCGCCTGTATTAGCTGCCCATAGTGCATATTGTGCTCGCGTTTCAGCACTACCAAACGTTTGGTAGGCATAAACAAATTCTTTTTGCGCATTTTTGTTATCCTGGTTAGCGGCATAAGATTGTGCTAATAAGACACTTAATTGCTCAGGACGGAATTCTGAGCTTCTGTCCCTAAGGTCCTGTAGTAGTACTATGGCTTGTTGCGGTTGACTGACATGCAGCTTGGCTTTAGCAGCACCAAAACACACGTCAGGGTCACGAGAAAACGGGCCCTCCAAGCAAGCATCAAACTCACTAGCTGCTTCTGCGTACTCACCTGCATTGTCCAATGCCGCTGCTAGCCGCATTCTGTTTTGAATGGTTGGCGTTAACTCAAACGCTTGCCTAGCTTCTCGAAGTTCTCGTGTTGGGTCTAAAAGCTGAATCGCTTTGTTAGAGACGTTCTTAACACCACGCTCTACTTTAGAAGAGGGTAGGTATTCAGCAAAAAAATAGACAATGCTACCAAGTAAAGGAAATGAGAAAAGGATAATGATCCAGTACATTTGACGGCCGTTTCTCATCGCATGCACTGCAAAAAACAGGGCAATGAGAAAATGTAAACCAAGACCTATAAATGGCATGTTAACTCCTTATATTAGATTGCTTTGGTAATAATCCCGCCACCAAGGCACACGTTGCTTTCGTAAACAACAGCTGATTGACCCGGGGTAACCGCCCATTGTTTTTGGCCAAAGCGAATATCAACTTCGTGAGTATTGACTGCATCAATTTCGCATGGGGCGTCGGGTTGGCGATACCGCGTTTTAGCAGCATAAACCCAATTTTTTTGCGGATCTTCTTCACTAATCCAGTGTAGCTGGCTTGCGTTCAAGCCGTCATTAAGCAACAGTGGATGCTCATGTCCTTGAACCACAATCAACTCATTTTTTACCATATCTTTAGCGGCAACAAACCAAGGTTCACCTGTACTATCTTTACTACCACCAATTTTTAAACCTTGCCGTTGTCCTAGCGTGTAGTACATTAAGCCATCGTGTTGACCAACTGTTTTACCTTCAGGCGTCTTAATGTCACCCGGTTTCTTCGGTAAATAACGTTGTAAGAATTCTTGGAAAGGGCGTTCGCCTATAAAGCATATACCTGTTGAGTCTTTCTTCTCAGCATTGGCTAGCCCTGCTTCACGTGCGATTTCACGCACTTCTCTTTTTAAGTGTTTACCTAATGGAAAAAGTGTTTTACTTAACTGTGCTTGGTTTAAGCGGTATAAGAAATAGCTTTGATCTTTACTGCCGTCATCAGCTTTAAGTAATTGGTAGCTACCTTGTTTGAGAGGGTTTTCGCGTACTTGCGCATAGTGGCCAGTCGCGATTAAGTCAGCACCCATGTCCATCGCATGGTCTAAAAAGGCTTTGAATTTAATTTCTGCATTACACAGAATATCTGGATTCGGTGTGCGGCCAGCTTCGTACTCTGATAAGAAGTTAGCAAAAACTTTATCTTTATACTCTTTACTGAAATTTACCGCTTCGATATCAATGCCGATTTTGTCTGCGACAGAGACGGCATCAATCAGGTCTTGTTTGCTAGCGCAATACTCATCGTCGTCATCATCTTCCCAGTTTTTCATAAAAAGACCGGTGACATCATAGCCTTGCTGCTTCAATAATAGGGCAGTGACTGCGGAATCAACGCCGCCAGATAAGCCGACAATTACTTTTTGGTTGCTCATAAGTGTGTAATAGTTTCTAGTGGATATTGTTTGCCGGCCAAGTAATCCTCAAAGCAAGTAAGTACTTGAGGGCTACGCATGAGGTCTTGTTTCGCACGAATTTCTTCAATGCTCATCCAAACGGCTCTGATGATGCCATCATCTAATGCTTGCTCAGGATGGTGAGCCGTCACTTTGCCAATAAAAGCAAAACGTAAATAAGTGGTGTTATTATGATCATGTTTCCAATGGTAAATACCTAGCAATGTTTCAGGTTGAAAGTCGTAAGCAGTTTCTTCTAACGTCTCCCTGATGACGGCATGTGTGATGGTTTCGCCATCTTCTAAGTGCCCTGCTGGCTGATTAAAGCGATTGCCACGGCTTGTGGTTTCTTCTACAAGTAAGAACTGATCATCTTGCTCAATAATCGCAGCAACGGTCGCATTCGGCTTCCATGGTTGTTTTTTCACATTAATTAGCTTTTTATTATACAAATACTATTTTACGCTAAGCTGAACAATGCTGGTATATCTGTAGCAACATTAATGACTGGAGCATAGGTTGTTAAAGAAGTGTTTGGCAATAAGCATAGAGTCTATTAAAGTATCGCCATGGTAGCGAAAAAGAACACACAAATGGTCATACTGGCTTCTAGAAGCCCACGTCGTATAGAGTTATTAAAACAGGTAGGGATAGACTGCATCGTATTACCTGCGGATATTGATGAGACTGCGCTACCAAATGAATCCCCTAAAGATTATGTAAAGCGCCTCGCTAGGGAAAAGGCATTAACTACGGCCAATAGTATGAAGCGCGAGTATTCACATTTGACATTGTTGGCAGCAGATACGACAGTCAGTATACAAGGTGAGATTTTAGGTAAGCCTGAAAATGATGCAGATGCAATCGTGATGCTGAAGAAGCTGTCAGCTAAAAAACACGAAGTTCATACTGCCGTTGCTGCAACGTTAAGAGGTAGCGTAAACGTCTTGCTTAGCACCACAGAGGTGCGGATGACACGGCTAACATCTGACATGATTAGTGCTTATATTGCATCAGGAGAACACAGAGACAAAGCAGGCGCATATGGTATTCAAGGTAGAGCGGCGGCTTGGGTAAAACATATAGAAGGTAGCTATTCAGGCGTGATGGGTCTGCCTTTGTTTGAAACAGTGCAACTTATTAATAAAATTACATCTAAATAATATAAATTTTAAAAGAGTTAAATATTGGGACAAGAAATATTAATTAATGTAACGCCACAAGAAACACGTGTAGCCGTTTTAGAGCATGGCGTTGCGCAAGAGTTACATATTGAGAGAAGTTCAGCTTTAGGCATCGTCGGTAACCTTTATTTTGGGAAAGTCTGCCGCGTGTTGCCAGGGATGCAATCTGCTTTTATTGAGGTGGGTTTGCAGCGCGCCGCTTTTCTACATGCAGCCGATATCAAAGAATGCCAACCTAAAGAAGACTCGCTTCCTGGGAAACAGATACAAGAGGTTCTGCATGAAGGCCAGCTGGTTATTGTGCAAGTCATCAAAGAGCCTATCGGCACTAAAGGCGCACGCCTTACGACAGAAGTTAGCATCGCAGGTCGTTTCCTGGTGTTCTTGCCACACCAAGATCATATTGGTGTATCGCAACGCATTGAAGATGAGGGCGAGCGTGAGTTGTTACGTAATCGTTTAATAAGCCTGCTCCCTGATGACAGAAAAGGGGGCTTCATTATTCGCACCATGTCTGAAAGCGCAACAGATGAAGAGTTGTTATCTGATATTGAATACTTACAAAAAGTTTGGGCAAAAATTCAGGCTGATAGTAAAACGGCAACTGAGCGCTCATTAATCTTTTATGATTTGAGCTTGCCTAGGCGCATTTTGCGAGATGTCGTTAATGTGAATACGGCCAGCATACGGGTTGATTCAAAAGAGACCTACCTATTAATGAAAGAGTTTGCTGAGTTGTATGTGTTGAATGCACTTAAACCTTTAAGTCATTATCAAGGTAAGCGACCAATCTTTGATTTCTATAACATTGAAAAGGAATTTGAGCTTGCTTTTTTGCGCAAGGTAGAACTTAAATCAGGCGGATATTTAATCTTTGACCAAACGGAAGCGCTCACTACGGTTGATGTGAATACAGGTAGTTTCGTTAGTGGAAAAAACCTATCGGACACTATTTTTAAGACTAACTTAGAAGCTGCGCATAGCATTGCACAACAATTGAGATTGCGTAATTTAGGTGGGATTATCATTATTGATTTTATTGATATGGATGAAGTTCCTCAGCGAGAAAAAGTATTAGAAGAATTGGAAAAATCTGTTGGGGTGGATCGTGCGCGCACAAACGTGAACGGCTTTACACAGCTGGGTTTGGTCGAAATGACACGTAAGCGTACGCGTGAAAGCCTTGCGCATTTATTATGTGAGCCCTGTGATGTGTGTCAAGGCAGAGGAGAATATAAGACCGCCCAGACGATTGCCTATGAAATTATGCGCGAATTATTGCGTGAATCGAAGCAATATGAAGCAAAGGAGTTTAAGGTGATTGCCTCGCCAAGCGTTATTAGCCTACTTCAGGATGAAGAGTCACAAAATCTTGCGAATTTATCAGACTTTATTAATACACGCATAGCGCTACAAACCGATAGCCAGTATCCGCGTGAGGCCTATGATGTCGTTTGGTGTTGATAAAAAAAGTTAAGCGGATGTGGACCCCGTATTATTGTTTGTAGGCAATGAGAATTTTAGATGCATGGGCTCGTCAGCATTCAAATCATTTTCGTCTACGAACTTCGCTTTTTTTGCTGGCTGCATTGTCGTGACAATATGCAGCAGCATCCGGTCTATTGCTTGACTTTCTTTTGATAGCATTGCAAATTGTATTTCGATCTTTTTTAGCTGGTTGTCGAGGGCTTTAGTGCTATCGTTTGCTTCCATTAAGTTTTTAGTGCGTTCTGCTAACGTGGATTTATGCTCAGACATCTGGACTTTTAATGTGCTAAGTACGTTAAGAAGCCAAAGCTCACATTCCTTTCGTGCTTGCTCAAATATTTTTTGTTTTTGTGTGCCCAACCCTAAGAAAAACTTACGCACAAGAAAATGTTTTTCAGTCATGAGGTTGATTGGGTTTTTACAGAAGCTGTCAGTCACCATCACCAGTTCGCGCATATTACTCAGAAAATCAGACATGTCTAAATCTGGCGCTTCAAATATTTCAAATCCATGTTTTGAATGGAATATGTCATAAACGTTATCAGCTAGGTTTTTAATTTTTTCACTCTCGAGCGTTACGAAGTCGGCAAGTTCATTGGCTTGCTTCATCACATTTCTAATCCCTTTATTTAAACCAACGGTGGTCCAGCTATCCCCAATTTCCTTGCGACTTTGTCCGATAGATGAATCCAAATAAGCAACACTTAAATGCTTAAGGAGTTCATTGCCAAGCTTTGAAATTTTTTCATTTGCTAGGTTAAATGTTGGGATGGAAGCTTCATAACGTTTTTTCTCGGCAATGACCTTTTTCAATATTTGCTCAGATTCGTTAATATTATGACCTTTCAACTCTTTTAACTCAGCAATTTGCGCTTCCATACTCAATCTTCGTAGCTGAATAGCTTTACGAGAACTTTTGATCATTACATTGCATTCTGCTGCAATAGATTTGCCTAATATTTCATGTTTAGATTGGACGAGGTGGTTACCCAAGGCTTCCTCAAATAAAAGAATTCGGCTTTCTTCCAATAACTGTTCATTATTACTGGTTTTAGCACTTAAGGCTTGTTGGGCAGAAATAGGAAATACGATGTCAGGTGATGCTGCTAGTTTATGTGCAGTGACATTCACTAGTCTATCAATGTCATTCACTAAGTCTTGTTTTAGTTTTGGTTTGTCTGATAAAACATCGATCTTATTAAGCAAAACAAATTTATGTTTAGTTCTGTTTTTAATGAACTCATTCCAGATAGTTAGATCATTGATTGTCGCTACTGAATCTGCAGCCGTTAAAAATACGGCAGCATGTGTGTTGGGAATCATATTAAGTGTGAGCTCAGGTTCTGAGTTTAGTTTGTCTAGGTTTGGCGTGTCGATAATAACCAATCCACTTTTTAATGCTGGGTGCGGATAGTTAATCACGGCATGGCGCCAAACAGGCACTTTAATGAAGCCTGTTTTTTCTAGAGACTCAGCCATCAATTTGTCATTAGGGTCCCATAAGCCAAGGCCAATGGCTTCACTTTCTGTGACTTCTAATTTTTCTGTTAGCTTATTTAGGGTTGCTTGCATTTCTTCTAGAGAGTCTAGGTTTAATTTATATGTTTCCCAAACATTAGGTGTGGCTTTAAGGTAGGCCAAAGTGTCTTCTGTGCTACGCGTACTGATGGGTAATAACTTGACTGACGGCTCCTCAGTTTCATGCCAGTAAATTTCTGTAGAACACATAGAGCCTTTGTTTAAGTCAGAAGGGAATAAACGAAGCTCAAGGTCGGGGAAGAATAAGGCATTAATCGTTTCAGTTTTACCGCGTGCTTCATCAGCTAAAAATGTGATGATAAGCTGATCGTGCTTAAGCGTTTCAAGCATGTCATGAAGACGGAGCTCCTTTACACTGTCATTATGAGGGCTAGTGGCCAACCAATCACGATAGTCGGCAATTGTTTTACCTAAGGCTGCACGCCAAACTTGATATTCATTAATTTTAGTGACTAATGGTGAATTCTTCATGGGTTTATTATATATCGTAACTGTATATAGGTTGATGTGGGGGCATACATAAAAATAGTTAGAAACCCGATAAAATACTTTTTTCTAAGGTAGAAAAAACTGAAATATTGAGCATTTGCAATAAAATGATTGCGATAAAAGGTGAAAAATCGATGCCGCCTATGGCAGGAACCAGCTTTTGAATAGGGGCAAGTATTGGACGCGTCAAGCTGTTCAATACTGGCGTGATTGCGGTATTAGGATTCACCCAGCTTAAAATAACATGTAGGAAAATAGCATAGAAAAACACATCAAATATGGTGCGTACTACCCCAAGTAGACCTAAACCAAAAATACTGGACCAAATAGGCGCATCAGCAACTGCAAATGGGAATCCGCGTAACCAAAGCAATAAAAATTGAAGGATTAACTGCGTCATCAATGCGAGTAATAATGTAGATAAATCTGTTTTTTTCCAGCTAGGGATAAATCTACGTATAGGTTTTACAGCAAAATCTGTTAAAGCAATAACGATTTGGCCGATGGGATTGTGAAAGGGTGTTTTAAATGCCTGCATTAAGAAACGCACTAAAAACATCATCGTTAATATATTAAGAACTGTTTGAAGTAGAAAGTGAACTGCGCTTGAAATCATGTAAATTTAACCCTAAAGTTATGGTCTATTTGTTAATGCCGCCTAGCTCATCACCGAGTGATTTTGCGCGCCTATGCGCTTTTTTGGCGGCAAGTGTAATGGCCTCTTTGACCTTGGAGTCCGCCAAACTGCTCAGGCCTTGTTCCGTGGTGCCACCTTTGGACGTTACCTGTTCTCGTAAAGTCTGTACAGTTGTTTCACGCATGTCGGCTAATAAACTTGCGCCTTTAAAAGTGGTTATACTTAATTCTGTAGCATCTGCGTCACTTAATCCAAGTGCGCATGCGGCTTCTTTTAACGCCTCGATGAAATAAAATACATAAGCTGGACCACTGCCAGATATTGCAGTAACCGCATCTAATTTTTCTTCATTACCCACCCAAAGTGTTTTACCAGCTGCAGATAATATTGTATTGGCAATGGTTCTTTGTGTGTTAGAAACACTGGGTGCGGCATATAAACCAGAAATGCCTGCTTGGATTTGCGCGGGGGTGTTTGGCATCGCTCTTACAATAGTTTGATAGTTATTTAGCCATGCGCTTAGGTCTTTGACCCTTATGCCCGCAGCAATTGAGATAATCAATTGATGGTCTAATATAGGTGCAATAGCGGCTGCAACAGCTGGGAGCTGTTGTGGTTTAACGGCCAATACAATTGTTTCGCAACCTGTAGCATCTTCTAATGCGCCGTTAGTAAGCACACCAAATTTCTGCGTTAAATGATTTCGTTTATCTGCATCACGCTCAACGACAGTAATCTCAGACATCAGAAATTGCTGATTTTGAAGCCCTGCTAGTAGCGCTTGTGCCATGTTGCCGCCGCCAATAAATACTAATTTCATGATGAATAGCTCATTATTTTTTAAGGTTTAGTCTGTTAAGTTCTAGTGCGCGCACCAAATATGGCGGATCCTATTCGTACTATGGTAGCACCTTCTGCGATTGCTGCCACATAGTCATTTGACATGCCAATCGACAAGGTGTCGATTGCGAATCCATTTTCCCTAAGCTGTGTATAAGTATCCTTAACTATTTTAAATTGTGTGTGTTGTTTTGCAATGTCTTTTGTCGCGGCTGGAATTGACATAAGCCCTCTAAATGTTAGATTTGGTAGTTCAGTAACCGCCAGCGCCAAATCTTCTAATGCTTTTGTTTGAACACCACTTTTTGATCCTTCATTGCTGCTATTGATTTGAATGCAGATATTAAGTGGCGGCAATCTATTTGATCTAGCACTTGATAAGCGCTGTGCAATTTTAAGGCGGTCAACTGAGTGTACCCAATTGAAATGTTGAGCAATCAATTGTGTTTTATTGCTTTGAATTGGACCGATAAAATGCCATTCTATGTTGCAATCTTCCAACAACATTTGTTTGCTAATGGCTTCCTGTACGTAGTTTTCTCCAAAAGCAAGTTGGCCTGCTAGGTATGCTTCTCTAAGCTTTTCAGCACCTTGCGCTTTGCTTACTGCCAGTAGCTGTACATCATCTTTGCGATTGGCACCAAGTTTGGCTTCAAGAATATTTGCCTGAATTGCTTGCAAGGAATTGGCAATTATGTTCATATTATTAATGATCTTAAAGAATATACTTTATGTAAAGTCTTAAGTGAAAAATCTTAAGTGAAAAATTATAACAGGAGTTCAAAGTGGATATTTCAGATTTACTTGCCTTTTCAGTAAAAAATAAAGCCTCAGATTTGCATCTTTCTGCAGGGATGCCACCAATGATTCGCGTCCATGGTGATGTGCGTAAAATTAATGTCCCTACCATGGAACATGCGGAGGTACATGACATGGTGTATGACATCATGAATGATGGGCAACGTAAAGTGTATGAAGAAACGCTAGAATGTGACTTTTCGTTTGAAATCCCCAATCTTGCACGTTTTCGTGTCAACGCCTTCAACCACCAGCGTGGTTCTGGCGCCGTTTTTCGGACGATCCCATCTAAAATTCTGACTCTTGAAGAGCTTAGCTGCCCTCCAATTTTTAAGGAGATTGCTGAAACACCTCGTGGCATTGTATTGGTAACAGGGCCTACTGGCTCTGGTAAATCGACTACATTGGCAGCAATGGTTGATTATATTAATGAGAATGAAATGGGGCATATCTTAACGGTAGAGGACCCGATTGAATTTGTACATCAGTCTAAAAAATCTCTCATTAATCAACGTGAAGTAGGGCCGCACACGTTGTCTTTTCAGAATGCACTGCGCTCAGCATTACGTGAAGATCCTGACGTGATTCTTGTGGGTGAGATGCGGGATCTTGAAACAATTCGTTTGGCACTGACGGCGGCGGAAACAGGACATCTGGTGTTTGGTACGTTGCATACGAGTTCGGCGGCAAAAACGGTAGACCGTATTGTGGATGTGTTCCCGGCGGCAGAAAAAGAAATGGTACGTTCAATGTTGTCTGAGTCTCTACGCTCAGTTATTTCACAAACGCTTTGTAAAACGAAAGATGAGCAAGGCCGTGTTGCTGCACATGAGATTATGATTGGTACGCCAGCCATTCGTAACTTGATCCGTGAAAACAAAGTAGCACAAATGTACTCAGCTATCCAAACAGGACAAAATATTGGCATGCAGACGTTGGACCAGAATCTGCAAGATTTAGTTAGACGCAATATTATTTCTGTTGCGGAGGCACGAGGAAAAGCGGCAAATAAAGATACTATTACAGGATAAAAGTTAGGATTGTAGATGGAAAAAGGACAGGCAGAAAAATTTGTATTTGATTTGCTGAGGCTGATGATAGGGAAAAAAGCATCAGATCTGTTTATTACAGCAGGGTTTCCACCAGCGATGAAAATCGATGGCAAGGTGACGCCCGTTAACGCTCAAGTGCTAACAGCACAACAAGCACGAGAAATAGGCCGCTCTATCATGAATGACAAACAAGCGGCTGAGTTTGATGGGACTAATGAATGTAATTTTGCTATCGGCATTCCAAATACTGCCCGTTTCCGCGTTAACGCGTTTATACAACGTGGTTCTGTTGGCTTAGTATTTAGAACAATCACCTCTAAAATTCCTTCGATAGATGAGCTGGGTTTGCCCGAAGTGGTAAAAGATATTGCGATGACAAAGCGAGGCCTGGTTATATTAGTCGGCGGCACAGGCTCAGGGAAGTCTACTACATTGGCAGCGATGGTTGGTTATCGTAATGAAAATAGCTATGGGCATATTATTACGATTGAAGACCCAGTTGAGTTTATGCATGAGCATAAAAACTGTGTGATTACACAACGAGAAATCGGTGTGGATACCGATAACTGGCACATTGCATTAAAGAATACACTTAGGCAAGCGCCCGATGTTATTCTGATTGGTGAAATACGGGATAGAGAAACAATGGACTATGCAGTAGCCTTTGCTGAAACCGGACACTTGTGTATGTCTACGTTACACGCAAATAGCACGAATCAAGCACTAGACCGTATTATTAACTTTTTCCCCGAAGAGCGCCGGCAACAGTTATTGATGGATCTATCTTTGAATGTGCGTGCTTTTATTTCGCAAAGACTAATTCCTAAAATTGATGGTATTGGTAGGGTGGCAGCCATTGAAATTATGTTGAATTCCCCGTTGATTGCAGATCTGATCTTTAAAGGTGATGTGCATGAAATTAAATCTATTATCAGCCGCTCAAGAGAAATAGGGATGCAAACGTTTGATCAGGCTTTATTCGATTTGCATGAAGAGGGTAAGGTTAGTTATGAAGATGCGCTGCGTAATGCTGATTCTGTGAATGACCTAAGACTGAAGTTTAAACTAGAAAGCAATTTAGCTAAGGGCAAAGAGGTCTCCTCTGGGTTGGATAACCTAGGAATGGTTTAGATAGTTTTGAATAAAAAAAGCCGATATCACTATCGGCTTTTTTATTGTAGGTGTCTTTATCTACGAGATGTTATTCAATAGAGACTTCTACACGTCTAGCTTCACTTAAGTCACCACCACCCTCGGTGACTTCTGGTTTGCGCATCTCTATTCTGTCCGCTTCTATGCCTGCATTTAAGAGTGCATTGTTTGCTGATTCAGCACGCTTCTTCGCCAGCTCTTGATTCCTAGCTAAGTTGCCAGTAGGGTCATGAAAACCAGAAATGATTGCTTTAGCCTCGGGGTTGTTGTTAAGCCAAGTAATGACAGGATCTAGCGTATTAACACTGTCAGCAGGCAGTCTATGCACCCCTGTATTAAAGTATAGCTTTGCTGCTGGTGGTGCAACAACAGCTGTTGGCTCTTCCATCATGATAGTGATTTGATTGTCAATAGTAGCATCGGGGCCAAAGAAAGCTTGCGCGTCTAAGCCTTTCTGCTGCTTAATGTCCTCAGTGCTTACGGTCCCTGTAAGCAAAACTGAAGTCTCATCACCTTTAGCATTAATGCCACCCATCAGTAAAGCTTTAAGCGCGTCTATGTCATCACCAGCCCAAGTGATGTTGCTCGCATCTCCGTTGCTTGTGAAATCATTTTCAGTTGCTGCGAAGCTAAATGCTTCGGTCACGACTGGCGCCTCTTCCATATCCATAGGCATGACTTCGGCAGTAGGTGCTGCCACCTCAGCTACGTTACAGCAAGCACTACTAGGGCCTTTGCCTGTGAGGTACATCCATAATAGGATTAAGGCAAGAATTAACGCAATAATCCAACTCCAGCGAGAATAACTCGATTGATCGTTATGCATATCTAATCACCTTTAATTATTTTTTAATACCGCCAGAAAGATCGTCTTGCAATTTCTTGAGTTCTTTCCATTGGTTGTTAGTAGCAAGCTTGGCTTGTTTAGCCCAAGTACTAGGATTTGCAATGCGGAAACGAGCACCACCTTTATCTAAAATGCCACGCATTCTAGAAACAGGCGCTGTAGAAACTTGCGCAAAAGTTTTAAGACCGCTATTTTTAAATAATTCATTAATTTTTGGTCCGACACCCTCGATGACAGTTAAATCATCAGCACTTTTAATTTTAATGCCTGCTGCTCTAGCTGCTTTCAAATCAATAGCTGTTTTTTTAGCGGGTGCTTTAGGTTTTGCCTTAGGTTTTGCTTTGGTTGGTGCGGGCGCACGTACCGGAGCACTTACGGCTGGGACATCAGCCACTTTGGCTGCTGGAGCAGGTGGAGGCGCATAGTGACTGACCGTTTCCTGTGTTTTATTTCTGCAACGTTTGCAAAGTAAATAGTTTAGAAACCAACCCAGAAATGCACCGAGCAAGAACCACCAAAAACAACATCCGAAAGAACTCATTATTACTCCCAATAGAATGAATAAAATCCCAAAGTGACACTATTACTGTCTTTTATTATTGAGTCAAGCCCAACTTGCTAAGTTAACGAGCTTAATCGCTGATGATTTTACCAAATCTTAATCTGTTTTGTTCTGGTAAGTGATATGACCGTTCAACAGTGTGTAGTGCACTTTTCCGATCATTTCCGTATTTAAAAATGGGGTATTTTTTCCTTGGCTTTTTAGGTTGTCGGCACTTACTTGCCAAGCTGCTTCGGGATCGAATATAGCAATATCAGCATTGGCTCCTAAACTAAGGTGGCCGCTCTTGATTCCCAATATATTGGCTGGGTGAATGGTGATTCTAGAGATGGCATCGGCTAAGGAAGATTGATTATTGTTTGCCCACTTAAGTGTTAATGGTAGCAATAACTCTAAACCTGTTGCCCCTGCTTCAGCCTCTGCGAATGGGACGAGCTTTGCATCATCATCGACAGGGGTGTGGTCTGAACATATGGCATCTATTGTTCCATCTGCAACGCCACGACACAATGCTTCTCTGTCTCGTATGGTGCGTAATGGGGGTTTGATATGTGCGTGTGTATTAAAGTAAGCAATGTCATGTTCTGTTAGGTGTAAATGATGTGCGCTGACATCTGCACTAACAGCAACGCCATTGTTTTTAGCGTTTCTAATCAGTTCCACGCCTTCTGCTGTGGATAATCGACAAAAGTGAATGTTGGTTTCTGTCTCAGTAGCAATCCGCAAGATGGTGGCTATCATTAAGGATTCTGCCGCACTAGGTATTCCTTTTAGGCCTAGTCTTCCAGCTAGCTCACCATCGTGAGCAACACCATTTTTTGCTAGGAAAGGCTCTTCAGGCCGTAAGAATATGGTATAGCCAAAAGTGGCGGCATATTCAAAAGCGCGCCACAGCACTTGTGTATCTATAATCGATTTATCTGCTTGCGTGAAACCAGCGCAACCAGCTTCAGATAACTGGCACATTTCAGTGAGCGCTTTGCCCTCTAGCTTTTGAGTGAGTGCGCCGAGTGGGTAGATACGCGCTAAATTATGCTTTCTAGCACGCTGTTTTAGCATCTCAATCAAGCCCGGCTCATCCAGTATTGGATCTGTGTCAGGCGGGCACGCTAAGCTGGTGATGCCGCCTGCCGCGGCCGCGTGTAATTCACTCTCCAGTGTGGCTTTGTATTCATCGCCTGGTTCGCGCAACCTTGCACTTAAATCGACAAACCCAGGTGTAACAACCATCCCTTTTGCATTAATAGTCTGATTGGGAGAAAAGTCTTTGGGCGGTTTGCCGACAGCAACAATTTCTCCTGCCGCAATATAAATATCCTGCTTGGCATCTATATTGTTTTTTGGGTCGATAACATGCCCATTTTTAATCAGTACTTTCATGCCGTCCCCCCCGCAAGAATAGCCATAACGGCCATCCTAACTGCAATGCCATAAGTGACCTGCGGCAGGATGACAGCTTGTTTTCCATCTGCCACACGTGAGTCAATCTCGACGCCTCTGTTCATTGGTCCCGGATGCATCACGATGGCATCAGGCTTTGCTACACTAAGTTTTTCTGGCGTCAGACCGTAGGTTTTGAAATACTCTTGTGCACTCGGTAACATAGCACCAGTCATTCGTTCGTTTTGTAAGCGCAGCATCATCACGACATCGACATCTTTGAGCCCGGTTTTCATATCGTGGAATACCTGTACACCTAGCTTCTCAACTTCGTTAGGTAATAATGTTTTGGGTGCAATCACGCGAACTTCTGGCACGCCTAATGTGGTGAGCGCATGTATTTCGCTGCGCGCAACACGTGAGTGCAGAACGTCACCGACGAGTGCGACACGGAGGTTATGCATCTCCGGTTTGTAACGGCGGATGGTAAACACGTCTAAGAGCCCTTGTGTTGGATGAGAGTGGCGGCCATCCCCAGCATTTACCACGCTGATGTTATCGGGCAGATGCTGTGCAATCAAATGTGCAGCGCCGCTCTGGCTGTGCCTAACGACGAACATATCGGTATGCATTGCAATCAAGTTGTTGATGGTATCTAAAATGGCCTCACCTTTAGATTGTGACGAGGTGTTCACGTTAAGGTTAATGACATCTGCAGATAAGCGTTTGGCAGCAATTTCGAATGTGGTACGGGTGCGGGTGCTATTTTCAAAAAAAATGTTACAGACTGTCTTCCCTCTTAGTAAAGGAACTTTTTTCACATCACGCTCAGCGACACCTACAAAAGATTCTGCGGTATCTAAAATCTGTAATAGGTTCTTTTTAGGCAGGCCTTCAATGCTGAGCAGGTGTTTGAGTGCGCCTTCACTGGTCAATTGTGGGTTATACATCGCTAGTATCCTGTTTTTTTTCTAAAGCAAGCTTTAGCTTGCCTTGCGAGTCTTGTGAAAGCTGGAAGCGTTGATTAGGTTTAAGTGGAATGGCGGCGCCGACAATTTGTGGCTGGATAGGGAGCTGTGCACCATCACGATTGATGAGTACAGCTAATGTAATGCTAGCCGGCCTACCATAATCAAACAGCTCATTGATTGCGGCGCGCGTTGTGCGGCCAGTATGGAAAATATCATCTATCAATATAATGTGCTTATCTTGCACATCGAATGGGATGTTGGTCGGTTGTAGCTCCGTTTTTAAACCGCGCTGTGCAAAGTCATCTCGATATAAGGCAGCATCCAATGTGCCGTATGGGATATCCTGTTTAAGATTAGCTAGCACATGCTCCATTATCCAGACGCCACCCCTATGAATGCCAACAATAACGCTATTAGGCTTTATCAGGGCGGCTATCTTAGCGGTTATTTCATTTAATAAGGCTTCTGAGTCTGGTAGTTGCATCATTTATGTTGTTTGTAAGCGATCGAAGTAAGATTGTAATATGACTTGGGCTGCTACCGCATCAATTAATGCTTTTTGTTCGCGCCCTTTTATACCTGCTTTAGTTAAATGTTGTGCTGCTTCAACTGAGCTTAAACGTTCATCCATCATCATAACCGGCAAATCAAACCGACCTTCTAGGCGTTGAGCAAACTTTTTCGCGAGATGGGTTAGCTGATGTTCGTTTCCATCTAGGTAAGTTGGTAAGCCAACAATGAGCAGCCTCGGCGTCCATTCTTTTATTAGCTCAGCAATTTCTGAGAAGCGCGTATCGTTCACTTCAGAATCTATCATGGTGAGTGCATGCGCTGTTTTAATCATGGTTTCGCCAACCGCAATACCTATGCGCTTCTCACCAAAATCAAATGAGAGTACAGTCCCTGTGATGTCAGGGTAGCTACGTTCAAGTATTGGTAAGTGGCTCTGCGCTAGCATTAAGCATGTCCTGCGATGTCAGATAAGTTACTTAAATTCAAGCCCATCATGCTCATGGCAAGATTGAACTTGTTTTCAACCGGTTCATCAAAGATGAGGTGGTGCAGTGCTTTTTTTTCAGGCGTTTCTAAGTTGAGCCAAGCATTTAGCCCCATTTCTTCTTCTAATTGTCCAGCTGACCAACCAGCATAGCCTAAGGCAATCAGCATTTTTTCAGGCGCTTGATTGTTAGCAGCAGCCTCCAGAATGTCTTTAGATGTGGTTAATGCCATGGAGCCATTAATGGCAATCGTTGAGTCGTATTCTTTATTTGTAGGTATATGTAAGATAAACCCACGATCTTGCTGGACGGGGCCGCCGATATAGAGATCGTCTTGTAGGAGCGGCGAGGCTAGCGGCTCTAATTTTACCTGCTCAAATAAGCTGGCAATATTATATTCGGAAGGCCTATTTAAGATGATGCCCATGACGCCATCTTCGTTATGCGTACAAATAAAGGTGATTGTTTCGGAAAAATGTGGGTCTGTCATGCTAGGCATTGCAATGAGAAACTGACCTGTAAGATTTAAATTTTCCAATGTCTGCATCTTAACACATTTTCAATAATCATAAAGCAATCATGGTGTTAGATTGAGTGATGTTAGTTTGATGCGGGCACTATTTTTCAGCTTCAATATAACCTGTGACCTCTAAACCAAACCCGTCCATACTTGGCATTTTGCGTGGCGCTGCCATTAATTCCATTTTGCGTACACCTAGATCCAGCAAGATTTGTGAGCCAATACCATACGTCCGTAGTTCTTGGTTGTAACGTATTGGTTCATCTGCATTTTTGATTCGTTCAATTAAGTCGGTGTTTGATTCGCCATGATAAAGCAGCACCATCACACCGCATTCGGCTTTAGAAATTCTTTCCATTGCAGCTAGCGTGCTCCAGCTGTGCGTTAAGCTACTACTATCCAGTAAGTCAAATACTGATAGAGGCTCGTGTACACGTACCAATGTTGCTTTATCGCTACTTGGTTGACCTTTAATAATGGCTAAATGGGTTTCTTTTGAAATCTTATCGCGATAAGCGACTAAATGCATTTTGCCGAAAGGTGTTGATATCTCACGCTCTACTGCGCGTTCAATCAGTTTTTCATTTTTACTACGGTAATGAATTAAATCGGCTATGGTGCCAATTTTAATTTGATGTTGTGCGGCAATCTCAACTAAGTCTGGTAAACGTGCCATTTCCCCATCGTCTTTTAAGATTTCACATATTACGCTGGAAGGGTCTAAACCAGCTAGCGCAGCTAAATCAGACCCTGCCTCAGTGTGGCCTGCTCGAACGAGTACACCACCGTTCATTACTTTAAGTGGAAATACGTGGCCAGGGCTGACAATACTTTTTGCATTGGCGTCTTTAGCGACGGCTGCTTGAATGGTTGTTGCACGGTCTGCGGCGGAGATGCCTGTCGTTACGCCGCTTGAAGCTTCAATTGAAACGGTGAAGTTTGTGCCGAGGCGGGCGCCGTTGTTATCGACCATTGGCGGCAGTTTAAGCTGCTTGCATTTTGCCTCATCAAGCGTTAAGCAAATTAAGCCGCGCCCATATTTTGCCATAAAGTTGATATTTTCGGCAGTGGCAAATTCAGCGGCAATCACAAAGTCGCCTTCATTCTCACGGCTTTCATCATCCACCAAAATAACCATCTTACCGTTTTTAATATCGGCAATAATTTCTGAAATAGAGCTGATTTTTGTTGATGACATTTATGTGCTTTCATTTTCCCATTGCTGCATGCGCTCAATATAGCGGGCAATTTGATCGATTTCTAAATTAACTTGATTGCCCACTTTGAGTTTGCCAAGCGTGGTTTTTTCTATTGTGTGCGGGATAATGTTCGTGGTGAATACATCTTTTTCGATTGTATTGACGGTTAAGCTGACGCCGCTTACGCAAATCGAGCCTTTACGCGCTATGTATTTTGAAATTTCATGTGGCGCATTGATGGCAAGTAGCCAGCAATCATTTGTGCGCTCGAATTGTATGACTTCTCCCACGCCATCCACATGGCCGCTGACTAAATGACCGCCTAGCTTGTCATTAAGACTTAATGCTTTTTCTAAATTGACTTGGTTTTTTTTATCTAAGCCAGTGGTGACATTTAGCGTTTCCTTGGATACGTCCGCTTTTAAATGCGTGGGGCTGACTTTTGTTGCTGTTAAGCAAACGCCGTTGACGGCGATGCTATCCCCAACGCCTACATCTGCTAAACCTAAATGCATAGTATTAATGCTAATTGTAATATCACCTTTAGAAGCTTGAATGCTTTCAATTTGACCAATCGCTTGAACGAGACCTGTAAACATAGTGCGTATTTTAACAGCAGTCAGGATTTTTTATTCAAGTATTCAATACGTAAAATAATAATCAAATCATAGCTGGCATGAGAATTGCTTTTGTACCTATAACTGAAGATAATTTTGGAAAAAAAGATGTTAAGCAATGTGTTTACTACTGTTCAAAAGTCACTTAAGAGTCAAGATACGACTCAAAACCTGGATTGGCTCGATACGCTGTCTGGTATGACGGAGCTTGAGTCATTAATAGCAGTGAAAGACCAAATAGCACAAATTAACTTTCTTAATCTAAAAGGGTTAAAAAACAAAATTGAGATAGTCCTTGATCTTGACCAGGATTCCTATCGTAAGGTTAAGAGGGTTACCCATAACTACTTGATTAAAATAAATAATAAAAACATTAAGCAGGACACCTATGTAGTTGCTTATGAATATCAAAGACAACTTTATTTGGCCTATTCAAAAATTTTTGATGCATTTAAAGCGCAAAAGAAATTAAAGCTTAGTGAAGATAAGGTAAATCTCCTTTTAGCACGCTATTTAAATGCAGCATTTATGATGACTAAGTGGCGTTACTTCGACGATCAGCCAGCAACCTTTGGCGTTTGGGACAATGTACATAAAGTCATCAAAATTGTTGAAGAATTAGCAGTTTTGAATAAAAATTTATTTTTATATAATTTTCAAATTAAAGAGACGAGCATAGCTGCAATATTAAAACGTGGCTTTATGGTCGATACATTGCATAAAGGTAATTATAGTCAGTTGGAAGTTGAGTTGACGGATCGTGTGCTGAAAATATGGGCGACGAATCCTTTAATAGTTAATACCTATAAAGAAAATCGCTATCATTTCTTTATCGCATTAAGTAATGGCAAAGGCCCTGAAAGGCTGCGCGTGAAGCAAAAATTTACGGAATGTCGCTATTGGAGAACGACACGCCTCATCGATTTAATGGAAGCCTATTTATGTGCGGTAGATATGCAAAAGCCACTAAGAGAATTTGGTTTAGAAAAAATAGCGCCTATATCAGTTGTCGTCAAATTATTTAAAAAGTTAAGAGTTGATTGGTGTGTAGAAGGCTATTCACGTCAACGTAGAAGTGAGGAAAGAAAGAAGAAAAATAGCTTGTTAAGCATCAGCTATGGTATCGATGCAATCCATCACCGTTTAATAGACTTGCAAGAAAAACAGCGCTCAACCAGGGTTGATGATGGTGGCTTTACTTTTGAATTGAATGTGGCCACACATGAAATTGATGAGACTGTATTAGAAAAGGTTGCAAGTGTGCCAGATAGCGAAAATAGATGGATGATAGAGGAAAGTAAAAGTGGTTTTGCTATAGATTTTGGAAGGGAAGTACCGAGCTGGGTAGAAACAGGCATGTTAGTTGGGTATAGCGAAATGGGGTATAAAAAAAGTTTTAATGTTGCGGAAATTAGAAGTGTTAGAAAGCTAGCAGATGGTGCATACAGAGCGGGATTTAAAAAAATATCTCACAATGTAAGAGCGATAGAAGTTTCAAGTGTCGAGAAAGCGTCTATGTCTCAACCCGTTGAAGGTTATTTTTTAGATGACGGGGAAGTGAAAACAACATACTCAAAAGGTATTTTGGGTATGCTAATCGATAACGATGCAACGCTTACGCCTAAGCTGTTATTACCACGTGAGAAATTTAAACGTACAAGCACCTATAACTTGGATGTTGATGGAGACAATCATGAAATCACTGCAGGAAAAGTAGTGGGTAAACATCATGATTGGATCATGTTTGAAGCGGTTTTGAGTGATTAGTTATTTATTAGAGAAAGTTTTGCGATATGTTTAGTAACATAATGCACAAAGTTTTTAATCGTCATGATAGGCATCAAGGCCTTGATCGTAGTGATGATTTTTCTGACATGTCTGAGTTAGAAGGGTTGATTCAGTATAAAGAGATACTTTCAAGAGTTGATTTTCTTGATGGCAAAAACCTAAAAGGCAAGGTTCAGCTAGTCTTGGATATTGATGAGAAAGCTTACCGGAAAATCCAAAGCATTACGCACGGTTATTTAGACGCGTTGAAAAGCAATAAAAATGTAAAAACGTCAATTGAGGCAGCTGTCTATGCATACCTTAGACAGTTATCGTCGATATATACATTGATTGTAGAGGACTGTCAGCATCAAAATAAGTTGAATTTCAATGAAGAGAAGATCAGCCTTGTTTTGGCGCGTTATTTAAACACAATATTTATGATGTCAAAATGGCGTTACTTTGACGACCAGCCGGCGTCTATGGGCACATGGAGCAATGTGCATCGTGTCATTGAAATAGCTGAAAACCTATCAGTCTTGAATAAAAAATTGTTTTTATACGACGTTCAGAAGAAAGAGACGAGCCTTGCCATCATTTTAGAGCGTGGCTTTATGCTGGATACGTTGCAAAAAGAAAACTATACCCCACTACAATTCGAACTGACGGATAGAGTGCTAAAGATTTGGTCCTCCAATCCAACCTTATCTGAAGCGTTTCAGAAAGGTCAATATCAATTCTTTATACATTTAGATGGTGAAAACCGGCCTCAAAGGCTGCGTAGCACCAAGCAGCATCCTGATTTTCGTTACTGGAAAACAACTACGATTGTTGATTTAATCGAAACATACTTATGCGCAGCAGATACAGGAAAGCCGCTAGAAGAATTCAATCTAATTACAATGGCTGCTGCTGAGGATCTCGTCGGGTTATTTAAAAAGTTACGTGTAGATTGGTGCGAAAAGGGATATAAGCGTCAACGTAGAAAAGATCAAAGAAATACGAAACAAAATAGGTTGAGCGTGTGTTTTGGTGTTGACCGAATTTGTTCTTTCAATCAAGCGTTACAAGTTAAGGCTAGCCAGGTTGTTTCGGCAATAATAAATGAAGGTTCAGACTCAAGGTTAACAACGCAGGAGGAATCAATAGGATCACAAGGCAACCAATTTAATGTATTTGGTCTTGAGAACTGGACTATGCTAGAAGAGAGCGATAGTGGCTTCTCTGTGGAATTAGGTAAAAACATTGGCATTTCAATCCAGCCTGGTACTTTGGTGGGTTACGCAGCAGTTGGAGACAAAAGCAGAATAGCCATAGCAGAAATTAAGAGCGTTAAGAAGAGTAGCAATGGCACACACCGTGTTGGGCTGAAAAAATTGGCCAATAGCATTGCCGCAACAAGTCTTTCACGGCGGCAAAAAAGCAATACGCAAGAGACTGTTCAAGGGTATTACGTAGATGATGGTGCAGGGAATTTGACCTATTCAGATGCGTTTTCAGGTTTGTTTATTCATGATACTGAAAAACTGAGGGTGATTGTGCCGCAACAACAATACAAGCAGGCTAGTTACTATCAGGCAGCGATGCATGATGGTGAGCAGCATGAAGTCTTGGCTGGGGCGGTCGTTAATAGCAGCCATGATTGGGTTTGTTTTGAAGCCGTCGCTTAAGGTGTGGTTTAAGGTGTGGTTGTAAAATATTTTTTAACGATTGAAATCTTATTGGCATATGCTGTTAAGATTTCGCAATGTCATTTTTTAGCAACTTTTTCTTAAAAGCGCGGTTACCTTACGAACTTTTTGTCGGTTTGCGTTACACCCGAGCAAAACGTAAAAATCATTTTATTTCTTTCATCTCCCTAACGAGTATGGTGGGTATTGCGCTAGGGGTAGCCGCACTCATTATTGTACTTTCAGTCATGAATGGCTTTCAAGCTGAGTTACGTAGCCGTATTCTTGGAGTGGCTTCCCATATTGAAATTACAGAAAACAGTAACCGATTAGGACAATGGCAGAATTTAGCTAGTCAAGTAAGTGCACAGCCTAATGTACAAGCCAGTGCGCCATATGTGATGGCGCAAGGTATGTTGAGTTATGGGCAAGCCGTACAAGGGGCGATTGTCCGCGGCGTGTTGCCTATCGAAGAAGATAAAGTTGCTGACTTAGGTAGCAACATGAAAGTAGGGCAGCTTGCCGACCTTAAGCCAGGTGCGTTTAATATTATTTTGGGTGCGGACTTGGCTTATGCGCTTGGTGTTGATGTGGGTGAAAAGGTCGTGTTGATGGCACCGCAAGGTCAATTTACCCCGACTGGTGTTGTCCCACGCATTAAGCAGTTTAAAGTGGTTGGCTTGTTTCAAATTGGTATGTATGAATATGATGCGGGCCTAGCACTTATTCATATCGGTGATGCAGTTAAACTTTATCGTATGGGGGATAAAGTATCAGGGCTGCGTCTAAAGATTAATGACCTGTTTGATGCGCCGACAATGACAGCTGAATTAGGCAAAGTACTGATGCCGCTAGGCGCATATTACATTACAGACTGGACGCAGCAGCACGCTAATTTCTTTAAAGCTGTGCAATTAGAAAAACGCGTTATGTCTATTATCCTTACCTTAATCGTTGCTGTTGCTGCATTTAATATTGTTTCCACTTTGGTCATGGCAGTAACAGATAAGCGCGCAGATATCGCTATTATGCGTACGCTAGGTGCCAGCCCGCATAGCATCATGCAGATATTTATTATTCAAGGCGCACTTATCGGGATTATTGGCACTTTCTTTGGTGCGCTTTTCGGGATTGTGATTGCGCTGAATATAGATACGATTATTCCCTTTATTGAAAACCTATTTCAAGTACAGTTTTTGGCAAAGGAGGTATATTACATCAGTGAGCTACCTTCCAAAGTGGTATGGAGTGATGTGATTACTATCGTCGTTGTTTCAGTTGTTTTAAGTTTATTGGCCACCTTATACCCAAGTTATAAAGCATCTAAAATCAACCCAGCAGAGGCTTTGCGTTATGAGTAGTATTATCCGCTGTGAAGGTTTGAACAAAACATATACAGGTTTAGATGTCGCTGTGCTAAATGGCATAGATCTTAATGTAGATAAAGGTGAACAAGTTGCCATTGTGGGTGCTTCAGGTTCTGGCAAAAGTACACTGTTGCATTTGCTTGGTGGCTTAGATACCCCCACTAGTGGTAATGTTGAATTACTAGGTAAAAATTTAAGTGGCTTATCAGAAGCAAGAAAAGGCCGAATGCGTAATGACTCGCTGGGCTTTGTTTATCAGTTTCATCACTTATTGCCAGAATTCACTGCCATAGAAAATGTCGCAATGCCGTTACTTATCCGTCGTGTAGAAAGAGAGCTGGCTTTGACCACAGCAAAGGCGGTGTTAGATAAGGTGGGTATGTCACATCGTGTAGAGCACATGCCAAGCGAGCTTTCTGGTGGTGAGCGCCAACGTGTGGCTTTAGCGCGTGCATTGGTGACTGAACCTGACTGCATATTAGCCGATGAGCCGACGGGTAATTTAGATAGAGTCACTGCTAATCAAGTCTTTGATTTGTTAATTGAAATTAATTCAGTGTTGAATACTAGTTTGATTGTTGTGACGCATGATTTGACTTTGGCTAGTAAAATGCAAAGGCAATACAAGCTGGAAGATGGAAAGTTGGTCGCGTTTTCTTAAAGAGCTGCAATAAATAACCACTAAAAACGGCAGTAAAAGTAAAAAAACATATGATTTTCATGGCTTTAGGCTTTGTGATGGGTGCTTGGTTGTTACAGCAACAATCATCCTTGCCTTCCCTCTATTGGTTACCATTTGTTGCTGTCAGCTTGCTTGCGGTTTTGTTGCTGCATCATTTTAAGTTGCCCCGGTATTGCCGGCTCTCCGCTGTTTTTATGACAGCAGGATTGTTTGGATATTGTTATGCGGCACTTTTTGCTACATCACGTTTAAATGATGCGTTGCCTCAGGCATGGCAGAAAAAAAATATAGAGGTGATTGGCGTAGTGGCAACGATGCCTGAAGTGAGTGCGCGGGGCGAACGTTTTCGGTTTGATGTGGAACGCGTCATTACCGATGATGCACAAGTCCCCAAGCATATCGCACTGAATTACTATCAAGGTCAATTTTGGAAAAAGTCGACAGCTAAAATAGATCAATCCGTACGATTAAGACCCTCAACATTCAAAGCGGGAGAACGTTGGCGGTTTACCGTGCGACTTAAACGCCCACATACTACATATAATCCACATGGATATGATTTCGAGGCATGGGCGTTCTCACATAACATCCGTGCAACCGGGTCTATTCGACATAAAAGCGGCATGCAAAAAGTGTCAAACTTTGTTTGGCGACCAAGTTATGTGGTGGAATATTGCCGAGAAAGTGTTGGGCGTCGTATTACGCAGGTGCTTGGTAATAAGCAGTATGCTGGTGTGATACGCGCTTTAGTCATCGGTGAAGATAGTCAGATTTCCACCAAAGATTGGGATGTATATTTACGTACAGGCACTAATCACTTGATGAGTATCTCGGGATTGCATATCACCATGTTGGCTGGATTAGCATTTAGCGTCATTGCTTTTGCCTGGCGGCGCAACCAAGGCTTAGCATTACGCATGCCTACGCGACAAGCCGCAACGATAGGGGCTGCATTCATCGCATTACTTTATGCCTGTTTGGCGGGGTTGTCGATCCCGACACAGCGTACTTTATATATGCTAAGTACTTTTGCGTTAGCACTATTGCTGGGTCGTAACGTCCCTATCTCACGTGTATTGGCGATTGCGCTAATGGTGGTGTTGTTACTTGACCCGTGGGCCGTCATCGCGCCAGGTTTTTGGCTGTCATTTTCTGCCGTTGCTTTTATCGCTTATACAACTGCTAATCGGCTAAAAATTAGACATTGGCTCAAAGAAGCAGTGAATACACAGTGGTCTATTACGTTAGGGCTATTGCCACTTTTAATGCTCATGTTTGGGCAGGCGTCTATTGTTTCACCTATAGCCAATGCGTTTGCAATTCCTGTGATTAGCTTATTGGTCGTGCCATTGGCTATTTTAGGCGCATTATTGCCGGTAGACATTGTTTTACACGCGTCACAAAAAGTACTTGAGTTGTGTATGGGCGCACTAAATTGGCTTGCAAGTCTGCCGTTCGCAACATGGCAGCAAGCTGCAGCACCAACTTGGGCGATTGCACTTGCCATGCTGGGTGTGCTTTGGTTGTTGTTGCCGCGTGGTATACCGCAGCGTTGGTTGGGCTTTGTGCTGATATTGCCGATGCTATTTGTGACACCACCCAAGTTGTTGGATGGAGAAATGAAAGTCACCGTGCTGGATGTTGGACAAGGTTTGTCTGTCGTCGTTAAAACAGCCACGCATACGATGGTTTACGATACAGGACAGCAATACAATCAAGAGAGCGATGCCAGCAGCAAAGTGATTGTGCCTTATCTGCGTAGCCAAGGCATTCAACACTTGGATGCCCTGATTGTAAGCCACGATGATAATGATCATAACGGGGGTGCAGGATCACTGCTGAATCAGGTGCCTATTAAATGGGTGGCATCATCCTATTATTCACCTGTATTTTCTAAACCGACGACTAAACAGTTAAGGTGTTATGCAGGTCAGCGTTGGGTTTGGGATGCCGTAAAGTTTGAGGTGTTGTACCCCAATGTAGAAAGTTACCAAGTACCTGATATTAAAGACAATAATAGAAGTTGTGTGATTAAAGTGACAAGTCGTCAAGGCACGATGCTATTAACAGGCGACATTGAAAAAGAAGCTGAGCAATGGCTACTACAGAAGCAAAAATATAAACTCAGAAGCGACGTATTGATTGCGCCGCATCATGGGAGCAAGACATCGTCAACAGAGGGTTTTGTTAAGGCGGTAGGTGCTAAGCACACTATTTTTACAGTTGGTTATTTAAATCGTTTTAAACATCCCAAGCCCCCTGTTTTAAGTCGCTACCTAAGTACGGGTTCTTTATTATATCGCTCAGACTATCATGGTGCAGTGATGCTGGACTTTATGCGAGGAACACCTCTTAAAGTAAATACACAACGTTTGATTGAGAAAAAATATTGGCATGACAATTATTTATGAAGTCTAACTTGCCCAAAAGCACGCTTCTAAGCTAAAGTATCGATAGTTTAGTTTTCACAGATTTAATTAAGGAGTTACCACTGTGTGGGAAATTATTTTAGCCGCGGGTTGGCCAATCTGGCCGTTAATTATTGCTTCAATTATTGCATTAGCGATTATTGTTGAGCGTTTTTGGGCGTTACGTAGCGAAATTGTTGCACCCAGCACGCTGCTAACAGATGTTGAAACATGGATGAGTCAAGGGGTTATCAGTAAAGAGAGTTTAACCAAACTTAAGGGACATTCTTTGCTTGGTCAAATTCTTTCTAGTGCACTCGCGAATGAGAAAAACTCAAGAGAGGTGACTAAGGAGGCGGTTGAAGAAACAGGCCGTGCAGTAGCACATCATTTAGAAAAGTACCTATCTACACTAGGTACAATAGCCACTGTAGCGCCTTTGCTTGGTTTGCTAGGCACCGTTATAGGGATGGTCGAATTGTTTGGCGCATTTACAAATTCAGGTCATGATGTTGCCCAGTTTGCCCGCGGCATTTCTGTCGCATTGTACAACACGGCTGCAGGTATTATTGTCGCTGTACCAGCCATGATTGCTTATCGATATTTCCGTACTAAAGTAGATGCCTTGTTATTAGATATGGAGCAGCAAGCAATTAAGCTGGTTGAAATTCTGCATGGTGAACGTTAATGCAGATGGCCGAGCTTAAAAGGACATTGAAATGAATTTTCAACGTGGGAAACATCACGAAGAACTTGAAATTAATTTTATTCCATTAATTGATGTGTTGTTGGTGATTATTATCTTTTTAATTGTTAACGCAACCTTTTCACGTACGAGTGAATTGCAAATTAACTTGCCGACAGCTGAAGCCAATACAGTTGAAGATAAGCCGCTGGTTATTACAGTGGATATTGATGCATCAGGCCACTATATGGTTGAAGCACAAGAAGCTGGCGCTAGTGTTGAAGAAATAGCCGCTGCATTACAAGCGGCAGTGGGGGATGGTAAAGACCCTACAATTATTATTAATGCAGATGCTAAATCGACGCATCAGTCTGTCGTGAATGTCATGGAGGCGGCTCGTGTTGCTAACTACACGCATATTACTTTTGCCACTCAAGCAGGGTCTAGCAATTAAACAATACCCCTTTATTGATCCGTTTCTGCTGGATTAATCATGTCGAAACGCTCGCGTAAAAAACACGACCTACCACAAGTACATAATGCCAAAGCTTTGTTTTGGCGCATCTTCAGCTATGCTTGGAAACACAAGTACATTTTTGCTATCACCATCTTTGCTACAACTGCTTTAGCCTTAAGTAATACTGCTTTTTTAGCGCTGATTAAAAGAGTGACGGATGACGGCTTTGTTGATCAAGCCTCCGGCTCTGAATTCCTGCTGCCAATGATGTTGTTTGCATTGATGGCATTACGGGGCTTGGCTGGTTTTGTGTCTATGTATAGCATACGCTGGATTGCCAGACGAGTAGTGGCAACGCTAAGAAGAGAAGCTTTTGGGCGATTAATGCATATGCCAGTGAGTTTTTTTGATGCGCAGTCTACAGGTGTCATGGTCTCTAAACTAACTTACGATGCTGAAAGGCTATCTAGCGTCTGTACGCGTACAGCAATGAATGTTTTAAGGGACGTATTAACCGTCATTGGTTTGGTTGCTTATATGCTGTATCTTGATTGGCGCCTCACCTTGATATTTGCATTGATAGCACCTTTCATGATTTTGTATTTAAGAAAAACGACGCCAAAATTACGTGCGACAGCTAAAAAAGTGCAATTGGCCGTGGGTGAAATGACCAAGGTTTCAGAAGAAGCACTTTCAGGGCAACGCATTGTTAAAATATTTGGTGCACAAGACTACGAGCATGAACGTTTCTCGACTGTAGTGATTAATAATAGAGAGTTGGAATTACGTTCTGCCAGGATTACTGGCCTTAACAGTTTTGTCATTGAAATCTTAGCTGCATTGGCTTTGGCACTTGTTGTTTATTATGCCTTGGGCCGTTTCTCCGTGGGAGAGTTTGCGGCATTTATTGGTGCTTTATTAATGTTGATTTCCCCGATTAAGCATATCACTTCAGCAAATGAAGACCTTCAAATAGGCTTAGCAGCGGCGCAGAGTGTGTTTGAAGTGATTGATGCGCCAATTGAAAGCGATGAGGGGGAGAGTACGCTCACTAGGGTAAAAGGCGAAATAGAGTTTAAAAATGTAAGCTTGCGTTACGAGAATGCCAAACGTTTAGCGTTGGATGCGTTGAACTTTACGGTGAAACCAGGGGAGAAGATTGCTTTAGTCGGGCGTTCCGGTGGCGGTAAAACGTCCTTGGTTAACCTGTTACCACGGTTTTATGAATTACAACAAGGACTAATCCTGCTGGATGGCATGGATGTACGTGCATTACCACTTAAAGTGTTGCGCGCACAATTCTCCTTAGTGAGCCAAGACATCATTTTATTCAATGACACTATCTTTAACAATATTGCTTATGGTGTTCTAAGAGAGACCAGTGAGGAAGATGTGATACGTGCTGCTAAAGCGGCTAATGCTTGGGAGTTTATTCAACAGATGCCACAAGGCTTGCAAAATGAAATAGGTGATAGAGGCGTTCGACTTTCTGGCGGGCAACGCCAACGTATTGCGATTGCGCGTGCCATCTTAAAAGATGCTCCTATTTTACTATTGGATGAAGCAACTTCAGCACTCGATACAGAATCTGAACAGCATGTACAAGCTGCCTTAGACGCCTTGATGCAAAAGCGTACTAGTTTAGTGATTGCGCATCGACTCAGTACTGTTGAGAATGCCGATAGAATATTGGTCATGGATAAAGGTAAGATCGTTGAATCAGGAACGCATAAACAACTATTAGCAGCGAAAGGCTACTATACAAAGCTATACCAAAAAGAATTTAGCGAATAGATGTTAAAGCATAGCGTACATGAGCTAATACTACGTGCATGGCAGCATAAAAATGCACTTTTTTATCTTGTTTTGATTCCAGTATCATGGCTATTTTCTTTCGTTGTATCAGTGCGCCGTAATTGTTACAAATATGGTTTGTTACGCTCACATAAATTATCAGCCCCGGTAATCGTAGTCGGCAATATTAATATGGGTGGTAGTGGTAAAACGCCTGTTGTTATATGGTTGGCCAAACAGCTTAAAAAAAGTGGCTATAACCCTGGTGTTATTAGCCGTGGATATGGAACGCAGCGTGTTGAACCAATAGAAGCCAAACCATCAAGTTTGGCAACAGATGTTGGAGATGAGCCATTACTAATTGCAAAGCGAACTGATTGCCCAGTTTGGATAGGTGCAAATCGAGTGGATGCCGGAAAAGCATTACTTGAAGCGAATCCTGCATGTGACATCATTATTAGTGATGATGGTTTGCAGCATTACCGTTTGCAACGCGCGATAGAAATAGCAGTCGTTGATGAACAGACCTCAGCTGCGGAATATAGGTTGCCAGCTGGACCGCTGCGTGAACCCTTAAGCCGTTTACAGACCGTAGATGCCATCATCTGCAATGGTCAGAAAATAATTGCTAACGCATTTGAAATGAAGCTGCAGGGGAGGGCGTTTTATAATTTGACTAATCCTAAATTAAAAGTCTTGGGCGAGCATTTCAAAAACAAAAGTGTTAAAGCATTAGCTGGGATTGGTAACCCAGGGCGATTTTTTAATTATTTAAAAAGTTTGGGTTTAGATTTTGAAAGCTTGCGTTTTGAAGATCATCACGCATTTAGTGCTGAGGATTTAGAAGGTATAGAATGTGAAGTGCTTATAATGACCGAAAAAGATGCTGTGAAATGCCAGCATTTTGCTAAAAAACATCATTGGGTTTTGCCAGTTGACGCTAAAATGGATGCTACGTTACTACCTATGTTGCTTGCTAAGCTAAAGAAGTGGTCAATGAATAGAGGCTAGAATTATGGATGCAAAATTATTAGCAATATTAGTTTGCCCTGTTACTAAAGGGCCGCTGGTTTATAAAAAAGATCAAAATGAGCTGATTTCAAAATCAGCACGCTTAGCCTATCCAATACGTGATGGCATTCCTGTGTTGTTGGAGGAGGAAGCACGTAAATTAACCCCTGATGAGAAAGTTGAATAGTGTCTTTTAACGTCGTGATTCCAGCGCGTTACGCAAGCACACGTTTGCCGGGCAAGCCTTTGCTAGATATTGCTGGCGAGCCTATGGTGATAAGAGTGGCTGAACAGGCAAATAAAAGTGGTGCTATACGGGTGGTGATAGCAACTGATTTTGAAAAAATCATACAAGTCGCACGAGACAATAATATTGAGGCTGTCTTAACGAGCGTAGACCATGTGTCAGGTACTGACCGAATTGCAGAAGTGGCGCAAAATTTAAATTGGGCTGATGATGAGATTGTTGTGAACGTACAGGGGGATGAGCCGCTGATAGATCCAGCACTCATTCAAGAAGTGGCACTTACACTAGCGCATAGCAAAGACGCTGTAATGGCGACAGCCTGTCATGCCATCAATGATGAAGCTTCGATGCTAAACCCTAATGTAGTTAAATTGGTGATGGATATCGATGGCAACGCACTCTATTTCAGCCGTTCACCCATCCCATATCCGCGTGATGATATTGATAAGAAAAAGATTAAAGCGCATCGTCATATTGGGATATATGCCTACCGTGTAGGGTTTCTTAAAAAATATACTGAGCTGAGTGTGACCAGCTTAGAAAAGATTGAAAGTTTAGAGCAGTTAAGAGTATTGCATCACGGTTATAAAATAGCTGTTTCTGTGACAGATGCAGCGCCGGCATCTGGCGTAGACACACAAGAAGACCTAGATTATGTGCGAAGTATTTTTACCGAGAAAATGACCGACAAAAGCTAACGCTAACTTTTCTGAATGTGATTAAACCGCCTCGTCGCCAGTTTCGCCAGTTCTAATCCGTAACGCTTGTTCTACATCCGTTACAAAAATCTTACCATCCCCAATCTTACCCGTATGCGCAGCTTTAGTAATCGCCTCCACAGCAGAGTCTAGTAAGTCATCAGCAATAACCATCTCTAATTTAACTTTAGGTAAAAAGTCGATGGTATATTCAGCACCACGGTATAGCTCTGTGTGGCCTTTTTGGCGACCAAAGCCTTTGACTTCAGTAACTGTTAAACCGGTAATGCCGACTTCTGAAAGCGCTTCTCGGACTTCTTCTAATTTAAATGGCTTAATGACAGCTTCGACTTTTTTCATTTTAATGCTCCCTTGAATATCTCATTAAATTGTACTACTAATTAAAGTTTAAATTACAAGTAATTGGATAACGTCTGTCTTTACCAAATCCGCGTTGTGTAATTCTAACGCCAATGGGCGCCTGTCTACGCTTATATTCGTTCCTATCAATTAAACTTGTCACACGTTTGACATCCGTTTCACTATAACCAAGCTGTACAATTGCATCTAGACTTAAATCATCTTCAACATAGGCTTGCATAATAGCATCTAGTATTTCATAGGGTGGCAGGCTGTCCTGATCTGTTTGATCATCCCGTAGCTCAGCACTAGGAGGACGCGTAATAATGCGCTCGGGAATGACACAAGAGAGGCTATTTCGATAATTTGCCAGTTTGTACACAAGCGTTTTTGGTACATCTTTTAAGAGAGAAAATCCCCCAGCCATGTCGCCATACAACGTGCTATAGCCCACTGCCGTTTCTGATTTGTTGCCTGTCGTCAGTACTATACTGCCAAATTTATTAGATAAAGCCATCAGCAACATACCGCGAATACGCGCTTGTAGATTTTCCTCAGTCGTGTCTTCTGGCTGGCCTTTGAACTCTTCTGACAATGCTTTTTTAAATTCTTTAAATAAAGATTTAATTGGAATGAGACTGTAATCCACTCCGACAAGAATAGCCATTTCGACTGCATCATCTACGCTCATATTGGCTGTGTATTGCGAAGACATCATCAACACTTTTATTCGGTCTGCACCAAGGGCATCGATTGCGACTGCAAGCGTTAACGCAGAATCAATACCACCTGACAAACCCAATACGACACCAGGAAAATCATTTTTATTTACGTAGTCAGCTAATCCCAGTTTTAGCGCGTTGTAGACCATCGCTTCTATGCTTAATGTAGGGATTAGTGATGTTGCGATAGGTTGCTTATTTTTGATATCAACATAGCTCAAAGACTCTACGAAAGAGGGGAGCTGGTGCGTAATTTCACCTTGCGAATTAAGGACGAAGGAAGCGCCATCGAAAACGAGCTCGTCTTGACCACCAACAAGGTTAGTATAAATAATTGGTAGTCCAGTTTCTTTAGTACGATCTGCTAATACCTGATAACGGGTATCAAGTTTATCCATATGGTAAGGTGAAGCATTGATTGATAATAAAAACTCTGCACCAGCTAGTTTAGCTTGCATAGCAGCTTCAGGCTCCCAGCCATCTGCACAAATGATGAGGCCATACTGTATGCCTTGTAGTGAAAATACTAGCGGTTGATTGCCGGGGGTAAAGTAGCGCTCTTCATCAAATACGCTGTAATTGGGTAGCACTTGCTTGTGATAAGTCGCAATAACTTGGCCATTTTGCAATACGCTTGCAGCATTAAATAATTGCCCTTTTTGCCTATGAGGGTGTCCAACTATCGTTGTAATGTCAGGTAGAGATTGTGCGATGAAATGTAATGCTTTTTCATTCGCATTAATGAAATCTTGTCGGAATAACAAATCTTCTGGCGGATAGCCACATAAGGCGAGTTCTGGCGTAACGATTAGATTGGTGCCATGCTGTTCAGCTTCTTGTGCAAGACTGATTATCTTTTCGGCATTGCCAGTAATATCACCAACAATTGCGTTAAATTGGGCGATTGCAATTTTCATGCGCTAATATTTGCCGCCAGCATTTTTAATAAGAGCTACAATTTCAGAGTTACCTTTTTTAAGTGCATAAACATAAGCGGTGAGTCCGTATTGATCTCGTGCTTTAAGGTTGACTTTATTAGCAAGCAATAATGTTACCAGCTCAACTGAGTTGTTATCTACTGCTAACTGTAGGATAGGAGTGCCTTCTGCATCTTTATGGTTAATATTGGCGCCATTTTCAATTAACGTTTTGGCAGCACCTATTTGTGATTTTTTGACGGCCCATGTCAATGCTGTCCACTCTGATTTGTCTTCTGTATTGGTATTAGCGCCTTGTTCAATGAGATGCTTCACTGCCGACGCATGACCTTTTCTTGCTGCATAAACCATGGCAGTAGCACCTAAACGATCTCTTAAATTAGTATTGGCACCATGTTGAGTAAGCACAGTAATGGTTGGTAAATCACCACTTTTTGCCGCATACATAAGCGCCGTTTTTCCATCATCACTTCTTATGTTTGCATCAACACCATTATCAAGCATTAACTTAACTGAATCACTATGTCCTGAAGTAGCCGCCATGCCAAAAGCGCTCCAACCGCTAGGGTCGCGAACTTTAGGGTTTGCACCATGTTTTAGTAGTACTCTCATGGTTTTAATATGGTCTCTTTTTGCAGCAAACATGAGAGGTGTCCAGCCGCCGCTGTCACTGGCGTTGACTTCAGCACCTTTATTAATTAACAGCGCTACAACGGCTGCTTCATTTTTGCGTGCTGCGTACATTAATGCAGTAATGCCATCTTGGTCTTTAGTATTAGGATTGACACCACTTTTTAACATGGCGTTAACGGTAGAAATATCGCCTTTTGAAGAGGCAGTCAGTAAGTAAGCAATGTCTTCAGCCAAACTTATATGACTGAAAAATGATAAATACAATAAAACTAAAAGGGTATATTTTTTCAATGGTTAACTTTCTTTATTTTTAATTGCTTTCATCACTGCTTCGCCTAGACCCGCTGGTGAATTAGCTACGACAGCACCTGCACTTTCAAGTGCGGAAATCTTATCTTCTGCACGTCCAGAACCACCTGATATAATCGCACCAGCATGCCCCATGCGTTTGCCTTTTGGTGCGGTTAGCCCAGCAATATAGGCAGCCACCGGTTTCGTTACATGGTGTTTGATATAGTCAGCCGCCGCTTCCTCGTCGCTACCGCCAATCTCTCCTACCATCATAATCGCTTCTGTTTCAGTATCTGCTTCAAACAAGGCTAAGCATTCAATAAAATTCAAGCCTTTAACTGGATCACCGCCAATACCAACACAGGTTGTTTGACCTAGGCCAAGCGCGGTCGTTTGCTGTACGGCCTCATAAGTTAATGTGCCTGAACGAGAGACCACCCCAACTTTCCCTCGCAAGTGAATGCTGCCTGGCATAATGCCAATTTTGCATTCATCTGGTGTAATAATGCCTGGGCAGTTCGGCCCAATTAGTTTTGTGCCGTTTGCATCTAATGCGGTTTTAACTTTTAACATATCTAATACAGGGATGCCTTCAGTAATACAGACGATCAATTCAATGCCTGCATCACTTGCTTCCAAAATTGAATCTGCTGCAAATGGCGGAGGCACATAAATGACACTTGCATTAGCTTGTGTTTCCCTTACGGCTTCACGCATGGTATTAAAGACAGGCAAATCTAAATGCTGCTGACCACCTTTTTTAGGCGTAACCCCACCAACCATTTGTGTCCCATAAGCAATCGCTTGTTCGGAATGAAATGATCCTTGTTTCCCGGTAAAACCTTGGCATAAGACTTTCGTGTTTTTGTCGACTAGAATACTCATGCTGCCGCCTTTACTACTTGCTCAGCTGCATCAGTTAAATTTTCAGCAGAAATGATATTTAAGCCGCTTTCTCGCAACATTTTCTTACCTATTTCAACGTTTGTACCTTCCAAACGGACGACAACTGGAATAGACATTTTTACTTCTTTCACTGCGGTGATAATGCCCGTTGCAATAATGTCACAACGCATAATGCCACCGAATATATTGACTAAAATAGCTTGTACATTTTGATCAGCCAAGATAATTTTAAATGCTTTTGTGACCGTTTCTGCTGTTGCACCTCCGCCAACATCTAAAAAGTTTGCTGGCGTACCCCCGTGTAGTTTAATCAGGTCCATCGTTGCCATGGCAAGGCCTGCACCATTGACCATGCAACCAATATTACCGTTAAGTGCAATGTAATTTAAACCTGAATGGTGTGCTTCAGCTTCTTTGGCATCATCCTGTGACCAATCACGTAATCCGGCTAAGGTTTTTTGTCGGTACAAGGCATTGTCGTCTACTGTCATTTTGCAGTCTAAGGCGACTAGATTGCCATCCGTTGTGACAATCAATGGATTGATTTCAAGCAGTGCTAAATCATTTTCGGTGAAGAGCTTATACAAGCCTTTTGCTAACTGAGTAAAGGCGGCAATTTGGTCACCCTCTAGCGCCAATGCAAAAGCGATATTGCGGGCCTGAAAGTCTACTAACCCATTTAACGGGTCGCATATTTCTTGTAATATTTTCTCTGGTTCAGTCGTCGCAATTTCTTCAATATCCATGCCGCCAGCAGATGAGGCAACCATCACCACACGATCAAGTGTTCGATCTACTAGTAATGATAAATATAGCTCTCTTGCAATCGGTAATGTTTGTTCTACTAGTACTCTGTGAACAGGCTGTCCATCAGGCGCGTTTTGATACGTAACTAAATGCTTACCGAGCAATCTGCCTGCGACAGCTTGTGCTTCAGAAGCGGATGAAATAAGTTTAACGCCCCCAGCTTTACCTCGTCCACCGGCATGCACTTGCGCTTTTACGACCCAAGCATTTCCTGCAATTTGTTTGGTAGCCGCAGCAGCAGCCTTTTCAGATTGTACGACTTCGCCAATCGGCGTTGCTATACCGTAACGTTGCAATAGTTGCTTAGATTGATATTCATGTAAATTCATTATTGTCGCTAGGTTCGTAGATTGTTTATGCTTAGCCGTATTTTCTCGCAAAAGTTGAGTTGAGGCTAGTAAAATGCACGCAAATAAAAAGCCACCGTTTTTAATCAGTGGCTTTTTATTGTGTTGAATCAGCAATACGTTAAGTAACGGGGTTACAAATCTTGCTCCCAAGCGTTACCGTATACTTTGCCATTACGCGATAGAATAAACATTTGATACATGCTCGTTACCCACATAAATGTAGAGGCTAAGCTATAGCCAATACCCCCAATAATCGTTAAGTAAGCAAAGTCTGGATTAAGTTTAGTTAGCCACCAAGACAAAATATCTAAAATCAAAAATCCAAATGGGATGGCAATCGCCAAGATTTTTAGTTTTTTAGGAATGCCAACAGCAAAGCTGAAAATAAAACTAATAAAGAAAAAGATAAAGCCAATCCCAAATAGGTGGATGTGAGAAATACGCGTTAAGTTCTGAAAACTTGCGCCATCACTGGTGGCAGCCATTTTTTGTACTTCTTCGAAGTTTTTAAAGTTTGGAATATTGGGCATGTTGCTATGGCAAACAACACAGTTTTTTTCAAAAACATCTTTGAAGTGGGCATCCCAATCCGCTTTTGGCGCTCCTTGATGTACCCAGTTAATAATATCTGCGCGTACTTCATCGGGCGCATTAGCCTTCATAGAGCCGTTTAACTTGCTTTCTAAAGTGCTGTGGGTGCGGTCACCATAATAGCTGTAGACGATATCGTTTTTTGATATACCCACCTCTCCATCGGCCATGCCATGCGTCATCATGATTTGTAAACCAGCCATGAGCAAGCCCGCACCTGCTATCAACAAGTAACCTGCGAACAGTACTTTTACCGGTGTAGGCATATTAGGCAGGTTAAACCAGGTCATATTAGACGGTGTAAATTTCATTATTTCATCTCGTTAATTGTTATGACGAAAATGATAGCATTCAAACAGGTGATTATCCAAGCGTAGCGAAGATGAAAACGGGATTAATGCTGACAATTACGTCTAGCCCAAGGTAACTGCTATAATTCTTTTTTTATTGTTTCTAGATGTCTATTTCATGCGCTTAGTTGTTCAAGGTCACGCAATTACTGTTGCGCATCTTACCCACATTCACCGTTTAATAGGTAGCAACACACAGTTTATGCAAATTGGTGAGTACGCCTATTATTTACCTATTCGGTCATCTGAAGTTGCCGAAATTAAAAGTTTTTGTACAGAACAGTATATTGATTGTGCGGTTGTTCCAGATAAGCAGCGTTTAACTGGTTTTGGTTTATGCGTGATGGATATGGACTCCACATTGATTGCAATTGAATGTATTGATGAAATTGCCGATATGATGCATATCAAACCACAGGTATCAGGGATTACAGAGGCGGCGATGCGTGGCGAGCTGGATTTTTCTGAAAGCTTAAAAAAGCGTGTGGCATTGCTTAAAGGCTTGCCAGAAACCGCTTTGCAAAAGGTCGTTGATGAGCGCTTAAAATTAAGCCCTGGCGCACAAGAGTGGATTGCTGCCTGCAAAGCTAACAACATCAAAACGATGGTGGTATCTGGCGGGTTTACGTTTTTTGCCAATCATGTGAAAAATATACTGGGGTTGGATTATGCGGTGTCCAATACATTGGAAACTGTTAATGGAAAGTTGACCGGGAAAGTTATTGGTGAAGTTGTCGATGCCGAACGTAAGGCGCAAGAGCTTGTTAAATTGCGAAACGATTTAGGCTTAAAGCCTGAACAAGTGCTGGCTATAGGCGATGGGGCAAATGATTTGAAAATGATGGCTGCTACTACCGCTGGAGTGGCTTATCACGCCAAGCCTATCGTGCAACAGCAAGCCACCTATGCACTTAATTTCAGCGGCTTAGATGGGGTTGCCAACCTTTTCAAGGCATAAGCCTACAGTAGATTTAGCTCTGCCTCGCTAAATCCAGCTTGACGTCTTGCATCCATATTGTAAGGCGGGCGCATCTTAGGAGCATTGTATTGCTTGCATAGGGCATCAAATATTTTGATTGGGTCGAGTTTTTGTTGTTCGCAAAGCCAATTAAACCAATAATTACCAATAGCAACATGCCCAATTTCATCGCGTAAGATAATGTCTAATATTTCGGCGGCTCTCATATCACCTGCTTGCGCGAGTTTGTTGCGTAAGGGTAAGTTGGCATCTAAGCCTCGTGCTTCCATTGTGCGCGGCACCAGTGCCATACGTGCGAGCACATCACCTTGTGTCTTTTCCACCATTTCCCAAAGTGAATTGTGGCCAGTGAAATGGCCGTATTCATAACCTAACGTTTGTAAATGCTCGTTGAGCAAGGTGAAGTGATAAGCCTCTTCAGCAGCGACTTTTAACCAGTCAATATAGTATTGATTTGGCATACCCTCGAATCGCCAAACAGCATCTAATGCTAAATTGATGGCATTAAATTCAATATGTACGAGTGCATGCACAAGAGAAGCACGGCCTTCATTAGTGCGCATAGAACGTTTCTTAACATTAAGTGGTGAGACTAGTTCTGGTTTGCTGGGCCGCCCTGGAATTGGTTTTTGATCTGTCGTTGAGTGGCCTAACAGTGTTTGACTGTTAAGCGCTATTTGTTTTGCTAAAAAAGACTTTTGTAACGCTCGGACACCTTTTGATTTTCGATAGGGGTCAGCAGTAAGCAGCCAGTTTAATGCGCTCTGACGAAGTTCTACGGATTCCAAATAACAGGTGCTTGCTTTCATTGCGTGAAGCTATTTCACTTTCATAAACTCAAGTGTGCCTGCTTTCATCACAGGGATTAATATATATTCGCCATCATGGCTTAGTGCAATATCCGCAGGGCTATTAAAGCCTCCTTTAACAGTTCGAGCGGTACCCGCAGCAGAAAGATAAATATATCCATTTTTCCAATCGCTCACATAGGTTTTTCCGGTTTTAGTTTTGATGATGCCATCTCCGCCGCCAAAGCCTTCTGCTAATTTGGTCATTTTACCTGTGCCGATATTAACGCGGTACAAAATGCCGGATGCGAAATCAACTGTCAGCAAGTTATTTCGTCCTTCAAACCATAGGCCATTCGGCGCTAACACATTAGGATTGCCACTATCAACAATCGTGCTGACAACACCCTCTTTTGTAATTTTATAGATGGCACCACCAGAGGATAGGTCGCCACTGTCACTCACATACAAATTACCATATTGATCTGCGACTAAGTCATTGAGAAATTGAGGGGTGATTGGAAATGCACTTTCATCAGCATAAACGCGCCAGTTATCATTGCCAGTCACTTCTAATATGCGTGTTTTGTCCGCAACATATAGTTTGCCGTTGATTAGCGCTAAGCCTTTTGGGTCATCTAGCCCCTTGGCGTAGACGCTTACTTTCCCGCTTGTACTTATTCTTTTAATCTGACCATCACCATCTATATCGAATTCATTGATTTCAGACACATATAGATCCCCATTTTCAGCTTGTACAACGGACTCTGGTGTTAATAGTCCAGAAATGCTCTCAGAGTATATTGACTTGGCGTGTAGGTTGGTGATGCCTAGTAAAGCAACAATTAAGAATAGGTTTTTCATTTTTTTTGATTCTTTTTTTAAGTTAATAGTATAGTTTTTCGAGAGGCTGATGGTCTAATTTACTGCAGATAGAACCAGCCTTAATTTTAGTGTTTTTGTCTAAAGTCGCTAAAAATTCTTTATCAGTAGCTAGTTTTTCGATCACTTTATTAATGGCTTTCGTGTAGCTTTTCTCCATAAAAAAGTCTGGGGCGATATTAAGATCTCCAATTTGTCTGGCTTGTTTTTTTATACGTGTTAACGGTTCCCCGCTGCTGGTGTAAGCACGTGCAATATACTCTGCATGAAATACACGTAATTGAGGGTTGTAAAACATATGTGGTTCTAGCAACAGCACAACGTCTGCTTCACTGCTTTCTGTGCACTCGGAGACATTTGCAAAACGATTTTGTAGGGAGTCAATCGCAGCCTTTTCTGATAATGGCCCTTTCATATGCCAGTGGTCTAAATACGGATGTAATAAGCGTACTGGGTGCAAGTAATGTGTTTTTGCTATGTGCAGTGCAATCTTACCTGGCAGTTTCACAGGGGCTGCATATGTGAAGGTAGCAAAGCAAAAAAACACCAATGCTATTTTGAATATAAACTTTTCCATTTGTTTTCCAATTAACTCTTTTTATAAGTAATTCGGTAAATATAAGCAGCTCTGTCATCAGTGACATAGAGCGCACCATCTGGGCCAATGACCACATCTACAGGCCTACCCCATGCACGGTTGTTAGTGAGCCACCCTGTAGCAAAATCAACAGCTGCCACTGGCTTGCCATCTTTAAACTTGATTCGAACCAATTTATATCCACTCAGCTCTTCACGATTCCAAGACCCATGTAGTGCGACAATGGCATCCTGTTTAAATTCACCAGGAAAGTGACTTTTATCTAAAAAAGTAATACCGATAGGAGTGGAATGCGAGGTTAGCGTAATCGCTGGCGGGGTAGTGGCTTTACAAAAACCATCTGACCCCGGAAAGTTGGGGTCGGTAAACTGGTTTCCCCAGCAGTATGGCCAGCCATAATGTTTACCTAATTTAATTTGATTAATGTGTTCAGGTGGCAGTTCATCGTTCACTTTTCCACCCTTGGTTTCTGAACGCATATCCGCCCCATTGTTAGTGGCAAACATTTCTCTGGTGGTAGGGTGCCAAGCAAAGCCTTGAGAGTTCCTTAACCCTTTTGCCCAAATTGGCGGCAATTTGTGACGCCCCACAACAGGAATTGCCCCTGCTGGGCTCCCTTCGGCTGTATAACGTAAGATTGTGGCGCGAGAAGGATCGTTTTCTACACAGACGTTGCAGCTAGAGCCAACATTAATATAAAGATGGTTGTCAGGGCTTAGCTTAATCGTTTTTAGCGTGTGTCCACCTGTGGCTAAGTTGCTAATGAATGGTTTAGGCTCAGACCAAATGTTATTTTCTTTAATTAACTTTACAATGCCATCTTGATTGGCGACTAATAGGCTGTCGCCAACAAACGCTAATCCATTGGGTGCGTTAAGTTTGTTGGATATGACCACTTGTGTTTCGGCAGCCCCATTTTTATCAGCGTCTGAGAGCATGATGACTTGATTGCTTTTTGCAGAAGAGACAAACAAGTTGCCTTGTGGACCAAAAGCCATCATACGTGGCATGACCGCTAGCTTTGCATACACCGTGGCTTCAAAGCCTGCTGGTAAGTTTAGCTGAAGTTGTTCAGGGGGTTCGCTACTGGTGGCACAGCCGATAGATGGCATTAGGCTGCACATGGCTAATGTAAAATAACTTTTAAGTTTGTATATCATTATTTCAAACATAATGTATTACCCCATCTGTTAGTGCGCTTGGTTTCTATTAAGTGAGCACATCAGACCAAATATTGGTAGCCCATGCTTCAGCATAACGGCCTTCCTGTTCAGAAGGCTTTAGAGACAAGCCTCCACCTTTTTCAGCCACCATGATTTTTTTGCCTTCGTCATACCGATAGACGTTGGCAACATGTATCGCGCGTTTGTTATCCACAAAGCTGTAGCAAGTATTGGCAAAAACAGGATTTTGGTCAGGGATGCGTCCATACATGAGCTCAACAATAGCGCTCGCGCATACGCGTGCTTGTGATGTTGCCATATGCGCAGATTTTGGCAAGCCCGCTGCAACACTGTCACCAATGACGTGCACACTAGGCACGCGCTTTGATTCGTAGCTTAAAAAATCCACTTCACACCAAGGGTAATCCGGTTCTAAAAGGTCCGCCATTTGTGCTGGCTTGCCTGCGCGTTGCGGTGGAATAATATTTAATACATCGGCTTTTACCTTTTCAAAGTCAGTGGTAACTGTTTTACTAGCCAAGTCGATATTGGTAATCACATTGTTAGGTTTGTAATCGATGATGCCTTTATAGGTATTGTTCCAAACTTTGGTAAACAAACCTTTTTTCGACACGATACCAGGGTTAGCATCTAGTACAATAATTTTGCTTTTTGGTTTATGTGCTTTGAAGTAGCTTGCTACTTGGCAAACGCGTTCGTACGGACCAGGGGGGCATCGATAAGGTACTTTGGGGACAGATAACACAAATAGGCCACCATCAGTCATGGTTTCTAGCTGCCTACGCAAGTTAACTGTTTGCCAACCAGCTTTCCAAGCATGCGGCACCTGTTTTTGCGCTTCTGCTGATTGTAAGTTTGGTAAAGCGTCATAAATGAAATCAACACCTGGTGCGACGATTAACCTGTCATAGCTAATGTCACCACGTTTCATCATTACTTTTTTAGCATCGGCATTAATCTCTATCACGGTGTCTTGCACCCAGTTGATATCGTAATTTTTTTGTACAGCATCATAACCAAAAGTTAAATCGTTAATGCTTTTACTACCACCTAATACTAAATTGCTAAGGGGGCACGAAATAAACTGTGACGATTGTTCAATAACGGTGACGGCAATGTTGTTTGCGCTCCACATGCGAATGTATTTAGCAGCTGTTGTGCCCGCATAGCCCCCACCGATAATAACAACATGGCCAAGTGGTGGCTTTTTGCCACGGGCAAGAGCATTGTCAGAAATAAATAAACTGGCTGTACTTAACCCCATCGTTTTAATGAAAGTACGGCGATTGAAGTTTTTACCATATAGATGGGTGTGTTTATTCATGGTTCGCTTTCAACGTTTGCGATTTTAAAGGTGCTTTTACGGTACGTTTTTGTTGCGAAAAGTAATGGGCAAGTTGGTCAATTTCATCAATATTTAAACCTGCTGCATGGTGATGCATTACAGTGCTTGTGCTGGAACGTTCACCATTTTTAAATGCAAGCATTTGTGTAGAGAAGTATGTGGCATCTAGGCCAGCTAAAACTGGTGTAATACTACGGCTGTTGCCTAGCGTGCCATGGCAGGCTGCACATGATGCGGCCAGTGTGCGAGTATGAATTTTTTCTTGGTTACTTGAGGCATTAATCTCTGCCGCATCTACAACATATGGCGCTGAGATAAAAAGCAGTCCGAATGTAATAAAGCTAAACCCGATAAGGCCAGCCAATGTGAAACCAAAGTACCTAAGAACCAAACTACACAGAACTGAACTATATGGAACTGGGAAATACTTTTTTAGGGACATGGTGTTTTAATCCTAATTTAACAATTTGATTAAAACACCATTCTAAACATAAATGTGTGATTTGTATTACATTAACGTACTAGCAATACTCGCTTTTACATCCATCATCTTTAACACCCAAGGTGGTTAAGTGAGCCATCATTTTTTGATCGCCCTCATCACGAAAAAATTGGATTAAAGACAAATCATTTCTCAACTTTATATTCACATCTGCACCAGCTTTTGCTAGCAGTGTTGTCATGTCCGTCATCCTTTTAAAAGCAGCCAAGTGAAAAGCACTATGCAGTGCATTTGGTTGGATGTAATCAAGATCAGCCCCTTTAGAAATGAGGTACTGAACAACTTTTAGCTGATTGGTATTTGCAGCCATTTGTAATGGACTCCAGCCAAATATTTTTGAATTCACAATCTCAGCATCTGCTTTTACAAACTTTTTAACAGTGTTGAGTTCGCCTTGTATGACGGCTTCTCTCCAAATTTCTTCTTCAGCATCAGTTAGGGCTAAAGCATTAAACGATACACATAAAGTTAATGCCAGTAAGGCTGTTTTAATCCATTGCATTTGTCATTCTCCAAACTAAATAATTATTATAAAAAACTCATTTCACAAAGTGTTTTGACTAACACTAATCTACAAAACTTCTTGCATTACGAAACATACGCATCCAAGAACCATCTTCTTGCCACTCATCAGGGTGCCAAGAATGTTGAACCGCTCTAAATACGCGTTCTGGATGTGGCATCATAATACTAAAACGCCCATCTGTGGTAGTAAACCCTGTTAAGCCTTTTGGCGATCCGTTAGGGTTAAACGGATAAACCTCGGTAGGCGTTGACGTGTTGTCGATATATTGGGCTGTTGCTACTTTATTTGCCAACACCGTATTGACAGCCGTTTTGTCAGAAAATTCCGCAAAACCCTCACCATGTGCCACCGCAATCGGCATCCGGCTACCTGCCATACCGCTAAAGAAGAGAGAAGGCGATTCTAAAATTTCTACCATCGCAAAGCGCGCTTCAAATTGTTCTGACTTATTGCGTACGAAATGTGGCCAGAAATCCGTGCCAGGAATAATGCTGTGCAAGTTGCTCATCATTTGACAACCGTTGCATACGCCGAGTGCAAATGAATCTTTTCGGTCGAAGAAGGCACTAAATTCATCACGTGCGCGCGTATTGAACAGAATTGATTTAGCCCAGCCTTCTCCTGCACCCAATACGTCGCCGTATGAAAAGCCACCGCAGGCAACTAGGCCTGAAAAATCTTTTAGGGACACACGACCTGCAACCACATCGCTCATATGTACGTCGATACTATTAAATCCTGCACGGTCAAAAGCGGCTGCCATCTCTGTTTGGCCGTTCACGCCTTGTTCACGCAAAATGGCCATATTCGGGCGCGCGCCAGTGTTGATGTAAGTCGTGCTTATATTGTCGTTAAGATCAAAAGTTAGATACGGTTTTATGCCAGTATCTGCATCATCCAGAATACGGTCGTATTCTTGCTGAGCGCAGGTAGGGTTGTCACGTAAGCGTTGCATATGATAAGTTGTTTCAGACCACATGCGGTGCAAGTTAATGCGACTGTCGCTGAATATGGTATCATCTTTTTTGATGGTGATTTCATTCGCGTTAGTGACTTGGCCAATAAGATGCACACAGCCAGTTAGTACACTATTTAGTTGCATCAATACTGTTTCGACGTCACTAGCACGCACCTGAATGACGGCACCTAATTCTTCATTGAATAATGCGTTTAGCAGATTGCCTTGCAGTGAGCTAATATCAGCGAGCACACCACAATGACCTGCAAATGCCATTTCAGTTAATGTTGAAAATAAGCCGCCATCACTACGATCATGATAAGCCAATAGTTTGTTATTACTGTTTAACGTTTGAATTTGTTCGAAAAACGCTTTCAGTTGTGCGGGCGTATCAACATCCGGTGCGACATCACCTACTTGGCCGTACACTTGTGCCAGGGCTGAACCGCCCATACGGTTTTTGCCATGGCCTAAGTCGATTAGAATCAACTCGGTATCGCCTAAGTCTGTTCGTAGTTGTGGTGTTAGTGTTTTACGTACATCTTTCGTATTCGCGAATGCGGTAACCACTAAGGAGATAGGTGAGGTAACGGCTTTTTTATTGCCTTCGTCTTCCCATACTGTCTTCATACTCATGGAGTCTTTACCTACGGGAATGCTAATCCCTAGTGCAGGGCATAGTTCCATGCCGACGGCTTTTACCGTTTCAAACAAAGCTGCATCTTCGCCTTCGTGGCCTGCTGGCGCCATCCAGTTGGCAGATAGTTTTAGGTTGCTAATCTCGCTAATCCAACTAGCCGCAATATTGGTAATGGACTCTCCAATTGCCATACGGCCAGAGGCGGGTGCATCGATGAGGGCAATTGGGGCACGTTCACCAATAGCAAAGGCTTCGCCTTCATTTGTTTCAAAACCGGCACAAGTGACGGCAACGTCAGCTACTGGTACTTGCCATGGACCAACCATTTGATCTCGTGCAATCAAGCCCGTAACAGAGCGGTCACCAATGGTGATAAGGAATGTTTTATCCGCCACACCTGGTAAACGTAATACGCGCGATACGGCCTCTTCTAAATCGATTTGGTTAGCATCAAAGGCCGTTAGGTTTTTGCTAACACGCTGCACATTACGGGTCATTTTGGGGGGCTTGCCTAGTAATACGCTCAAGTCCATATCGACTGGCTTGTTCTCAAAATGACTATCTTCTACAGTCAGATGACGTGCTTCTGTTGCAACACCGACTACGGCAAACGGGCAACGCTCACCCGCACAAAGTGCTTCAAACAGCGGTAAGTCTTTTTGTTCAATAGCCAATACATAACGTTCCTGTGCTTCGTTACTCCACAATTCACGTGGGCTCATACCAGGTTCTTCATTATGGACATCACGCAATTGGAAAATGGCACCCACTTCAGCATCATTCACTAATTCTGGGAATGCGTTAGAGATACCCCCAGCACCAACATCATGAATGCTTACGATAGGGTTGTCATAACCCATCTGCCAGCAGCGATCAATCACCTCTTGTGCGCGACGTTGTAATTCAGGGTTGCCACGCTGTACTGAATCAAAATCTAAGTTCTCAGTATTTGAGCCAGTGTCCATACTGGAGGCAGCGCCACCACCCAAGCCAATTAACATGGCTGGGCCACCTAATTGAATGAGTGCTGCACCATCAGGAATTTTATCTTTAAATGCATGTATGTCGGCAATGTTGCCAACGCCGCCTGCCAACATAATCGGCTTGTGGTAACCACGCACTTCAACATTGCCCTTGCTGTCTAGTGCATCTAATTCAAACGTTCGGAAGTAGCCAGCAATATTTGGACGCCCAAATTCATTGTTGTAGGCAGCGCCACCTAGTGGGGCATCTATCATGATTTGTAACGGATCGGCAATACGACTTGGTTTGCCATAAGGTTTTTCCCAGGGTTGTGTGAAGCTGGGTAGATTTAAGTTAGATACTGAAAAACCGGTTAAACCTGCTTTAGGTTTTGAGCCTATACCAGTAGCGCCTTCATCACGAATTTCACCGCCAGCACCTGTTGCAGCGCCTGCGAAAGGTGAGATGGCTGTCGGGTGATTATGCGTTTCTACCTTCATTAAGTAGTGCATGTCATCTTCCACAGAGCCATAAACATTGTCGGATGTTGGGTAAAAACGTTTTGTTTTTTGGCCTGCGACGATAGAGGAGTTGTCTGAGTAAGCCACAACAGTGTGTCCTGGGTTGAGTTTGTGCGTATTACGGATCATGCCAAATAATGAAATCTCTTGCTGCACACCATCAATCACCCAGTCAGCATTGAATATCTTATGACGACAGTGCTCAGAATTAGCTTGTGCGAACATCATCAACTCAACATCAGTAGGGTTGCGGTCCATTTTGATGTAGTTTTCAACCAAGTAATCAATTTCGTCTGGTGACAATGCTAACCCCATGTCATTGTTAGCTGCTTCAAGTGCGGTTTTTCCACCCTGCAAAATATCAACTGTGCTGAGTGGCTTGGGGTCTGCATGGTGATAAAGTCGTTTAGCCTCTTGTAGTTTATTGATGACCGTTTCTGTCATGCGATCTTGTATCGCAGCGATTAAAGCCTTTTTCTCTGTTAAGGCTAGCGCTTTCCCGTCTTTAGTGGTGACGTAGTAAGCAACACCGCGTTCTAAGCGTAATAGATTGCTCAGTCCACAATTGTTTGCAATGTCTGTTGCACGTGATGCCCATGGTGAAATCGTACCAATACGCGGAATCACTAAAAACAACGCGCCTGTTGGCACTTCTTTTTGTCCGTTTGGACCGTAAGTTAATATTTGTTCTAGTGTGCTTTGTTCGTTTGTTTTTAAAGCTTCTTGGCTAAAGGAAAAATGTATAAACTCTGCATATATATGCTGAATATTGGGCGCTTTTGACTGGAGTGCTGTAAAGAGCTTGTCTAAACGGAATTGAGATAGGGCAGGGCTGCCGCGAAGGCTAGAAAAATGTACTTTATTTGACATGAAAGGCAGCTGCGTTTTAATTAAAATTCAAACCGCTATTTTATCAGAAAGTGGCTTTTGCAAATAGCTTAAAAGGCTCAAGTCCTTAATTTAGAAGCCCAGCAGTCTAGCCCCTTGATAAAACATAAAGCTCACGAGCCAAGCGAGCGCTATAGACCAAATAATTGAGACCCACATAAAGGCGCTACTATTAGACTCAGTCTTAAGTGTCGCAATAGTAGAAAGGCAAGGCGTATAGATCAGGCTGAATAACATAAAACTCATGCCTTGCACCCAATCTAGGTTTTGCGCCATTTGTGTCATTAGTGCATCACCTTGCAAACCGTAAATAACAGCCAGTGAGCCGATGACAATTTCTTTAGCAACAAAACCAAAAATAAGCGCGATAGCCAGTTGGGTGTCAATGCCAATAGGGTCTAGAAAAGGGGAGAAGAACGCACCGATTTGGCCTGCATATGTGCCAGCACTTGCGGCCGGTACATTGCTTGGGAAGTTGGTGAGTAACCAAACCATGACGACACCAAAAATAATAAATTTAGAGGCGCGCACCAAGAAATGCCTCACTTCTTGCCAGCCACGCAACCAGATTTGGCGGGCGGTAGGGAAGCGGTAAGGGGGCAGTTCTAGAATGAATGGTTCGTTGTTTTTATACTGCCCTTTGAATAAAAGGGCAGTTAAGAAGATAGTGAACAAGCTCATCATATAGAGTGAGAACATCACCCAAGCGGCTTGGCTTGGCTTAAATAACACTGCAATGATAAAGACAAATATTTGTAAGCGTGCGGAACACAATGAGAATGGGATGGTGAGCATCGTGAGTAATCTCATGCCTTTGGCACGCATGACACGAGTGCCCATTAGTGCTGGTACGTTGCAACCAAAGCCCATTAGCACCATGACAAAACCTCGGCCATCTAGGCCTAACTTGGCCATAAAGGCATCCATGAGGAACGCTGCGCGTGAAAGGTAGCCACTATCTTCGACCATACTCATGACGAGGAAAAACAATACGATAATCGGCACAAAAGCAGCAACGGTGCTAACGCCATTATAAATACCATCAAGTAGTAACCCATGTAGCCATGATGGTGCTGTCGATAATAACGGCTCTAGTATATTCGATCTTACTGTATCGAAAAGCCAAGCCATGGCATCTTGCAGTGGCGCGCCTACCGTGAAAATAAACTGGAATAGTAGCAGGGTGGCTAAAATGAATATTGGCAAGCCCAACCATGGGTGTAATAAGACTTTGTCGATTTTGTCTGAGGTGTCGTTGTTTAACGTGGTTGGTATTTGTACGGCATTTTCAACAATAGATTGCATTTCTGCTTCGATTTGATTGTCAGCTTCTAACCGTTTTGCGACATCATCTACGCTCGTTTTTTCTTTATTCTTGTGAAGGATTTCTGCGGCTTTCTGTAGCAGTTCTGGGCAGCCGTTTCCATATTTTGCACTTAGCTGTAACACGGGCATATTAATCTGCTCAGCCATTCTTGGTGTATCAATGGTGATTCCTGCACGTTTGGCTTCATCTTGCATGTTAAGCAACAGCATTGACGGGATACCTAGGCTACGGATTTGTAGTGCAAGCGACAATTGACGGTCAATTTGCGTAGCGTTAAGCACGATATAAACCAAGTCAACTTCGTTATTGCTTAAAAAGTGACGTACGACTTGTTCATCGTCAGAGAACCCATGTAGGTCATATATGCCAGGTAAATCAATTAATTCAGCAATATCGCCGCCAATTAAGAGCTTGGCGCTCATCAAGTCAACCGTAATGCCCGGCCAGTTTCCCACGCGAGCAGATGCACCTGATAAGCGGTTAAATAATGTGGATTTACCCGTGTTAGGCATGCCAAGTAATGCGATTCTTTTCATGGCGAGTAACTACTTAACTTTATGGGTGGCTGTTTTGCGAAATGACTATTAATGCGAAATCTGTATTAGCTTGGCTTCAGATTCACGTAGGATGATGTCAGTTGAACCAATTCTTACATGGAGTGGGCCATTAAAGCTGGCTTTGCGCATCACTTCAATCTGTTTACCGACACGAAACCCTAGTGCCATTAACCGTTTGCAGAGTGATTGCTCAGCATTAGCTGCATTAATCCCGCTGATAATAGCAAAGTCACCAGATTCTAGGTTATGTAAGAGATTCATGTTTAGCTTTGTTGATGCGAATAAGAATAGTTCTTATTATTACATAGTTTATTCAATATTGTCTATGCAGTATAAAAGAAAAAGGGCTTGCGTACGCAAGCCCTTTTAGATGAAGTGGTATTAGGTAAAGTAGAAAATTATTTTTTATTGGTAACACCAGGGACAACAATTTTTGCCTTTTCTTTCAAGCCCAGCATCATTTTTTCAAGCTTACGCTGTTGTAGTGTGCGTTTCATACCTTCTTTTGCTTTAGCGTAAGTTGGCACTTTAGTAGCACGCGTATCATTGAGTTTGATAACATGCCAGCCGAATTGTGTTTGTACTGGTGCAGCAACTACCTCACCTTTTTTAAGGCTAGTGACCGCCTTGCTAAACGGTTTCACCATGCCAGCAGGTGGGAACCAGCCTAAATCGCCACCTTTCGCTTTAGAACCTGGATCAAGCGATTTTTCTTTAGCTAGCTTTTTAAAATCTCCACCTTTATTAACCTGACTTAGAATGTCTTTTGCTTCAGCTTCGGTTTTGACCAGAATATGCTGTGCTTTGTATTCTTTGTCACCCAGTTCTTTTTTGTATTGCGCATAGGCTGCTTTCGTATCGGCATCAGAAACAGGATTTTTTTTCATGAAGTCCGCCAAGAAAGCATTCACGACTAATTTCCGCCTGCCAATTTCTGCTGCGGTAATGATGTCTGCTTTCTTATTAAACCCTTTTTTTGTCGCTTCCTGATAGGCAAGTTCGGAACCGATGAGCTCATTAATAACTGCATTCTTCAAGCCCTTGCCTTTTTGGCCACGTGCTTGCGCATCTTTCATGATGAAGTTTACCCATGATTGCTTAATTGGCTTGCCATTGACCGTAGCCGCATCTGCAGCATGCGCAATTGGTGTTAGTGTGATGGCAGAAAAGGCTGCTATTGAGATTAATATTTTATTCATTTTTATGTGCTTCCTTAAAAATACTGTTGTATAACTATTTGGGGTCATTTGGAGAAATTGCAACAATGCTAATCGCATGGATTTGTTGCGGAATTAAGTCATTAAGTGCTTGATAAATTAAACGATGTCGCATTATCTGCGATTTTTGTGAAAAATGCGAGCTTATCATTTTTATATTAAAATGACCGCCGCCCGCATTGCCTTGATGTCCGACATGCGCAGCGCTATCATCTTCAATTTCAAGGCTGATGGGCTCTAATGTAGCAAGCTTCCCTTTAATCGTCTCTATTAAACTCATCATAGCGTTAGGGTAGTGTTTTGCGAAAAGGTTTCACAATCACATTAATATATACATTAGCCGTGACAAATGGATCAGCATCAGCCCATTCTTTTGCCGTCGCTAAATCGTCAAACTCTGCGACAATCAAACTTCCCGAAAACCCAGCTACGCCTGGGTCGATACTGTCAATTGCGGGGAATGGGCCAGCCAATATTAGCCTACCTTGGTCTTGTAGTGCTGTTAGTCTGGCAAGGTGCTCAGGCCTTGCTGCCATGCGATTTTCAAGGCTGTTGGGGGCGTCTTCAGCAATAATGGCATACCACATTGTCATTCCTTACGGTTTGTCTTCTTTGTTTTTATCGGTTGGGGCTTCTGTTAGATAATCTTTTAGCAGTAATGTTTGTGCAATCATAAAGACAAACATCATAGAGGTGACACCAAAGAGTTTGAAGTTCACCCAAGTGTTTTCGCTAAAGTTATAAGCCACATATAAGTTTAAAAAGCCCATCGCAATTAAAAAAGCAACCCATATAAGGTTGAGCCTATTCCATATGGCAGCTGGTGGGTTAAGCATTTTCCCCATCATTTTTTGAATTAAATTTTTCTTGAAAAAGATATTTGAAATGAGAAGTGCCGTGGCTAGCAACCAGTAAAGCACGGTCGGCTTCCACATAATGAACGTTTTATCATGTAATAACAAAGTAATGCCACCAAGTATAGAGATAATAATGCCATTAATCATGAGCATCTTTTCTACCTTGCCATGACGCATTTTGCTGTAGATGATGAGGGCTATTGTGGCGCCGATAGCGATGGCTGTAGCCGTAAATATATCGTAGAGCTTAAAGCCAATAAAGAACAGTATGACGGGGAATAAATCAAAAAAAACTTTCATGCTTGCTTTCGTATTTTTATCTTAAATTAATATCTGAATTAACAATAGCTTAGGGGCTGCATATAAGTACTAACATGGGGCATATTTTGTTAGAATGCCCCATCAATAATTATTCTAAGTGATAGACAGTATATGCCAGCGACTATTGATTTACATTGCCATTCTACCATTTCTGACGGATTATACCCGCCGGAGCAGTTGGTGGCACACGCCTATAAGCAAGGTGTAAAAGTGTTGGCGCTAACAGATCATGACGATACAGGTGGTTTAGTCGTTGCGCGACAAGCTGCGGAAGGTTATGGGATGCAGTTTATTAATGGCGTGGAGATTTCTGTCACCTGGAAAAAACGCACGTTACATATAGTTGGATTAAAAATAGATCCGGAATATACACCATTAAAAGTGGCATTAATTGGGGTAAGGCAGAGTCGTTTAGACCGTGCAAAGTTGATGGGTCAACGGTTAGAAGAGTTCGGTATCGAGGGGAGCTTTGAGGGCGCTCAAGCGCTTGCCGGTAACAGTATTATTACCCGCAGCCACTTCGCTCGTTTTTTGGTGGAAGCAGGTCACGTTAGAAACGTCAAAGCGGTATTCAAAAAGTTTCTAGTGAAAGGTAAGCCAGGGTTTGTTGATCAACAGTGGATGAGCTTAGAAGAGGCGGTTACATTGATTAAAGACAGCGGTGGCACTGCTGTGATTGCCCATCCAGGACGCTATGGTTTAGGGATGGTGAATATGCATTTATTAATGCATGAGTTTAGAGGGTATGGTGGTGAAGCCATTGAGGTGGTGACGGGTAGCCATACGCCACCTCAATATGATCAGTTTGCAAAAATAGCGCATCGATTTAGTCTTAAATCATCACTGGGGTCAGATTTTCATGGGCCTGGCATTTCATATATGGAAATGGGGTGCATTCGAGATTTACCTGCAGAGTGTGTGCCGGTTTGGCAGGGCTGGGAAGAAGCCGAGCACCTTAATTAAAAATGGCACAGTACTTTGTTATTCATGCCGAAAATCCACAGGCAAGACTTATCAAGCATGTGGTCGAGATATTGCGAGACGGTGGTGTGATTGCTTACCCGACTGATTCCAGTTATGCCTTAGGTTGCATGCTTGGTGTAAAAAATGCACAAGATACAATCAGACAGATTCGACAAGTCAGTGAGTCGCAATTGTTTACCTTAATTTGCCGCAACCTCAGTGAGCTTGCAAATTATGCGAAAGTTGATAACAGTCAGTTTCGCTTGTTGAAGGCTAATACCCCGGGTGCTTATTCTTTTATATTGAATGCCACCAGAGAGGTGCCGCGCCGCTTACAACATCCTAAGCGCAGTGCCGTCGGTATCCGTGTGCCAGATCACAATGTTGTTCAAGCGATACTAGATGAGCTTGGCGAGCCAATGTTAAGCATGACTTTACATATTACGGGGGATGACGAGCCAATGAACATGGCTTGGGAAATTCGTGATAGATTAGAGCATCAGCTTGATTTGGTGGTTGATTCAGAAATTCATCAACTAGGTTTGACAACTGTGATTGATTTGACGGGAGAAACCCCATCACTGATACGACAAGGCGTAGCTGATGCTACGCCATTTGGATTATAAAAACATTGAAACTAAAATAATGGACATTATCTGATGGAGTTAACATTAGTAC
>JAZGEZ010000025.1:0-33083 GCA_036479055.1 Methylophilaceae bacterium | reverse complement strand
ATATATTACCTCATGAAGTAATAAAATTTCTTAATCATTGGTGATTCATCTCATTTTGCTTAGGTTTTATGGTTTGCTCTAAGATTTGCCGATCCTAATAAATCAGAGGGTGTTTTTAAATATAACGTTAAATTAAGGGGCTACCGAAGGTAGTCCCGCTTGAATGCCTTGTTAGGCTTTTGATAAAAAAAGAAGGCTTTGCATTTATTCAATGTTTTTATTTAATGATTCTTCTTTTTCTTTTATAACGCTTTTCCAAAAATTCTTTTCAAAACCAAGCCAACGGTCTGCATAGCTACCTCTTGGACCTCTGTTTTGCATTTCTGCACGCTGAGTTGAAGGTGCCTTAAAAATGAATAAAAGACATAAAGGGCCAAGTAAAGGTAAAAAGCCCACTAAAGTGCTTAAGAGCTTCCACAGTAAATGCTCTTTTGATTGCCAAACCTTATACAGCAAAAATATAGCTACTACTTCTGAAGCGATTATTAATGTTAATAAATAATTATTCATTAGTAGCCTAACAGGGTTTATGGGACAGGGTGTCTGATAATGCTTTATAGTGGACCAAAGTGGACATGGGGCATTTCCCTTTTTATTCATGGTGTTAAAGCCACTTTACGGTATAACTGTTTATTTATCAACAGTGTCCTTTTTGCTTTTCTTTTATCAAATTTTAATAGTGTCTGATAATACGGGAATATTTTTGTCGAAAAAGCAATATTTTTTATTTATATTCATTTAGTTACTGGTGATAAAAAAATAATGCAAAGTAGACATTTATTTGAGATATTTTTCATTTTGTCTGTTTGTGTTTAAGCAATACTGGGAATGCGATAAAATGCTGCCTTTCAATAACCATGTAAAAGTACACTATGGCACGTCGTTCTCGTCGTAAAAAACAAGCACCCGCAGAAATTAAGTCTGCATTGATTGAATCCTTAGATCAGGAGGGGCGAGGGGTTGCCCATGTGGATGGCAAGGCGGTATTTATTGATGGCGCGCTGCCGAATGAGCAGGTGCGCTATCAATCTCATCGGGTGAAAGAAAGTTTTGAGGTTGCTAATACGGTTGAGGTGTTGACACAATCTCACTTGCGCGTGACCCCAAAATGTAAGCACTTTGGCTATTGCGGCGGTTGTAAATTGCAGCATTTAGATTTTGTTGGTCAAGTCGCTTCTAAGCAGCGTCTGCTAGAAAATGATATTAAGCATATCGGCAAAACGCAACCAGAGAACATGTTGTCACCATTGATGGGCCCAACGTGGGGTTATCGCCATAAAGCACGGCTAAGCGTTAAGTATGTCACGAAAAAAGAGCGTGTGTTGGTGGGTTTTAATGAAAAGGGCACGCGTTATGTGGCAGACATGGATAGCTGTGAAGTGTTAACGCCAGCAGTATCTGCTTTGATTGTGCCGCTGCAAGAGATGATTACACGGTTAAGCTTGCGAGATAAAATTCCGCAGTTGGAGTTGGCAGTTGGCGAGCCTATTACCTCGGCAACAAAAACAACAGTAGAGCCGCCACCTGATGCAGCGTTAGCAGCTAAGCATATTGTGCTGATTTTCCGTATTATGGATGCGCTGTTACCAGAAGATGAAGAGATTCTTAAAGCATTTTCTGATGTGCATCAAGTCAGTATTTGGACGCAGACCAAAGGCCCTGATACTGTTAAGCCGTTTTATCCGTTAGATGCGCCATCTTTGCAATATTCATTGGATGAGTTTGATTTAACTTATCCATTTAAACCGAATGAGTTTACACAGGTGAACCCGCAAATTAATCAAGTGATGGTGCGGCGTGCCATGCAGTTATTGCAACCGCAGCCCGATGAGCGTATTGCCGACTTTTTCTGTGGTATTGGTAACTTTACCTTACCAATAGCACGGAGCGGGGCGCAAGTGTTAGGTTATGAGGGCTTGGACAACCTAGTCGCACGCGCGGTGGAAAGTGCGACCCTCAATGGGCTGGAAAAAAACACAGCATTTGGTGTGTCTGACTTATTTAAGATGACGCCAGAGTCGCTCACTGCGCTAGGCCGTTTTGATAAATGGCTGATTGACCCGCCGCGTGATGGTGCTTTTGATTTAGTCAAAGCCATTGAAGATAGCAATGCCCCAGAGATCATTGTTTATATTTCTTGTAACCCTGCTACCTTGGCACGAGATATCGATGTGCTGGTGAATCAAAAAGGCTATAGCTTAAGTGCGGCAGGGGTGATTAATATGTTCCCGCATACCGCGCATGTTGAATCTATCGCCTTGTTGAGAAAAAGCTAGCATTTTTCTTTTTGCTATCAAAGCTGTAGCTAGTTACTCCGCTTGTGGCTAACAATAATAAGCCGCCTGCCATGGCAATATTTTTCATAAAGAGAATCATCTGTATTTTATCGCCAAAGTCGCTATGGAACAGTACGGCCGCGACGATAGAAAAAAGCGCTAAAGCAACAGCAGCTATAGCGGTTCTATAACCAACAATCAGTGCAATGCCGCCAAATATCTCTAACAAAATGGTTGGCCACAAGAATAGTGTGGGAACGCCCATGGACTGCATATACCCACTAGTGCCTGCTGGGTCCATCATTTTACTAATACCAGCTAAGATAAAAATCAGTGCTAGCATTATTCTGCCGATTAGTTGGATCATTCCATTCATGCGTGATACCTCCTTCTAGCGGTTAGTTAAAAGCATCTTAAACTTATCTGCAGAAAAAATCTAGAGAATAAAACTAGGCTAGCGCACAATCTTATGTAAAATATTGGTCAATGGTTAAAACTATTATATTGCTCTGTATCACTGGAATAATCATCGGCTGCCAGCCTGAGCCAACTTCACAACAAGTGATTCGTTTCGCTATCGCCCAAGCACCGATCAATCTGGATCCACGCTATGCAACAGATGCGGCATCAGAGCGTGTTAATCGTCTACTTTATCAGCGATTGGTTGAGTTTGATACAAGCTCAAAACCTGTGCCGAGTTTAGCTAGCTGGAAGAGCTTGGGTGCTCAAAACTACCGATTTACTTTAAAAAAAGAGGTTAGACCTTTTCATCACAAGCAGCGATTTAGAGCCGATGATGTAAAAGCCACTTACGACAGTTTAATGCAACTTAAAGACTCGCCGCATGCGGCAGAGTTTGCAAACATTCGTGTGATTAATGTGGTGAATACCAATACAATTGAATTTAAATTAAGAACACCTGATAAGCACTTTCCTGCCAAGTTGATTATTGGTATTTTGCCAAAAGGTCTCATCGAACAAAATCATGACTTTGCACACCTTCCTGTTGGCAATGGTGCATTTCAGTTTGTAGGTGAAACGGGAAAGTTAACATTGCAACGTGTTGAAGATGGGCAAAAAATCACTTTTACAGAGGTGAAAGATCCTACAGTCAGAGTGCTTAAACTGATGCGCGGAGAAGCCGATTTATTACAGGGTGACTTGCCGCCAGAGTTAGTTAAATACATACAGAAAAATCCAGAAATAAAGGTAATGACAGCGCAAGGAGCGAATTACTCTTACCTTGGCTTGAATATGCAAGATCCAATACTAAAACAGTTAAAAGTTAGACAGGCGCTAGCCTATGCGATTGATCGGCAAGTGATTATAGACAAAGTAATGGTAAGCCATACGCGCCTTGCTGATGCAATATTGCCACCTGAACATTATGCAGGTAATGCCAAGCTTGAAGCGTATACATACAAACCAGAAAAAGCGAAACAATTACTGCAAGAGGCAGGGGTCCAATTGCCATTAAAGTTGGTTTATAAAACAAGCACTGATGCACAACGTGTAAGGTTGGCAACTATTCTGCAAGCGCAAATGGCTACGGCAGGCATTGATTTAGAAATTCGTAGCCTAGACTGGGGTACATTTTTTGAAGAAGTGAAGCAGGGTAAGTTCCAGTTGTACGGCTTAACATGGGTCGGTATTAAAACCCCTGAAATTTATTCGAAAGTATTTGGTTCCGCCTATACACCGCCCAATGGTTTTAATCGTGGGCGATATACAGATGCTAAACTTGATCAACTGTTACGAAAAGAAGATTGGCCAGAGGTGACGGAACGTATTCATGCACAACTACCTTATATTCCCCTATGGTATGAAGGTCAGTCGGCAGCCATGCGGCAAGAGGTGCAACATTACCTTCCTAAACCCGATGGAAATTGGGATGATTTAGTGACGATTAAAAAGGTCGGTTACAATAAGTAGCTATACAAATTAAAACCATGCACATTAATATTTCTATCGCAAAGCAAACACTCACGGTGTTAGATGAAGAAGGAGCGCTGTTGTTGCAGTTTCCTGTCTCCACAGCGGCTAACGGTGTTGGTTGCGAAAAAGACAGTGGCTGCACACCTTTGGGTGCACACATTATCCGAGCCAAAATTGGCGAAGGTGCGGCACCTAATGCTGTATTTGTAGGCCGACGAGAAACAGGCGAAATTTGCACGCATGAACTGATGGCAACATTTCCTGGACGTGACTGGATACTAACGCGTATCTTATGGCTCTCAGGTACGGAGCTTAGTGTTAATCGGCTAGGCAATGTTGATACCATGCAGCGTTATGTTTATATTCATGGCACGCCCGATAGTACAGACATGACCATACCGGGCTCTCATGGTTGTGTGCGGTTACGTAATGCGGATGTGATTACGCTCTTTGATATGGTGCCACCAGGTACATCAGTTCAAATTAGCAATGATTAGCAGATTCTTTAGTTTTTTTACCGTCATTTTTGGTGTGCTGGTGCTGACATTTTTATTAATTCATTTAGTGCCGGGTGACCCTGTTGAAGTCATGCTAGGTGATTCAGCCAGCATAACTGACCGTGATGCGCTACGTGAACAGCTTGGCTTAAACAAACCTTTACTTGTGCAGTTTGGCACTTATTTAAATAAACTTGCACATGGTGATTTAGGTCGATCTATCCATACCAAAACACCAATTATCGATTTATTTAAGACACGCTATCCTGCTAGCATCAAGCTGGCGCTGTTATCTCTTGTTATTGGCATCCTCATAGGGGTGCCACTGGGTATCTATGCAGCGCTGAAAGCGGGCCACTGGCAGGACCTTGTTGTCACCATTGTAAGCGTACGGCTTTCTGCCATGCCAGTTTTTTGGTTAGGCCCAATGTTGATGCTGGTGTTTGCTGTTTGGTTAGGTTGGCTACCTGTCAGCGGCATGGATGAGCCGACATCCATCATCTTGCCAGCACTCACGTTAGGGTTTGGTCTTAGTGCAATTCTCACCCGTATGACACGTACGAGTCTTTTGGAAGTGTTGAATGAAGACTTTATTCGTACAGCCAGAGCGAAAGGGTTGAGTGAGCGCAAAGTGATTTTTCGGCACGCATTGCGCGCAGCTTTACTGCCAATTGTCACGATTGTCGGTTTGCAAATGGGCAGCTTGTTAGCAGGTACCGTCATTACTGAAACGATTTTTAGTTGGGATGGTATTGGCCGTTTGTTAGTGGAAAGCATCGAAAAAAGAGACTACCCCGTGACACAGGCTTGCGTATTGGCAGTGGCGCTGACTTATGTAACGATTAATTTGCTGACGGACTTGATGTATCGCGTCATCGACCCTAGAGTGAAACACGCGTAAACAGAGCCATGAAAATATTCGCACTGTTCGTTATTGGTTTCTGGTTAATCGCTGTTCTTGCCGGCCGAGCATTAGGATTACACGGGAATGAAATAGATTTAAGCAGTGTGTTAGCCAGTCCAAGCATGCAACATTGGTTTGGCGCAGACGATTTAGGTCGTGACATCTTGGCGCGTATTTTACGTGGTGTTGAGGTGTCATTTATGGTGGCAGCCATTGTCGCTGTTGTCACGATCACAGTAGGGGTAACGGTTGGCCTAGTCGCTGGTTTCTATGGTGGGAAAATAGACAAAATTTTAATGCAAATCACCGATGTATTTTTAGCATTCCCCGGTATTTTATTAGCCATTGCTTTTGCTGCTGTACTCGGTCCAGGTATGCTTAATTTAATGTTTGCGCTTTGTTTAACAGGTTGGGTAAGTTACGCCAGACTCACGCGTGGGCAAACACTGAGTTTGCGTAATAGACAGCATGTGCAAGCAGCTGAATCACTAGGGGCAAAACCCTTACGTATTATGATACGACACATCTTGCCACTGCTAGGCTCTATCTTAATCGTCGAAGCGACTTATAGCTTAGCGAGCATTATGATTGCAGAAGCGAGCCTTTCATTTCTAGGCTTAGGTATTCAAGCACCCAATGCCTCGTGGGGGGCAATGTTAAGAGATGCCGTACGTTATATGTTGGTGGCACCGCATTATGTATTGTTGGTCGGCATGAGTTTAATGAGTTTGATTTTAGCGATTAATCTAGGCGGGGATTACCTACGTGATAAACTAGACGTTAATTCACATTTGAATCAAAAATAGCATTCTGGCTGTTGTTCGATTCATGTATCAAAGCTTAAATAATATTAAAGCATTAAAGCTTCTTTAAGGAAATTCGTTGGCTAAATCTCAAACTCAACCCGAGCCTCAAACCGTTACTTGGCAAGAACATAACAAAACAGTGGAGGCAGTTTGGCAGTCCGTTGCCAACAATCCAGCACCTAAAAAAATCCAAGTCATCGACGATACGATTAAAGCCGATGCTGCTTATAAATTAGTGTGTGAAGGCACTGCTTTGTTATGGCGTGGAGATTTTCAGAATGCCAAGCACTTAGCACAAGCCATTTCAAGGCGAATTGATAATCGCAGCACCAAGCCCAAAGCAAAAAACAAACAAAAGAAGCAACAAGTCACGAATACGGCACCAAGCCCCAAAGATCAGTTTCATTTATACCGCAAAAGCCAAATCGAGCGTGCACGCACCTTGGGCATGTTATTAGTTGAATTGTCTGGCGATTACACCATGCCATACAACCGTGCCCCCGATATTGTTAGTGCTTGTGAGCATGCTTATGGTAAAAGCCAGAGCCACAAATCAAGAATTGTTTCATTACGCGAGATTCTTGGGTTAATCGGTGCGTATGAATGGCATAAAAAAGGCGTAGAAGTGCCACAGCTAGAGGCCGTGATTACGCCAAGTTATGGCGTGTACTCACCTGTACGCGGCGAATACATTGAGCTGGTGAATACCACGCCATTAGAAAATGTATCGGTTGCGTTTGATATTGGTACAGGTACAGGTGTGTTAGCGGCTATTTTAGCTAAACGTGGTGTGAAAAAAGTCATTGCCACGGAATTAGAATCGCGCGCCTTAGTTTGTGCAAAACATAATATTCAGAAATTAGGGTTTGCTGACCAAGTAAAAATTGTTGGTGCAGACTTGTTTCCGCCAGCAGATGCTGGTCTTGCCGATTTAATTGTCTGTAACCCACCATGGCTGCCAGCCAAAGCGAATTCGGCTATTGAACATGCGATATACGACCCCGATAGTAAAATGTTAAAAGGCTTTTTAAATGGGGTTAAAGATCACTTGGCAATCCAAGGTGAAGCTTGGCTAGTTTTGTCTGATTTTGCAGAGCATTTAGACTTGCGTTCTAGTGAAGAACTGCAAAGTTGGATTCAGGATGCTGGGTTAATGATTATTGAGAAAATAGATGTCAAACCAACCCACGAAAAATCTCAAAACTCAAGTGATCCTTTATTTTTCGCACGCTCGAAGGAGGTTACCTCGCTTTATCGCTTGCGTGTATTATGATATGAAATGTTATTTGGTCTGGTGTCGCCTTTGATGTAAAACAACTGACAAAAATAATTTAGATAAGGAGTACGATATGCAAATTACTCGTCAATTACTAGTTGCTTCAATAGCGTTAAGTTTGTTCGCTATTTCTGGCTGTGTGAGCCAAAAAGAAAGTATGGTTAAGCAAGGCTACCCTTTAGCATATGTAGATGGGTTTGATGATGGATGCCATAGTGGGAAAAAAGCAGGGGGTAGCTTTTTTGACCAGTTTAAGAAGGATGTGAAGCGTTTTAATAAAGACGCACAGTATTCGCAAGGGTGGTCAGATGGGTTTAGGCAATGTGAAACAGAGGAAGAATCATTGCAAAGACAAGTGCGGATGAATATAGAGCGGCAGCGTTTGATGGAAGAAAGAAAACATAATGCGCATGCAGAGCAGCGTCATTTAGAACGTGAAGTGATGAAGGGGATTGATACACGTGGGTTAAAGAATCTTAAATGATTCTGATTGTTATGATGATATTTTCCTTTGAAGGTGTAAATGTATGTCTTTAGGTCCCGTCATGCTAGACGTCGTTGGCACAGAACTGACTACCGACGATATTAGACGCTTACAACACCCATCAGTGGGTGGCGTGATTTTGTTTGCACGTAATTTTAAGAATTGCGCACAACTTAAAGCGCTTACCGCCAGTATTCATCAAGTACGTCAGCCGCCATTATTAATTGCGGTTGATCATGAAGGTGGAAGGGTGCAGCGCTTTCGAGCAGGGTTTACCAATATTCCACCCATGCGGGCATTTGGAAAAATTTGGGACAATGACCGACAAAAAGCAAAAGAATTAGCGGTAGAGGCTGGTTGGATTTTAGCGGCTGAACTGCGCGCACATGGTGTGGATTTCAGTTTTACCCCTATCTTAGATATGGATTACGGTGATAGTTTAGTGATCGGTGATCGAGCCTTCCACTTAGACCCGCGTGCGATTAATGAGCTTGCCTTTAGTTTAATGGAGGGCTTAAAAAAAGGTGGCATGGCGGCTGTGGGTAAGCATTTTCCCGGCCATGGGTTTGTCACGGCAGATTCGCATGTCAGCATTCCTGTTGATGAACGCGAGTTTGACCAAATAGCGCAAAATGATATGCAGCCTTTTAGGCAAATGATTGATGAAGGGTTGCCTGCGATTATGCCAGCACATGTGATTTATCCTAAAGTGGATGATAAACCGGCTGGGTTTTCACAAAAATGGTTACAGAAGGTATTACGTGAACGCTTAGGCTTTAATGGCGTTATTTTTAGTGATGATCTAAGCATGGAAGGGGCAACAGTTGGCGGCGATGTGACGACGCGAAGTTTGGCCGCATTAAATGCTGGTTGCGATATGATTTTATTATGTAATCGCCCAGATTTGGCTGATGAATTACTAGAGAAGCTGGAATGGAAAATGCCAGCACAAAGTATTATTAGGTTGGCGCGTATGCATGGCAGTCATCATCCTCTAAGTCTAGCGCAGCTACATAAGGCAGATGATTTTGCTCATGCAGTGAAGCAGGTTGCGATGGTGGGGCAAATAGAAGGCGACTTATTCGCATAAAACAGCCGGTATTCATAAAAAATTCACAATTTGTTACTTGAAACTTTTATGAATTGTCGCTATCTTAGTAGCAATACCATTTGGTAGTTTTAATTAAGGATTTTGTAATGGCAGATAATATTGAAGTTTTAGGCCGTGAGGCTAGTGTTTCAACCTCTCAAAACAAGGTGCTACGTAATACGTATGCTTTGCTAGGGTTAACAATGATTCCAACCATCCTAGGAGCGATGGTCGGTATTACTCTCGATTTTTCATTTCTATTTGCTGCTAGCCCAATTTTTGTCTTTATCGGCATTATGGCAGCTGTGTATGGCATGAGTTGGCTCGTCGCTAAAAACAGTCACAATGCAGCAGGTGTTTGGTTGTTGCTAGGATTTACATTCCTCATGGGTTTGCTATTAGGCCCAATATTGCAAGTGGCTTTAGGTTTAAGTAATGGCTCACAATTAATTGGCCTAGCAGCTGGTGGTACAGCGGCTTCTTTCTTTACTTTGGCTGCTATTGCAAGCAACACTAAGCGTGACTTTAGCCATATGGGCAAATTTTTAACTGTCGGCTTTGTCGTGGTGGTGTTGGCTATTTTAGCTAACTTCTTCTTCCAAATACCTGCGCTGTCATTGACTATCTCAGCAGTGGTTGTGCTGTTGATGGCTGGTTTTATTTTGTATCAGATTAACCAAGTTGTGCGTGGTGGTGAAACGAACTATGTTATGGCAACATTAGGTATTTATATCAGCTTACATAATATGTTTAGTCATTTATTGCATTTGTTGATGGCATTAATGGGTGGCAATGATTAGCTAGCTTTGAACCAATTGCTACACATGATAAAAAACCCGCATGAGCGGGTTTTTTATTGTCTTGAATTTGGCTGGTTATGACTTAAGTCGCCGTTGCTTAAAAAAAGCGCTTAATAAATTGCCACACTCCTCTGCCATGACAGCGCCAATGACAGTTGTATGGTGATTGAGCCTGCTTTCTGCCATTAAGTTAATCACACTGCCGCAAACGCCAGTTTTAGGGTCGCTAGCGCCATAAACAAGCTTAGATAGCCTTGCATGTTGTATTGCCCCTGCACACATCGCACAGGGCTCCAATGTAACGTATAGCGCACAATCGATTAAGCGGTAGTTGCCTAAGTGTTTTGCAGCATCGCGGATAGCGAGTATCTCTGCGTGCGCACTCGGATCGTTTAAGCTAATGGGCGCATTGCTACCACGACCAACAATTTTACCGCCTTTGACAACAATCGCGCCAACAGGCACTTCGTCATTGTCAGCAGCTTGTTGGGCAAGGCGTATCGCTTCTTGCATGTAATCGTTATCTGTCATGTTGAGTATTTTATTGTAAATTAACGTAATCACAGTCTTTAAAAGTTGGATATCATCAACTTATACTAGAAATAGTATCAAACACTGAGGGATTAAAATTAGGATGTTACAAAATAAGTGACATAGGTGAGGTGGCTTAATTTGCCATAAGACTCAATAATGTGGAGAATTGAATAAAGGTAAGCAAGCAACAGAAGGAATAGGTTTAAAAAAACAATTCAAATCAACATTGAAAGTATAAATGATGAAAAAAAAAGCAATAACACAAACTGACATACACGATATTATCGCTAACCGCTGGAGCCCGCGTGCTTACGATGCCAGTAAGGCGGTCACACAAGAACAAATTCTTAGCTTGTTAGAAGCGGCGCGCTGGGCGCCATCTTGTTTTGGTGATGAGCCATGGCGTTTTATTGTATGGGATAAAAACAAAGATGCAGCTGCTTGGGGTAGGGCATTGGATTGCATTGTGCCTGGCAATCAAGCATGGGCCCAAAATGCACCCGTGTTAATTTTGGTCTGTGCTGACACACAGTTTAGTCATGACCAAAAACCTAACCGCTGGGGTGCTTATGATACCGGCGCAGCAGCGGTGAGCTTATGCCTACAAGCAACTAGTTTAGGCTTAATGACCCATCAGATGGGCGGTTTTGATGGTGATAAAACACGTGCAACATTTAATGTGCCTGAACAATATCAAATGATGTCTATGCTAGCTGTGGGTTATGTGAAAGAGGTGAATGATTTACCAGATGAGCTTAAGCAGCGTGAATTAGCCGCGAGAAAACGTCGACCATTAAGCGAACTCTTTTTTGATGGTGGTTGGAATCAGCCTATCATCTGATAAAATGACGCTTTAATTGATTTCCAACAGGACTTACCATGGCAGTTGTAACACTTACTAAAGCAAATTTTAAAGAGACGATTGAAAAAAATAATTTTGTGATTGTTGATTTTTGGGCGCCGTGGTGTGACCCATGTGTCGCCTTCACACCAACCTTTGAGGCAGCGGCTGAAAAGAATGCCGATATTTTGTTTGGCATGGTGAATACTGAAGAAGACCCCGAGATTGCTGAGTATTTTGATGTGAATCAAGTGCCAGGTGTTTTAGTCATACGTGAGCAAGCCGGTATACATGCGCAAGTAGGTGAAATTGGTGCACCAGCATTTGATGAGATTATAAAATGGGCTCGCGACTATGATATGAAAACAGTGCGTCAGTATTATGATGATGAGGCAGCAAAAAAGAAGTAGCTTCAAAAGCATTAAGCCATTAAAAAAGCCGCAAACTGCGGCTTTTTTAATGGGTGTTTAATTAGCCGCCAGTTGCATATTGGAATATGGTGTATGCACCAGCCGCCATCATTAAATACATAGGTACATTGCCACTTTTTTTTGTTTCATTCTTGCTTGGTGTTGATATCCAGCGATTAAGTAGCCAAAGTGCAAGTGCAATTAATGGGATGAGCATCATGGTGGTCGTTGACTGGAATAAATAAGCAAATGATTTTGAAAGCCATCCATCATCTTTAAAGAATTCTAAAGCAATACCAATAATGCCAGCCACCATTAGTAGCATAGAAACGGTAGACACCACATTTTGTAAAAGTGTGTCTGCGCGAATATCTGCATTCTTTTTATATTTGTTTGGATCCATTACAGTCTGCCTTAAATAAGTGTCATTGTTAATTCTGCGGCAAGAACTTTCCTGGGTCAACGGATTTCCCACGTTCACGGATCTCAAAATGTAGCTTAACCGTGTTTGTATCAGTACTTCCCATCGCAGCAATTTTTTGACCAGCTTTAACGACCTGTCCTTCTTTTACAATTATTTTACTGTTATGTGCATACACCGATAAATAAGTTTTATTGTGCTTAATGATGACTAGTTTGCCATAACCGCGCAAATCGGAACCTGCATAAATAACTTTGCCAGCGGCAGAAGCTTTAATAGACTGCCCTTTTTTACCCGCAATATCAATGCCCTTGTTTTTAGCGGCGTTGAACCTTTCAATGATTTTCCCTTGTGTAGGCCAAGCCCACACTGATTTTTTGGTGCTAGATGGCACCTTATTCGCAGGCTGTTTAACTGTTGGCGTGCTTGGTAATGTTGTCACTGTGGTCGGTTGTTTAGGCGTTGTTTTGCGATTGAGCGCTTCTTTACTATAAGGTTCACGTACTGCTTTAGGCTCGGTTAATACTGGTGTGACAGTTGATTCTGCTGTTGCATCAGTGCTAGCGGTTACCCCTGACTCGGTGTCTATTGGCGAAATAATAACGCCATCTTCATTTTCATAGGCAGAAGGATTGGTTTCAGCACTCGTCTCTTTGACCTTTAAACTAGTGAGACTAAGTTTTTGCCCAATATTGATTGTATAAGGCTCATAAATATTATTAGCAGCTGCAATTTCCCGATAATCTAAACCATGTTCCAAGCCTATGCTGTACAAAGTATCACCACTTTTAATGGTATAGCTATCTGGACGCCAGTCTTTACTTGTGTGTTTAACTGAGGTTGATGACCTGTTTTTGTTATTCTGGCCTCCTCTGCTCTCTACAGGGGCTGGAATGCTGCTGGCACAGCCTGAAATAAATATAAGTAAAAAGCCAATTAAAATTAAATGTTTCATTAACCTAAACCACCTATTAAAGGGACAAATTTAACGTCTTCTAATTTAGTTTGTTTGTAGTCATTAGCAAGACGTTCAATAAGGTAAAGTGTTTGAGAATCTGTTCCAATAGGAATCACCATTCTGCCACCTACCGTTAGTTGAGATAATAGCTGTTTCGGCACATGGCTTGCCGCAGCCGTGACAATAATGCCGTCAAAAGGTGCGTAGTTTTCTAGACCTTCACTACCATCAGCATGGTCAAGTTTAACATTGCGGCACTTTAGTGTGCGTAAGTTGCTGCGCGCTTTCATGACCAACGGGCGGATACGCTCTAATGACAATACTTCATTAGCAATGTGCGACAAAACGGCTGTTTGATATCCACAGCCAGTGCCAATTTCAAGCACTTTATTGAGTTGTTTGCCATTGCGTAATATTTCCGTCATGCGTGCAACGATATAGGGCTGTGAAATGGTCTGGCCAAAGCCAATCGGTAGTGAAACATCTTCGTATGCGCGTATTGATAAAGCCTCATCTACAAAAATATGTCTAGGTATCTCGCCTATGGCTGATATTGTCGTTTCATCCTTTATGCCTTGTTCACGCAGGCGTGACAACATGCGATCACGTGTTCGTGTCGAAGTCATGCCGATGCCAGGTTTTTTACTTGAGTTGCTGAGTGCCATTGATTATTAAAATTTGTTTTCTGTTATTAGAGCCAGTTTTTAAGCTCTGTTAGTTGTTCGTGTTTCGTTAGGTCTGCACAGATAGGGGTAATCGACACTTGCTTGTTTGCGACGGCATAGAAGTCAGTGCCTTCACCGCCATCATTAGGCTGCCCTGCTGCACCAACCCAATACACTTTTTCTCCGCGCGGGGTATCAAGTTCTATAACAGACTCTGCTTTGTGTCGTTTGCCTAAGCGGGTAATGATTTTTCCTTTTAGTTGGTCATAAGGCAGATCAGGCACGTTAACATTAAGCAATATTGGCGATTCGATTTTGTTCGCAAGGTAATGTTGTACCAACTCTACTGTGATTTTTCCAGCTGTTTCAAAATGCGTCGCATTATGTTGTGACATTGATATTGCCAAAGAAGGGATATTCAATAAATAACCCTCCATTGCTGCTGCCACGGTGCCGCTATAAATTGTGTCGTCCCCCATGTTGGCACCATCATTAATACCAGATATCACTAAATCTGGCATTTCAGTCATTAAGCCAGTTAACGCTAGATGAACGCAATCAGTAGGCGTACCGTTTACATAAAAAAAGCCGTTGAGCGCTTTTCTTACCGATAAGGGTCGATCAAGCGTGAGTGAATTGCTGGCGCCGCTGCGATTACTTTCTGGCGCCACGACAGTAATTTCCGCGATTTTTGCTAGGTGCTCTGCTAATACTGCGATGCCAGTTGAGTGGTAGCCGTCATCATTGGAAATTAAAATTTTCATGTGGCTATTATAAATTACAAGGCAGCTTTACGCGTATACCGAGCATAAAAAATTGTACAAATAAAAAAAACAACACTCAACATGATTTCCACCATGGCCAGCGAGGCAGAAAGCCCTTGATCAGACCAGGCTCTGACGATGCCTTCGGTCAAGTAAAGCAAAATCAGCATACTTGACCACTGGTAGGTGTAGCGTTTCCCTTTTAAGATGCCAAATAATGGCATGAGTAAAGGTAACGCTTTTAAAATAAGTAAGGAGCCGCTAGTGTTAAGCGGTGCAAGCAATCCCTCCCAAAGTAAGCACAAAAAAATCAATGCAATCAAGCTAATAGATGCCCCTAGACGAAAGTAAGTGGTTAAGTGCGACATGTTTTTGCCATTTTTACTAGGGCTGCCCTGGCTTCTTGCGCATTGCTGATAGCTTGCTCAAAGTTAAACCGTAATACTTGCTGCGCTTCAGTTCTCACGTCAAAGCCTAAGTGATCAATACCGATCATTTGAGCTTGTTGCGCGGCGACTTGATGGTAATGCTGACAATACGCCTTGAGGTTTTCTGCGTGGTCAGTGTTCATGTGTTCTAAAATACTTTGCTCTTCAATGAATAACGGATGGCTAGGAGCTTGCATGGCCTCACCTTCAATCCAGCCCATTTTCCCAAATCCTGCAATATAACGTGCCTGTGAGATATGGAGCGTATAAAAACTAAAATCATGCGTTTCAAAATATTGTGTGGCCTGCGGGATGTAGCGCAGATACCGTGCCCGCATTAACGTATTTTGTTTGTCCGTTTGTTCAGCAGTGGCTAGTAAAGTAAGGCGCGCATTTGCTTGCAGGTCACCTTCATTCTCAAATACGATTAAAGAGACCTGTGCATTTTGAATAATGTTCTTAGTGTGCTCGGCGATGCTGCTAATGAGTATCGTAGGCATGCCTTGTTGGTTGAGTACAAAAGGCACAACCGAGCCGAAAGGATAGCCGTCAAATTTGGCTGAATGGGTTGAGAGTATACCTTTGTGCGACCTGAATAAAAACTGCTGTGCCTCAATGTTTAGATGCATCTTACGGCGTAAGCTTAAGCGCGGTTTCTGCTAAACGTTTACCTAGGGCAATACAGAGCTTGCGTTCTTCGTCAGTTAATGGCGCGTCATCATTTGTGCCAGCGACATGGCTTGCGCCATAGGGGGTGCCGCCAGACTGCGTGCTAGATAATGCTGGTTCAGAGTAGGGTAGACCGAGTATGACCATGCCGTGATGCATAAGCGGAAGCATCATGCTGAGTAAAGTGCTTTCATTACCACCATGCATGCTGCCAGTCGACGTAAAAACAGCACCAGGCTTGCCAACTAACGCACCTTTTAACCATTGACCAACGGTGCCATCTAGAAAGTATTTCATGGGGGCGGCCATATTGCCGAAGCGGGTAGGGCTGCCAAGCGCAAGGCCTACACATTCTTCTAAATCGCTGCGTTCTGCATATGGCTCACCTGCATCAGGCATATCAGACGCTGTTGCTTCACAATTAGTAGAAACTTTTGGTACGGTGCGAATGCGCGCTGTTATGCCCTGTACACTTTCCACCCCACGCGCAATAAGCAATGCCATGTCACGCACGGAGCCACCATTAGAGTAATAAAGAACCAATATTTCCATTATTTAATTTTAGCCAATTCAGCAGCTTTACCAGTATAGCTAGCAGGCGTCATTGCCAGCAGGCGTTGCTTAGCATCGGCAGGCATATCAAGTGTATTAATAAAGTTGTGTAAAGAAACTTTATTAATACCGCCTTTGCCACGGGTAAGTTCTTTGAGCTGCTCATAAGGGTTTTTGATGCCATAACGACGCATGACCGTTTGAATAGGTTCGGCCAGCACTTCCCAGCTATTATCTAAATCTTCATTTAAACGTTTGGTATTCACCTCTAGTTTGTTCAAGCCGCGTAAGCATGAGTCAAAACCTAGCAGGGTGTAACCAAACCCTACGCCCATATTACGTAGCACAGTAGAATCTGTTAAATCACGCTGCCATCGAGAGATGGGTAGCTTTTCTGCTAAGTGGTGTAATAACGCATTTGCCAAACCAAGATTACCTTCTGAATTTTCAAAGTCGATAGGATTGACTTTATGTGGCATGGTTGATGAGCCGATTTCACCTGCTTTTACCTTTTGTTTGAAATAACCAACAGAAATATAACCCCAGAGATCGCGATTTAGGTCGATTAAGATGGTGTTAATACGTGCCAGTATGTCATAGATTTCTGCCATGTAATCATGCGGTTCAATTTGGATGGTCATAGGGTTGTAATCTAGCCCTAGGCTTTCTACAAAACGCTTCGCAAAGTTTTCCCAATCAAAGTCTGGATACGCAGATAGATGTGCGTTGAAGTTACCTACTGCACCATTTATTTTGCCTAACACTTCGTTTTTAGCCAATTGTTTTTGTTGGCGTTGTAAGCGGTAGACCACATTAGCCAGCTCTTTGCCCAGTGTCGTTGGTGATGCGGTTTGGCCATGTGTGCGTGAGAGCATAGGTTGTTCTGCGAGTGCATGTGCGAGTTCGGTTAGCCGCTCGATAATATTATTTAACGAGGGCAACATAACCTCATTGCGTGCGGCCTTAAGCATCAGCGCATGTGAAAGGTTGTTGATGTCTTCTGATGTGCAAGCAAAATGGATAAACTCGCTGGCTTTTTTGACTTCTGGGTTACCATCAAACTTCTCTTTAAGCCAATATTCAAGCGCCTTAACATCATGGTTGGTGCGTAATTCAATTGCTTTAACTTGTGTTGCGTCGACTTCACTAAAGTGAGCAATAGCACGATCTAATTCTTTAATCGTCGTTTTGCTAAACGGTTCGATTTCAGCTAGCTCTTTAGCGGCACTTAATGCCTTTAACCATTCAACTTCTACCCATGCGCGGTGTTTAATGAGCGCATATTCGCTAAAAAATGGACGTAAGCTATCGAGTTTAGATTGATAACGGCCATCAAGAGGGGACAATGCATTGAGCGCGGTGAGTTCCATAAAATCTTTAACCTATTTTGACTTTACAAGTCATTAATCTTAAAGAGTGTAATTTTACCCTAAATTAATATTATTTTAGATAATAGCGTTCTTCTCGGCCAGTTGTTTTACAATGTAGATTGTTTTTTAAAATGATTAAATCTTTTTGTAAAACGTGTAGCTGCGATTCACTTTCTAGTATTTGCAAGGAATAGACAGCAGCTGCGACAGCCCAATATCAACACCATTAGTTTGTTGGTAAATAAATATTCTCTAGGTATATGTCCTTACGCATAAAAAGAGAAAAACTACCGAAAGGGAACCAATGGACGATTTAAAAAAACGCGCACTAGATTATCATCAGTTTCCAATGCCTGGGAAATTGAGTGTTGAATCATCGAAACCTTGCACAACGCAGGATGATTTGTCATTGACCTACACCCCAGGAGTCGCTGCGCCTGTATTAGAAATTAATACTGACCCTAATAATGCTTATAAATATACCAATAAAGGCAATTTAGTTGCTGTCATTAGCGATGGTACTGCAGTGCTTGGTTTGGGTGATGTCGGTGCATTAGCAAGCAAGCCTGTTATGGAAGGCAAGGCGGTGTTGTTTAAACACTTTGCTGGTATTGATGTGTTTGATATTGAAATTAACGCGGCTACGCCAGATGAGTTTATTCAAACCGTCGTGAATATCGCGCCGACATTTGGCGGTATCAATTTAGAAGATATTGCCGCGCCACATTGCTTTTATATAGAAAACGAGTTGAAGAAGCGGCTTGATATTCCAGTATTTCATGATGATCAACATGGTACCGCCGTCATTGTTGCAGGGGCATTATTAAATGCACTAGAGATACAAGGTAAGACACTGCCAACTGCAAAAATTGTATTTTTAGGGGCGGGTGCGGCAGGTTGTTCTTGCGCTAAATTGCTCAAGTCAATGGGGGCAACCGATATCACCATGGTGGATAGAACAGGCGTGCTTGATACTAGTCGCAGTAATTTACATGACAATAATCGTGAATTAGCAATTAAGCCAACAGGCGCTAAAACGCTAGCAGATGTAATGCCAGAAGTGGATGTCTTTATTGGTGTTTCGGCTAAAAATGCATTGAATCCAGATTTGGTTAAAGTCATGGCTAAAAACCCAATTATTTTTGCTTTAGCCAATCCTGACCCAGAGATACTTCCTAAAGTGGCACATGCTATTCGAGATGATATTTTAATGGCTACGGGCCGTAGTGATTTTCCTAACCAAGTGAATAATGCGCTGTGTTTCCCTTACTTGTTTAGAGGCGCATTAGATGCCAAGGCAACAGAAATTACTGAAAAAATGAAAATCGCAGCAGCATACGCTTTAAGTGAATTAGCAAGAGAGCCTGTGCCCGAAGAGGTGTTGCAAGCCTACAATCTTAAAACATTAACGTTTGGTAAAGACTATATTATTCCCAAGCCTTTTGATAAACGGTTATTAGACAATGTTTCCTCAGCGGTAGCAAAAGCAGCGAAAGCTTAAAAGCATGCAAAAAAACCGCCCCTTTAATCGCCCTAAAAACTTAAACTTACTCACCATACGGCTGCCTGTTAATGCGTTGGTTTCTATCTTGCATCGAGCATCAGGTGTTGGCTTGTTTCTGTTGTTGCCTTTGATGTTGTTGGTGATGCAGCAATCATTAGCTTCTGAAGTTAGTTATTTGGCGCTCAGGCAAATGTTAGATCATTGGTTGGTTAAGCTACTTTTAATTACCTGTTCATGGGCGTTTTTCCATCATTTTTTTGCAGGTATTCGCCACTTGCTACAAGATGTACATTGGATGACGAGTTTGCAAAAAGCGCGGTTTACTGGCCGTGTTGTACTAGCATTGGCTGGGTTCTCAGTTTTAATCTTTGCATGGGTTGTTTTTTAGCAGTGCCATTGGTGAATACACATGATGATTAAATTATTAACGAGCAAATATCCGGGCATGCGCATATGGCTGTCACAGCGCTTAACGGCAGTTGTGATGGTTGGCTACATTGTATTGCTGCTGATTGCTTTATTATTGGGAAGGCCAAATAATTATGCCGCATGGCATGCTTTTGCTAGCAGCTGGTTATTTAGGGTAGGCACCTTCTTTTTTTTCATCTGCCTTATTGTGCATGCGTGGATTGGGGTAAGAGACGTGTTGCGTGATTATATTTTCAACCAAACATTGCGCAGCTACTTACAAATCACCGTTGATTTGTTGCTCGTGGTTTATTTGATTTGGCTCTCAATCATTCTTTGGGTTATTTAAGTTGGGTTGTTTAAGTTGGAACATCTAAGCTGAAACAGTTTAAGAAAGATGACATGCGATGGCATTAGAACAGCATCAGTTTGATACAGTAATCGTTGGCGGCGGCGGCGCTGGCTTGCGCGCCGCTTTGGCGCTTGCTGAGTCTGGTGCTAAGGTGGCTGTGCTTTCTAAGGTCTTTCCTACACGCTCGCATACGGTGGCTGCTCAAGGTGGTATAGCAGCAGCACTTGGCAATGTAGCAGAAGATAAATGGATTTGGCACATGTATGACACCATTAAAGGGTCCGACTTCCTTGGTGACCAAGATGCCATTGAGTTTATGTGCAAAAACGCAGCAAAAGCGATTATTGAGCTTGAGCATTTGGGTATGCCGTTTGACCGTTTAGATAATGGCAAAATATTTCAACGTCCCTTCGGCGGGATGACACAAAATTTTGGAGAATCTGAAATTTCACGTACTTGTGCCGTAGCTGACCGCACAGGCCACGCCATGCTACATACGCTTTATCAGCGCAATATTCGTGCTAACACTCAGTTTTTTGTCGAATGGTATGCGCTGGATTTAATTCGAGATGCGGAAGGTGATGTATTGGGCGTACTTGCACTCGAAATTGAAACAGGCGAGATTCGTATTTTTCAAGCTAAAACTACCTTGTTAGCAACAGGGGGTGCTGGGCGTATTTTTCAAGCAAGTACAAACGCTTACGCGAATACGGGAGATGGTCTGGGCATGGCAGCGCGTGCAGGCATTCCGCTACAAGATATGGAGTTCTGGCAATTCCACCCGACAGGCGTATTGCATGCTGGGGTGCTTATTACCGAAGGTGTTCGAGGTGAAGGGGGCTATTTGGTCAATAGCGAAGGTGAGCGTTTTATGGAGCGCTATGCACCAACGGCTAAAGACTTGGCTAGCCGTGATGTGGTTTCACGCGCGTCAGCCACTGAGATCAAAGAGGGAAGAGGCGTGGGTAAAAACAAAGATGCCGTGTATTTAAAACTGGATCATTTAGGTGAGGAAGTGATTGACCAACGTTTGCCTGGCATCCGAGAAATTGCAAAGACTTTTGCCAATGTTGACCCGGTTAAATATCCTATCCCTGTTGTACCAACTGCGCATTATATGATGGGTGGTTTACCCACCAATATTGATGGACAAGTGGTTGTGCCAGATGGCAATGGTGAAAAAATTGTGAATGGACTTTATGCTGTTGGTGAGTGTGCCTGCGTTTCTGTGCATGGCGCAAATCGCCTGGGTTCAAACTCACTGCTGGACTTAGTTGTTTTTGGCAAGCAAGCCGGCAATCATATTGCAGCGTTTGTGAAAACCAACAAATCCCATAAGTCTTTGCCAAAAAATGCAGAAAATGCAACGTTAGAAAGAATGGCTCGTTTTCACAAAGCACAAGGCGAGAATATGATGCAAACACGTTTGGATATGCGTAAAACGATGCAAACAAATTGTGGAGTATTTCGTTTTCCAGAGTTGCTGTCTAAAGGCGTTGCCGAAATCGATGCGGTTGCAGCACGTGTGGCCAATATTGTGATAAAGGATAGAAGTAAGGTTTTTAATACCGCATTGGTAGAAGCTTTAGAGTTGGATAATATGATAGAGGTTGCTGTGGCGACAATGCATGCGGCCCATAACCGTACCGAAAGCCGGGGCGCACATGCCCGTCAAGACTTCGAAGAACGTGATGATGTAAACTGGCTAACACATTCACTCTACTATAAAGAAGGTCAAAAACTAAGCTATAAGCCAGTTCGTTTAGAACCGCTCACCGTGAAGTCATTTGAACCTAAAGCGAGGGTCTACTGATATGAAGCTATCTATTTATAGATTTGATCCTGATGTTGATAAAAAGCCCTATATGCAAGATTATGAAGTTGAGTTGCAAGAGGGTGACCATATGCTATTGGATGCGCTGTTGAGGGTAAAACATCAAGATGATTCGCTGAGTTTGCGTAAGTCTTGCCGTGAAGGTGTTTGTGGTAGCGATGCGATGAACATCAATGGTAAAAATGGCTTAGCTTGTATTACCGGTATTGCTGAACTAGATCAGCCAGTCATTATCAGGCCGCTGCCTGGGTTGCCTGTGGTTCGCGATTTAGTGGTTGATATGACGCAGTTTTATGCACATTACAATTCAGTTGATCCTTACCTGAAAAATGACGACCCATTGCCGGAGATTGAACGCCTGCAAAGCCCTGAAGATAGAGCCAAGCTGGATGGGCTATATGAATGTATTTTATGTGGTGCATGTACCACGTCTTGCCCTAGTTTTTGGTGGAACCCAGATAAGTTTGTTGGCCCTGCTGGTTTATTGCAGGCTTATCGATTTATTGTAGATTCGCGTGATCATGCAGAGACGGAGCGACTAGAGAACTTAGAGGATCCTTACCGCTTATATCGTTGCCATAACATTATGAATTGTGTGGAAGTTTGCCCTAAAAAACTAAACCCAAACGCAGCGATAGTGGCAATCAAAGATTTAAAAATGGCGCGGTCAAAAGACACGCAAAAAGACAAGCCGACTAAGAAGATATTTAATATCAAAATAGGCTAATCAATGATCAATGATGAACCTATTAAAGAGACTGAGCGCCGCCGCCTAGCATGGCGATGTCGGCGAGGCATGTTAGAGCTGGATATTGTCTTGCAGCGTTTTGTAGAAGCGCAGTTTCATGGATTAAGTATTGAGGAGTTAAAGGCCTTTGATGGCATGCTTGATTTGCCTGATAAACAGTTTTGGACATTAGTTTCCGATACAAATAAAAACCATAAAGATGCCGCACAACAATCTGTGCTGTGTAAAATAAGAATGCTATGAGCACGATTAAACAATCTGATTTCATTCAAAGTATCGCAGATGCTTTGCAGTATATTTCGTATTATCACCCTGAAGACTATATTCAAGCGCTGGGCGAAGCCTATCAGCGTGAAGAATCAGCTGCAGCTAAAGATGCGATTGCACAGATACTCACTAACTCTCGCATGTGTGCGGAAGGCAAGCGTCCAATTTGTCAAGATACAGGCATTGTTGTTGCCTTCGTTAAAGTCGGTATGGGTGTGCAATGGGATAACGATGTAGAAGCCGCATCCAGTTCGACAATGGATATCGAACAAATGGTCAACAAAGGTGTGCGCCAAGCCTATTTATTACCAGAGAATAAATTACGTGCTTCTATCGTTGATGATCCTACTGGAAAACGTATTAATACTAAAGATAACACCCCGGCTGTGGTGCATGTTTCACTGGTGGTAGGTGATAAAGTTGAGGTGAAAATTGCTGCAAAAGGTGGAGGAAGTGAGAATAAAGCTAAACTAGCGATGCTGAACCCTAATGACAGCATTGTTGATTGGGTTTTGGAGGTTGTGCCTACAATGGGTGCTGGTTGGTGCCCGCCAGGTATGCTTGGTATCGGCGTCGGTGGCAGTGCAGAAAAAGCCATGTTGCTAGCAAAAGAATCTCTAATGGCACCCATTGATATGCACAGACTTAAAACAATGGGCGCACAAAATAGGTTAGAAGCGTTGCGTCTAGAGATTTATGACAAAGTTAATAACTTAGGAATAGGCGCGCAAGGCCTGGGTGGACTAACGACCGTGTTGGATGTGAAAATATTAGATTACCCTACACACGCAGCCAGTTTGCCAGTCGCCATCATTCCAAACTGTGCGGCGACGAGACATGTACATTTTGCATTAGATGGTAGTGGTATTGCCGCATTGACACCACCAGATTTAAGTCGCTACCCAGAGGTGAATTGGGCACCAAGCGTAACAGCAAAACGGATTAATTTAGCAACGGTTACCAAAGCTGAAACAGCATCATGGCAAGCAGGGGAAACGCTATTACTTAGCGGAAAAATACTCACAGGGCGTGATGCAGTCCACAAACGGATTGCTAATATGTTAGCTAAAGGTGAAAAACTCCCAGTGGATTTCGCTAATCGATTTATTTATTACGTTGGCCCTGTAGATGCTGTACGTGATGAAGTCGTTGGTTCGGCTGGGCCGACAACCGCAACGAGAATGGATGCTTATACGGAAGTAATGCTTAACACTGGCTTAATCGGCATGATAGGTAAGGCGGAGCGTGGTGAGAAAGCGATTGAAGAAATCGCAAAGCAACAAGCCGTCTATCTTACTGCTGTCGGTGGGGCTGCCTATTTGGTCAGCAAGGCGATACGCGCTTCAAAAGTAGTTGCATTTGAAGAGCTAGGCATGGAGGCGATTTATGAGTTTGAAGTGGTTGATATGCCCGTTACTGTTGCTGTCAGCGCAGACGGCGCCTCAATCCACGAGAGCGGTCCTGCGATGTGGAAGAAAAAAATAGCACAAAAAACCATAGAGATTAAAAGTATATAAACTCAATGGTTATGTGCTTTAAGTTACAGTGTTTATTGCACTAAATACCATATTCTGAGTCAGAATATAGTGATAGAAGGAGTATATTGATGAAGTTGTTACCGGGGTTCTTATTGTTAACTTGTATAACAATGGCCAATACGGCTAATGCGTTAGATGTGCTTGATTATTTGACAGATAAAGATGGCAAATATACGGGCCCTACAGTTGAAGATAATGTGGCAAAAATGGATACCGATAACAGTGGGTTTGCCGATGTATCAGAAGTGCGTGCTTTTTTAGAGTTAAAACATGGCAAAGGCTATCAAAAAGATTTACTGGATAGATGGGAAGTTGCCGCAAATGGTCTAAGCTGTGGCACATCATTTGCCAAAGAGCTGACGGATTAATAAAAAATTACACCTGTGAAACAAACTAGGGTTTAGCCTGGTTTATAATAGGGGATACTATTTGAGCGAGCCCCAATCATGTTGAAAACTGATCAAACACACGTTCAAGAACGTGTCCCAGAAAATCTGCCGTTACTGCCAACTATTCATTTTGCTGATAGCCAAATGCACGTTGAAATTGAGGCATAACAATGAGTTTATATCAAGCATACTTGGATGAAATAGACGTCCGCAAAAGCGAAGGTTTAAACCCCAAGCCGATTGATACCGCTGAACTATTAGCCGAAATCATTGCGCAGATTAAAGATACAACGCACGCACATCGCGAAGACTCTCTGAAGTTTTTTATCTATAACACGTTGCCAGGTACTACTAGCGCCGCCGCTGGCAAAGCAGTGTTTTTAAAAGAGATTATTCAGGACAAGTCGGTTGTTGAAGAGATTACGCCAACCTTTGCATTTGAGCTGTTATCACATATGAAAGGCGGGCCTTCGGTTGATGTCTTGCTTGACTTGGCCTTGTCTGATAATCCATCAGAGGCAAACCCTGCGGCAGACGTACTTAAAACGCAGGTGTTCTTATACGAAGCGGATACCGACCGCTTAGAAAAGGCCTATAACGCTGGCAATGTGATTGCTAAAGCCATTTTAGAAAGTTACGCCAAAGGCGAGTTCTTCACTAATTTGCCTGATGTGCCAGAAGAAATTCAAGTGGTGACTTATGTTGCCGGCGAGGGTGATATTTCGACTGATTTGCTTTCTCCAGGTAATCAGGCGCACTCGCGTTCTGACCGTGAGCTGCATGGACAATGCATGATGACACCTGAAGCGCAGCAAGAACTGATGGCTTTAAAAGCGCAGCACCCTGATAAAAAGGTGATGTTGATTGCCGAAAAAGGCACGATGGGCGTGGGCTCATCGCGCATGTCTGGTGTGAATAATGTTGCACTGTGGGCCGGTGAGCCAGCTAGTCCTTATGTGCCGTTTGTGAACTTCGCACCTGTTGTGGCGGGGACGAATGGTATTTCACCTATCTTTTTGACCACTGTTGGCGTGACGGGTGGTATTGGTCTCGACTTAAAAAACTGGGTGAAAAAGACCGATGCAGTAGGTAATGCCGTGCTTGATAAGAATGGTGATCCTGTTTTAGAGCAGACCTATTCAGTTGATACAGGCACTGTGTTGACCATCAACACGAAAGAGAAAAAACTGTATAACGGCGATCAGGCGCTGGTTGATATTTCTTCAGCATTTACCCCGCAAAAAGTGGAATTTATGAAGGCCGGTAGCTCTTATGCCATTGTGTTTGGTAAAAAGCTACAAACATTTGCCGCTGAAATCTTAGGGGTTGAACTGCAATCTGTTTACGCGCCTGCTAAAGAAATCTCACACGAAGCGCAGGGCCTCACTGCCGTTGAAAAAATCTTTAACAAAAATGCTGTGGGCGTTAGCTCAGATGCACCGTTGCATGCAGGCTCTGATGTGCGTGTGAACGTGAATATTGTTGGCTCGCAAGACACAACAGGCTTGATGACCTCACAAGAGTTAGAATCAATGGCAGCAACCGTGATTTCACCAACGGTAGACGGCGCTTATCAATCAGGTTGCCATACGGCATCTGTTTGGGATAGCAAAGCACAAGCAAACATCCCAAGGTTGATGCAATTTATGAATGACTTTGGTTTGATTACCGCGCGTGACCCTAAAGGCGTTTACCTGCCATTAACCGATGTGATTCACAAAGTGTTGAATGACCTGACCATTGATGACTGGGCAGTTATTATTGGTGGCGACTCGCATACTAGAATGTCAAAAGGTGTCGCTTTTGGTGCGGACTCTGGCACGGTAGCGCTAGCTTTAGCCACAGGTGAGGCGACCATGCCGATTCCTGAATCGGTCAAAGTGACGTTCAAAGGTGAGATGAAGTCTTACATGGACTTCCGTGATGTCGTGCATGCCACGCAATCACAGATGTTAAAAACCTTTGGTGACAATGTGTTCCAAGGACGTGTGATTGAGGTGCATATCGGTACCTTGTTAGCTGATCAGGCTTTTACTTTTACTGATTGGACGGCTGAAATGAAGGCCAAAGCATCTATCTGTATTTCGCAAGATGCGACCTTAATTGAGTCATTGCAGTTGTCGAAAAGCCGCATTCAGATCATGATTGATAAAGGCATGGATAATGCAACCAGTGTATTAGCAGGTTTAATTGCATTGGCTGATAAGCGCATTGCAGAAATAAAATCAGGTGAAAAACCAGCTTTGGCGCCAGATAATAATGCCAAGTACGCCGCAGAAGTTGTGGTCGACTTGGATCAAATTAATGAGCCAATGATTGCTGACCCAGACGTGTATAACGAAGATGTTTCAAAACGCTATACGCATGACACCATCAGACCTGTTTCTTACTACGGTGGAACAAAAGCGATTGATCTGGCTTTCGTCGGTTCTTGCATGGTGCATAAAGGGGATATGAAGATCATCTCACAAATGCTACAAAACCTTGAAGATCAAAACGGTAAGGTTGAGTTTAAGGCCCCGTTGGTGATTGCACCGCCAACCTACAATATTGTTGATGAGCTCAAAGCGGAAGGCGACTGGGAGATTTTGAGCAAATACTCAGGCTTTGAGTTTGATGATGCAGCGCCTAAACAGGCCGCACGTACTGAATATCAAAACATGATGTATCTTGAGCGTCCAGGTTGTAATCTATGTATGGGTAATCAGGAAAAAGCGGAAAAAGGTGACACGGTGATGGCGACATCAACGCGCCTTTTCCAAGGTCGTGTTGTAGAAGACTCTAATGAGAAGAAAGGCGAGTCATTGTTGGCTTCTACGCCCGTGGTTGTGTTGTCAGCCATTCTTGGCCGTACGCCGAATATGGACGAGTACAAAGCAGCAGTCAAAGGCATTAACTTGACTGATTTTGCACCACCGGTTGAAGCGATGACGACGGAGCCTAGTGTCAACGTCATTCAAATTCACTAGCGTTATTGGTAACCAACAATAACAAGAGCCGCAATAGCGGCTTTTGTTTTATTTAAGTTTTACTTAATATTTACGTTAAAGAGGACGTGTCATGGAAGCAGAGTTTTGGCATAAAAGATGGACGGATAACGTCATTGGGTTTCATCTCAATGAAGCGAACCCATTACTCGTGGCGCATGTGAATGCACTGGCGTTAAAAGCAGGTAGTCGTGTGTTTATCCCGCTGTGCGGTAAAACGCTAGATATTGCTTGGCTGTTATCCAAGGGCTATGCCGTCGCTGGTGTTGAGTTAAGCGCGCTGGCTGTTGGTCAGCTGTTTGAACAGCTTGCAATCACGCCAACTAAAACTGAGCTGGGTGAATTGACGCTGTATAGCGCTGACAATATTGATATTTTTGTCGGGGATATCTTTCAGCTATCTAAAGAGATCTTAGGTGCGGTAGATGCGATTTATGACCGCGCCTCTTTTGTGGCATTGCCGTTAGCAATGCGTCATCGTTATACCCAGCACCTGATTGAAATTACGAGTAGTGCATCGCAATTATTGATTAGCTTTGAATACGATCAAACATTAGTGGATGGCCCGCCATTTTCCATCAGTAATCAGGAAATTAATCAACATTATCAGCGTGCTTATGATATTACTTTGCTTGCTAACGAAGAAGTAGAGGGTGGGTTGAAGGGTGAGTTTGATGCGGTTGAGAATGTTTGGCTGCTAAAAAAGGCATTTAAGAATCAAATGTTTGATGAGCCAGAGATTAAACCGCCGCAACGTGGAAAATGGAAATTAATGCTACCAGTTATCTTATTATTAGTCGTTGGTGGTTGGTTGGTTTACCGCTATGACTTTGATGCAACGGTAGCGGCAGGTGGTGCCGTACTAGTTGGTTTTTATACAGGCTTAGTTAGTTGGTTGCTTGGCGTGATAGTGCTAGTGCCAGTGATTGGGCCAATTTTAGTCAAAATACTGACCATGTCTTTTATCTGGCTGCTGAATGCGGTTGGTTACTTTGTCGCCTATGTCGCAATAAAACGCGGCTATTCTAAAGATGTGCTGACCTACCGAGGCCTAACCATCGCATTAATTGTCGGCATGATTATTGGCTATGTACTAGGTAGCTTATAATAAGCGCTGATTTTTATCATGACTTTTAATTACATGGTCTTACCGTAAAGAAGAAAAAAGATGTTGTTATCAATTTTAGCAATATTAATCGGCTTGGCAGTGCTCGTTTGGAGTGCTGATATATTCGTGGACGGCGCTGCTGGCGTCGCACGTAGCCTTGGCATGTCAACATTATTAGTCGGCATGATTGTCATTGGCTTTGGTACTTCTGCACCAGAAATGTCAGTATCAGTACTCTCTGCCATGCAAGGTAATCCAGGTATTGCCCTAGGCAACGCCTATGGGTCTAATATCGCTAACATCGCGTTAATACTGGGTATTACTGCCTTAATTAGCCCCGTTGTCATACGCTCTCGAGTGCTTAAGAAAGAGTTGCCTATCTTATTAGCCGTTACTTTTCTTGCATACGTTCATTTATACGATGGGCAGATCACACGGATAGAAGCCATTATTGAATTAGCCGTACTATTGCTCGTGTTTACATGGATGACGGTGCAAAGTAAAAAGGAGACAGCAAAAGGCGATGCGCTAGAAACTGAATTAGAGAATGAGCTTGTACAGATGACATCGTTAAAAGCATGGCGTTTACTCGTCGCTGGTTTAGTGCTGCTTGTCATCAGTTCGCGTATGTTGGTTTGGGGAGCTGTGAATATTGCAGAAAGCTTTGGCGTAAGCGATTTAATCATAGGGTTAACCGTGATTGCGATTGGAACATCTTTACCTGAGCTCGCTTCTTCAATTGCAGCAGCACGTAAAGGCGAGCATGATTTAGCGGTGGGGAATGTCATTGGTTCTAACTTATTTAACACGCTAGCGGTTGTGGGCTTGGCAGGGGTGATTCATCCGATGCAAGTGCCAGCAGAGGTGTTGAGCCGTGACTGGATGCTCATGTTCTTGTTAACCGTTTTATTGTTTGTATTGGGCTATGGGCGCAAAGCCCATGGTGAGAAGAGTATTAGTCGGCTCGGCGGCGGGTTGCTAGTCGCCATTTATATTGGCTACACGTTATATCTCATTGCTAGTGTCATACAGAACTAGCAATGAAACTAGTACAGCAAGAAGCCAAAGGTTTACACCCTAATAATCTGCATAACCATGGCTATGATTTTGCCGCGCTCATACAATCGTACCCAGCGCTTCAGCCATATGTAAAAGCAAACAAATACGGTAACGAGTCTATCGACTTCTCCAATGCCAAAGCGGTAAAAGCGCTTAATAGTGCTTTGTTAAAGCATCACTATGATGTGGATGCATGGGATATCCCAGATGGCTTTTTATGTCCACCCATCCCTGGGCGCGTAGACTATATTCACTATGTGGCCGAGCTCCTTAAAGCCCCCAAGGTTAAAGACAGTAAGGTTACAGGCAGTGGTGCGAATAGCAAACCGATTAAACTATTAGACATCGGCACAGGCGCTAGTGGCATCTATGCGCTCTTGGCTTGTCAGGCTTACGGGTGGGACGTTACGGCGACCGATGTTAATCCGCTAGCATTGGATAATGTGGCTAGTATTGCGCAAAACAACCTTGCGTTAAAAGGCGAGTTAACACTCCGTTTACAACAAGATAAAAGCCATATTTTTGAAGGTGTCATAGAAACGGATGACTACTTTGATGTGAGCGTATGCAACCCACCTTTTCATGGCTCATTAGCCGGTGCGCTCAGTAGTAATCAGAAAAAACGCGACAACCTCGCGCGCAATCGCAATCAAAAAGTTACGCATAAGACACGGCAAGACACCAAAGGCTTAAACTTTGGTGGGTTAGGCGCTGAGCTTTGGTGTGACGGCGGCGAAAGAACGTTCTTGCGTACTATGATCACTGAAAGCCAACACTTCGCACAACAGTGCCGCTGGTTTACCACCTTGGTTTCAAGAACAGAGTATTTGGACATCGCCCAAACATTGCTAAGCGAGCTAAACGTGACTGACGTGAGAGAAATAGAAATGCATCAAGGCAATAAGATTACCCGCATTTTGGCATGGACTTTTATATAAGTCTTTTATGTAAGTCTTCTAGGTGATATTAATTCACTAGAGCAACAAGTCGTTATCAATGGGGTGAAAAATACTCGCTGCTTTGATTAATGAAGCCGCAGTGAGTGCTTGAACACCATAAACCTCAACCTTGCATTGATATTGCATTCTCATTTTTTGCGCCAAACAATCAAAATCACCATCACCTGACACTAAAACAACCGTATCGCTTTGCGCTGCATACTCAATCGCATCCAAGGTAATACCAACATCCCAATCGCCTTTGGCTGAGCCATCCGCACGCTGGATAAATGGTTTTAGTTTCACCTCAAAGCCAATCGCTTTCAGTATGTGTTGGAATTGTCTTTGCTTTTCGTCGCCCCTATCAATAGCGTAAGCCACAGCATTAATGACGTCTCGTCCATGCGTCACCTTGGCCCAAAATTGGTTGTAATCAAAGTTGCGTTGATAAGCAGCCTTGGTGGTGTAATAGACGTTTTGCACGTCGACTAAGATTGAAATGGTTTCCATTTTAACGCTTAAATTAAGGGGCTACGTTAGGAGTCCCGCTTGAATGATGGGTTATGAGTTTGCTGCCTGAATAGCATACCAACCATAATAAAGCCCTAATAAGGCAAGTGCCCAAGTCATAGCTAATGCTATTTTAAAATATTGATAATATGGTTTTGTTCGATTTTCCTTAGGTAATTTTGCAATTAAAACACTACCTATCATTGGTATGGCACTAGCAATTAAAAACATAGCAGAATGTACTATAAAAATTCTAATAATGGTCTGGGTGTAAGTAAAGCCATGATGTGTTCCGCCTAATAATTGATGACTCAAGACTGAGTATGCTATGCAACTTATAAATATGGCTAAAAAATATTTCAATAGAGCCTCCAACTATTGGTTTTTTTCGATGGTTACTACTCTTGCTGTGAAATATGGATTTTGTCCGCAAGAGTATTCTGGGTTTGGCTTATGATGCACCACATCTAACAGGTTGTTTGCTTGTTTGCTTTTTCTTCTCACTAAAGCCCCAACAATTTCAGAGTGATCCAAAGATTCTTTAGCTGTTAGAGTCTGTAATAAGAGTTGAATTCTTTTTTCGGTAAGTAATCCAATGTTTATATCTTCTTGATATACCTTATTTAATCCATTAAACCCTTCTATCCGCCATACTTTCATTTTGATTTGCTCATAACAGTTATTATACGGACCCATGGGTCCGTATAATAATATTGAGAATAAGTGTGCTTTCATGTCATTTTTCTTTTGAAATCTTGATGTTAGGCGTTGATTATTTACATCATAATCAATAGCAATTGCGGACGCAAACACTTTGCTCAATCATCGTCTTCTACAACTAAATCTGGAATATGATTAAACGCAATACGCATTGGCGCATCTTTTAGCGCTTCATGTGCACCACCCAAATATACAGTATTTTTACCATACTTTAAATTCAGTTTATCTAATGCCGCATTCAGTTTTTGTTGTGTGGCAGGCGGCTTCTCAGTAAACAAGTCTTGTGCGACTTCCTCCACATGCACCAAGCCTGAGAAGTTGATGCCAATGGCAATAGGCGAGTCTTTATGTTTAGGGTATTGTTGCCATAAGACTTCTATTGAATCAGTGAGTGTTATCGTGTCATCTGTGGCAGAAATTTCACTTTCCGCATTAAAGCTCGGGTTATCTCTAAACTTCACTTTTACTTTCACCTTAGTGGCTAATAGTTCGTAACTACGCATGCGCATTGCTGCTTTTTGTAGCAAACGATGTAGCACTGCTTTTGCACCTGTTATATTACGTTGCTCTGGCGGTAGCACATGGCTATGGCCTAAACTGCTACGTGTGTTTTTCACGTAATGTGGTTCTAAACCGCGTAACTTATCGTACATACGTTCACCTTCAACACTGCCCCAAGCCGTGCGTAGCTGGTCTTTATTGGCCGCATAAAGCGCTTCAACGGTAGTGATGCTATAACGTGCAAGCCTTGCTTCCATTTGCCGGCCTATGCCATTTAAATCACGAGGCTTAAGGGATAACAACTTTTCATAAATCTCATGTTGTTCAATCATCACGCAGCCATCTGGCTTTTGCATGTTAGAGGCGACTTTAGATAAAAACGTATTAGGCGCAATCCCAATCGAGCACTTGATGTAATCGTATTGTTTATTAATTTCGCGCTTAATTTTTGCGGCTAATTGCAGTGCATTTTCTTTTTGTTGTTGGCTACCTGTCAGCATACAAACCATCTCATCAATAGAGCGCACTTCTTCCACATGT
>JAZGEZ010000024.1:0-2928 GCA_036479055.1 Methylophilaceae bacterium | reverse complement strand
AGTATTGATAAACATATTGGTTACGATGCTTGGGATGCGATGTGTCATGACATGGAGGTCATGTTTAGGCGCGGTGAGTTTGAAGCTGGTGTTTTGAAAGGGATTGAAGAGGTAACTGCTGCCTTAGAAAAGCACTTCCCAGTCGCCATGATCAAAAGCAAACGTAAAAGAGCTGTTCAGCGTAAGAAAAATGAGCTTCCAGATAAGCCGCTTATTATTTAGCCTGTTTGTTTTATGCTTTGCAGTGGCAGGGCATGCTGAATTCGCAGATATTCAGCGCATTTATCGACAAGCGCCTAGCTTATACCAATTCGAAATTTGCCAAAGTGGCGGCTGTGCAAAAGTTTCTCCATTGCTACTAGATCACTCAGATTGGCATCCAATTGACACCTTATTTCATCACCCCGTATTAAACGCTGCAGAAGAGAGAGAACGCATTTCAAAAGCGATAGGCCTGATGGAAAATATTGTGGGGCATAAAGTAGGGACACATTCAGACCGAGCAGGAACCTTTGGAAATTCAGATTATTCAGGGCAGTTAGACTGTAATGATGAGGCCATTAATACAACAACCTATATGCGCATGCTTAAACAAGCAGGCTATATTAGGTTTCATGTAGTAGAGGACATGCGTACACGCAATTTCTTTTTTGATGGCTGGCCACATACAACAGCAGTGATGCGTGACGTAGATGCAGGTCAGCGATATGCGGTAGATAGCTGGTTTTATGATAACGGGCATCCAGCGGTTATTGTTCCTTTTCAAGCATGGAAAGGGAATTACTTTCCTAAAGACAGCCCCATCATCAAACCTAGAACAGACTAATGCAATCTGTAAAACCTTAGCTATTAGCTGACTTAAACGTTATTTCGCGCTAAAATCCTCACACTTTCAACAATTTAAAACATTTATGCGTACCTCTCAATTTTTTATTTCGACCCAAAAAGAAGCCCCTAGTGATGCTGAGTTAATTAGTCACCAATTAATGGTGCGGGCTGGCCTCATTAAAAGACTAGGTAGTGGCCTTTATAGTTGGATGCCAATCGGTTTACGCGTGCTTAGAAAAGTAGAAGCGATTGTGCGCGATGAAATGAATAAGGCTGGTGCGTTGGAGTTGCTGATGCCCGCTATTCAACCAAGAGAGTTGTGGGAAGAAACCGGTCGTTGGGCAGTGTTTGGCCCACAAATGTTAAAAATTCAAGACCGCCATGAGCGTGAGTTTTGTTTTGGTCCAACACATGAAGAAGTGATTACCGATATTGCGCGTAAAGAAATCAATAGCTATAAACAGCTACCCCTAAATTTCTATCAGGTTCAAACTAAGTTCCGTGATGAAATTCGCCCACGTTTTGGCGTGATGCGTGCACGTGAATTTTTAATGAAAGATGCTTATTCTTTCCATACCAATCACGACTGTTTGAAAAACACCTATCACCAGATGCATGAAGCTTATAGCCGTATTTTTACAAGGCTCGGTTTAACGTTTCGTGCTGTAAAAGCAGATGCTGGTGCAATTGGCGGTGATGGTTCTCAAGAATTTCATGTGTTAGCAGATAGCGGCGAAGATGCTTTAGCTTATTGCGAAAATTCCGATTATGCTGCGAATGTTGAATTAGCGGAAGCGGTTGTAACGGGTAAACGTACTGAAGCTGTTGAGACAATGCAAGAAGTAGATACGCCTAAGCAAACGGCTTGTGATGATGTGGCAAAGTTGCTAGAGATCAATGTAAGCCGCATGGTCAAAGCGATTGCATTAATGTTGAAAGACGAAGAGGGTGATGAGCACTTTTGTTTAGCTTTATTGCGCGGTGACCACCATTTGAACGAATTGAAACTAACTAAAGTGGATGGCTGTGCTGATTTCAGGTTTGCGGTAGAAACTGAAATACGTGAACATCTTAACAATTGCCCGCCCGGTTTTATCGGGCCAGTCGGCGTGGCTGATACTATCAAGGTAGTAGCAGATAAAACGGTAGCCAATATGAGCGATTTTGTTTGCGGTGCTAATAAACCTAAATTGCATTTGCGTGGTGTTAATTTTGGGCGAGACTTGCCAGAGCCTAGTGCCGTTGCCGATATCCGTAATGTTGTGGATGGAGATGTAAGTCCTGATGGCAAGGGGAAGCTTACGCTATGTCGTGGTGTAGAAGTGGGTCATATTTTTCAATTAGGCTCTAAATATTCAGAAGCAATGGATGCGACTTACTTGGATGAGAATGGGAAAAACCAAGTGATGGAAATGGGTTGTTATGGCATAGGCGTATCACGTATTGTAGGTGCCGCAATTGAGCAAGGACATGACCAAAATGGCATTATTTTCCCAGTTAGTATGGCGCCATTCACTGTTGTGATTTGTCCAATTGGACTCAATAAAAGTGAATTAGTAAAAAAAGCAACGAATCAACTTTACCAAGATTTGCTAGCATCTGGCGTAGATGTGCTGCTTGATGACCGTGCTGAACGCCCCGGCGTGATGTTCGCTGAGAGCGACTTAATGGGGATTCCACACCGTATTGTCGTAGGTGAACGTGGGCTGAAAGAAGATAAAGTGGAATATAAGGCGCGGCAAGCAGCTGAAGCAGAAATGCTAGAGTTAACCAATATTATTCAACATATTACAGCCGTGTTGAATTGAGGCATTAATCTTGCTTACTTCTCAAGCATGAATTTAAATAGGTTTAAAAAGCTATTGGTGCTGCTGCTGTTGTTTTGGACAGCCGGTATCATGGCAGAACAGCGTGAAGAGGCGTTGTCGCATAGTGTAAAAGCGATGATGCAGAGCTCAGTGAGTGATTTGGCTGCCCCTAAGCTTCTGTTTGCTAATAAGCAAGCAGGCGAGGCATGGTTAGCTGCAATGTCAGGGCGCTTAGAAAAAAGGATGCCTGATAAAGCTTATAGAGAAGGTTTCTTAACGACGGTTCATTATG
>JAZGEZ010000023.1:0-5245 GCA_036479055.1 Methylophilaceae bacterium | reverse complement strand
GTTGTTGCATGACAGCTTCTAACGCTTCGATTAACAACAGCTTAATGTCATTACTTTCTGACAGCAATCGGGCACTCGTAACAGGTGAGAATGGAATGGCTGATAGCAGTTTAGGGTAATAAGACAACCCGTTTTGTTCATAGGCATCAGCCCAAGCCCAGTCAAAAACATATTCCCCGTATGAGTTGCTTTTAATATAGAGCGGCATTGCACCAAGCAATTTATCTTGCTTGGTAATGCTTATCATGCACGAACGCCACCCTGTTCCCTGCCCGACTGATCCTGACTGTTCTAAGGCAGTCAAGAATGCATGACTAAGCAGCGGCATGCCGGCTGTAAGGGTGTCCCATTTTTCTGCTGCAATATTGGCAATTGATCCTACGACTTGCACAATCACTTGATCTGAAATTTGATCTGTTGTGCTTTTGTCTACGCCGGTCTTGTCTGAGGAAGCCTTATTTGAAAAAGTCATCGTTCCACTGTAGTGACGCTATTTTAAAAAATCAAGAGAACTGATAGATTGGGATGAGATTGGTAAAACACAGGCAAAGAGAAAACGACAAGCTATTTAAACAAAATGAAATACTTTGTTAGCCTGGGTGTCGACCACGGCCCCCTGCTTGTTGACTTTTTTTAGGCTTAGCCGCATTGCGCTTGATTTGAGCTTCGGCTTCTTTGATACGCTGCGCTTCTAATTTTGCTTCTGCTGCTTTATGGCGTTCCGTCCATTTAGCTTGTGCGAGCTCAAGTTCTTCAAAAGTAATGACATTATCCTCGTCTACATCTACTTCATTAAAGTGTCGCGCAATTTGTGGGAGGCATTCAGTCACCTCTTGACGATCTAATGAATCATCAAGATCATGATTGCATCGCATAAAGCGTTCATTCAAGCTTGCTTTCATCGCTTTACGTCTAAGCTCAATTTGTATATGTTCTGGGTCGTTGTTTCTTGAGTAATCTGACAAAGCCTTGCGTAAACGGGCACGGTCTACTGGGCTAAAATTGTATTCAAGCGTTTTTTCTAAGCCGTTAGCTGCTGCCTTGGCTTCTTCAGACATTTCAACGCCTTCCACATGTGTATCTGCATACGATGGGAAAATAGTTACCATGCCCAGCAATGTGAGCAAAGTCATTGGTAAAGAAAAATAGATTTTATTTGTTAGCATTCCATGTCTTACGTCTAAACAAACCAGCAATCTTGACGATTGTTAGAAAGTATAATGAATCAGCTATGTAAGTGCAATGTTTCACACAGACTTGCAATTGTAAGAAATTGTAACCAACATAGTTAGCATAGTATTGCATGTGCGCATTTTTAAATAAAAGTTTTTTCAATTATGGATTTATCTAGCATGAACACCTATACTAATTCATTGAAAGGTTACAACACAACCTAGTTAACCCAAAAGAGCTAATGGCATGTCTGACAACAAAAAAATATTAATGGTAGATGATGATTTGCGTATGCGTGAATTACTAGAACGCTACCTTACCGAGCAAGGCTTTGATATTAAAACTGTTTCTGACTCATCAGAAATGGATGCTGTGTTAGCCAATGAAAAATTTGATTTGCTCGTACTTGATTTGATGCTGCCTGGGGAAGACGGCTTAGCCATATGCCGCAGACTACGTTCAAGTAATGTAGTGACGCCAATTATTATGCTAACAGCTCGCGGTGATGAAGTAGATAGAATTATTGGTCTAGAAATGGGTGCAGATGATTATCTCCCTAAGCCCTTTAACCCTAGAGAGCTATTAGCACGTATTAACGCAGTCATGCGCCGGCATGAATATAGCCCTGGTGCTAATGACAAACAGGGTGTATTTTCTTTTGGTGAGTTTACCTTCGATGCTGAAAACCGCAGCTTAACCAAAGGTGGCGAAAACATTACCATTACCAGTGGTGAATTTGCATTACTTAAAGTCTTTACAGAACACCCTAGGCAACCACTTTCTCGAGATCGCCTCATGCAGCTGGCAAGAGGGCGTGAACTAGATGTTTTTGACCGTAGTATTGATGTGCAAGTGTCTCGACTACGTCGATTAATTGAGCCTAGCCCAGCACAGCCACGTTTTCTAAAAACAATGTGGGGCTTTGGTTATGTATTTATTCCTGATGGCGAATCTAGCGCTTAGTGATAGAGAATTAAACTAAAAAGCATTCGTTAAATTGAGAATACTTCCTCGTACAATTCTAGCAAGATTAATGCTGTTAATTGCTTTTTTGTTGACAGTTAGCATCTATGGGTCATTAAAGATATTTGATTATTTTGACCGGGAACCTCGGGCTGAAATGGCAGCATTACAAGCTGTCACTATTGTCAACTACACTCGAGCCTCCCTAATTGCTTCACAAGACAGTAGAAGATCTGCATTATTATCTGCATTATCTGGCCGTGAAGGTGTGCGCGTTTATGCGGCCGACTTTATGGAACAAGTTGAACCGCTACCTAACGACCCATTTGTCAGCCTTATTGTCAAAAAGATACGCAGCCGGCTGGGTCAGGAAACAATTATTACAGTTAATCATTACGGCATACCAGGCTTGTGGATTAGTTTTAATGTAGAGCTGGACGATTACTGGGTTGTCATTCCAAAAATCCAAGTTGACCGACCATTTCCATTGCACTGGCTGGGCTGGGCTGCGCTCATCGGCTTACTCACCCTCTTTGGTGCTTACATCGCCGCAGCGCGCATTAACCGCCCATTAAATCTATTAGCAAAAGCAGCTGATAAGTTGCGGAATGGCGAGCCCGCGCCAAAACTACCTGAAGATAGCCTAAATGAACTGCGTGAAGTAAACCAAACATTTAACGAGATGGCAGATGCGCTTGTGAGACTGGATGCAGAGCGCACCTTGCTGCTAGCTGGGGTGTCACATGATATTCGCACACCATTAGCACGTCTGCGGCTTGCAGTGGAAATGTTGCCGGAAGAAGAAACAAGTCAAATGAAAGTGGGGATGATTGAAGACATCGCTGACATGGATAACATTATTCATCAGTTCTTGGATTTTGTACGTGGTGTAGAAGGTGAGTCCACCGTGTTAATGGATATTAATGAACTGTTAATATCACTAGCTGAGCGCCAAGAGCGTGCTGGGCGAAGACTTGAAGTAAAACTAGGCACCACTTATTTCATTCCTCTACGGCCACTAGCCATGCAGCGCTTACTCGACAATTTAGTAGGAAATGCCTACGCCTACACGAAAGACGACGTTACTGTTGAGAGTAAAATTACAGCAGAAAAGATTGTTATTAGCATCTTAGATCGCGGCCCTGGGATTCCGCCAGAGCAAGCAAAACGCCTTCTACGACCTTTTGAGCGCCTAGATAGTGCGCGCACTAAAAATGAAGGTGGTAGTGGATTAGGGTTGGCAATTTGCAATCGCATTGCAAAACTACACCGTGGCAGCCTGGAGCTGCTTAATAGAAGTGGTGGCGGATTAGAAGCAAGGTTAACGTTACCCATTCAGATCCGATAGAACCGTTTGCTGTTGCTTGGCTTTGTAACTATAGGCACATTCCATTTTTAAACTGGTTCACGAAGCCTAGCGTCTTTACGCAGATGCTTTAATTTAAGATAAGCGCTATGGATTAAACCAATTCAATTTTTCCCGTAAGAGCACCACTTCACCAATAATGGTCAGGCAAGGTGGTTTCATTTCAGCGATAGCAACCTTATCCGCTATATCTGATAAGGTTCCAGCAACCACTTTCTGCCGTGGTGTAGTCCCTTGTTGAATCATGGCTATTGGCATATTAGCCGACATGCCTCTTGCCATTAATTGCTGACATATTTCTGCCAAACCAACGAGTGCCATATACATGACGATGGTCTGATTTGGTCGCATCATTGCCTCCCAGTCCAAATCTAATGACCCCTCTTTTAAGTGGCCTGTCATGAATAAACAAGCTTGTGCGTAATCCCTATGTGTCAGCGGAATACCTGCGTATGTCGATACACCATTAGCGGCTGTAATCCCTGGCACCACCTGAAATGGTACGCCATGCTGCATTAATGTTTCGATTTCTTCTCCGCCACGCCCAAAGATAAAAGGATCGCCGCCTTTTAAACGTAAAACACGTTTTCCTTCAAGGGCTAGCCTAGCTAACAGCGCATTGATTTCCTCTTGAGGCACTGTGTGTTGGTCACGCGCCTTCCCCACATAAATCAATTCAGCATCACGTCGCACTAGCTCCATCACTTCAGGACTTACTAACTTATCATAAACACATACGTCGCATTGTTGCATCAGCCTTAAAGCCCGAAAGGTAAGCAAATCTGGGTCTCCAGGCCCACCACCGACTAAAAAGACTTCCCCATTCTTAGCCATTGCGTCAGCGTCATCTAATACGCCTTGCAAATAACTTTTTGCAGCTTGCTCCTGACCAGATAGCACACGCTCGACTAAAGGGCCTTGTAATACATCTTCCCAAAAAATTCGACGTGCCTGAATTGTCGTAAACTTAGCCTTAACCTGATCACGGAACTCACCTGCAATAGCGGCAATACGCCCATAAGCAGCGGGTAACATTGATTCAATTTTAGTCCGTACGTAACGCGCCAAAACAGGGGCATTACCTTCGGATGAAACGGCAATGACGATAGGGCTTCGATCAATGATTGAACCCATGGTAAACGTACATAAAGCTGGAGCGTCCACTACATTAACAGGAATGTTAGCTGCCTTAGCTGCAGTAGAAACTGCTTGATTGACAGATTGTTCGTCAGTGGCTGCAATGACCAAACAAGCACCAGCTAATTGAGCAACTTCGAAACGCGCTTTTAAATATTGAATGCTTCCCTTATCAACTAAGTTTTGTAAGCCCTGAGAGAGCTTAGGCGAGACAAGTGTAATGGCTGCGCTGGCTTTAAGCAGCATATTGACTTTTCTTAGCGCAACATCACCACCGCCAATAACGATGCAACGGCGATTGGTAATGTTAAAGAATATAGGAAGAGACTGCATGAATATGTAAACCTAAAAGCATTAGAGTTACATTCTCATGTAAGAAACAAAATACTTCAACTATTAAATAGTAGCCCGCTATTTAATAAAGGACTTAATACCAGATTTAATGCTCGCAATTTTATCTTTAGTTCCTTGTATCGCATTTTCCATAGGCATGGCGACTTTACCTTTCACCCACTCCTCAGGTCTTGCTTTAAAAATTGTAGAGTGTTCTACGCCATCCCAGTTTTCTGGCGCTTCTTTAGTGTAGTAATACACAGCAAACGACTT
>JAZGEZ010000022.1:0-9882 GCA_036479055.1 Methylophilaceae bacterium | reverse complement strand
TTTCCATAGGCATGGCGACTTTACCTTTCACCCACTCCTCAGGTCTTGCTTTAAAAATTGTAGAGTGTTCTACGCCATCCCAGTTTTCTGGCGCTTCTTTAGTGTAGTAATACACAGCAAACGACTTGCGTACCATGTCTGCTGGGCAGGTTATTGGGGTCACACCATGCCAACTAGACTCCCCTGTAGCAAAGCCGCACGCGCGATTAAATTGTGGCGCAAAACGTCCTTTGCAGTTTTTAACATCCTTATCCCAGATTTCAAAGTCACCGCCGTATTCTTCTTTCCAGTCTTTATTAAAGTAAATCAGAATATTGACCCGCCTATGCCACTGCCTTGCCTTCACGTAATTAAAATCAACATGCACATCTAAGTGACCACCTGAGTTGGTTTCATGTATTCCCCCCCCTTGCATGTCTGGGTCAGCGATTAAATTAGGGATACTAAGCATATCACCCACTTTTTCAACGAATGCATCAGAGGCTAGCAACGTATGTAGTTCCAATATAGGCTTAGGGAAGTGCTTGGCGTCTGTAATCTGAACTTTAAAACGCTCATTGACAGCTGCAAATTCTCGCCCGATCTTCAAGGCTTCTTCATAAGAAGGGAAAGCATCATAAACCTCGTTAGCGAAATCCACCTCTAAAAAATCATCTAAGCAAAAATGTGGCACTGGGTCCTCATTTAAATTCTTTTTTGATAATTGCTCAATATCGACTAGATTGTTTTTCATATTACACCTCTTAATTTTATTATTGTGCAGTATAGTCAATTATAATTTACATTGAAATAGTCAATTTGAGCTATAACGCATGCCGCATTACCACCAAATTTTAGCAACCAATCTTTACAAGTACGTTAAAATGTCGCTACACGTGGCATTAATTAATTTTGAGCATTGATTGAACAACTCCAAAAAAGTCTTCATTAAAACCTTCGGCTGCCAGATGAATGCGTACGATTCATCACGCATGGCAGATATGCTCGCCGCTAGTGACGGTATGGTTGAAACAGAAACACCGGAAAATGCCGATGTTATTCTACTGAATACTTGCTCTATACGTGAAAAAGCTGAAGACAAGGTGTTTAGCCATTTAGGGAGATTTGTCTCCCTAAAAAAAGAAAACCCTGACTTGGTTATTGGCGTCGGCGGCTGTGTCGCTTCTCAGGAAGGCGACAATATCATCAAGCGTGCACCCTATGTAGATGTCGTATTTGGTCCACAGACCTTGCACCGGCTACCTGAGATGATTAAAAACAAGCAAGATTCAGGTCAATCACAAGTTGATATTGCTTTCCCTGAAATCGAAAAATTTGATCATTTGCCAACGCCACGTGTTGAAGGTGCCACTGCTTTTCTAAGTATTATGGAAGGTTGTAGTAAGTACTGTAGCTTTTGCGTTGTGCCCTATACCCGTGGAGAGGAAGTCTCACGTCCATTTGAAGACGTTCTGACAGAAGCCGTACAACTAGCTGAGCAAGGCGTAAAAGAAATCACTATGCTAGGCCAAAACGTCAATGCCTATCGTACCGAATACGAGGATGTAGAAGCTGATCTAGCGATGCTGATCGAAACCATCGCAGAAATTCCACAAATTGAGCGCATACGTTTTACCACTAGCCATCCGAATGAGATGACCGACCGCTTGGTTGATTGCTATGCTAACGTGCCAAAGCTAGCCGTACAATTACACTTGCCAGTGCAATCTGGTAGCGATCGTGTGTTGATGGCCATGAAGCGTAACCACACTACATTGCAATACAAATCGATTATTCGAAAACTTAAAGTAGCGAATCCAAACATCACGTTAACCTCTGACTTTATTGTTGGCTTTCCTGGTGAAACAGAGGCCGAGTTCGACGCAACATTAAAGCTCATACAAGACATCGGTTTTGATTACAGCTTTAGTTTTTTATATAGTCCGCGACCTGGCACTCCAGCTGCTTTTCTTGAGGATGCCACTCCCGAGAAAACGAAGAAAGCACGTTTAGCAAAGCTTCAAGCAATCAATTTAGTACAAGCTGAAAAGATTAGTCGTGACATGTTGGGCACAGTGCAACGCGTACTCATTGAGAATAAGTCAACTAAGTATCCAGAATACATGATTGGCAAAACTGATAACAATCGCGTAGTTGATATTGCACTTGATCCAACATTACTCAATACATTTATTAACGTTAAAATTACAGACGTTAACAATCCTAGAAGGTTAAAAGGCGAAATTATTTAACGTATGGAAATCACCCTGCAACCAGAAGACAATGCCCGCCTCGCTAATTTATGTGGTGCTTTAGACGAAAATATAAAACAAATAGAAACAGCACTTGAAGTCAATATTAATCGGCGAAGCAGCACGTTTAGCATTACTGGCAAACAAGAAAATATGCGTATGGCAGCGCAATTAATAGAAAACTTTTACCTCCGTGCAAAAAAACCAATCGAACTTGAAGATGTTCAATTAGGTTTAGTAGAAGTCGATAAGCTCATGCCAGATGAGGTAGACACCAGCACAGCGATGCCCGTATTGATGACAAAACGGGGTGACTTACATGGTCGCACACCACGCCAAGTACAATACTTAAAACAGATTCAAGATTATGACATTGCTTTTGGCATTGGCCCTGCGGGCACGGGCAAGACCTATTTGGCAGTCGCTAGTGCAGTAGATGCCATGACGCGAGACCGTGTAAAACGCATTGTGCTTGTGCGTCCAGCGGTGGAAGCAGGCGAACGCCTAGGATTCTTACCTGGTGACCTAAACCAAAAAGTAGACCCTTACTTACGTCCACTTTATGATGCTTTATATGATCTCGCAGGCTATGATACTGTGAATAAAATGTTTGAGCGCAACGCCATAGAAGTTGCACCGCTGGCATATATGCGTGGCAGGACATTAAACCAAAGCTTTATTATTCTTGATGAAGCTCAAAACACCACGCCAGAACAAATGAAAATGTTTTTAACCCGTATTGGCTTCGGTACCAAAGCTGTGATTACTGGCGACATTACTCAAATCGATTTACAGCGTGGTCAAAAAAGCGGCTTAATTGAAGCACAAAAAATATTAAAAAATATCAAAGGCATTGCGATGACAAATTTCTTGTCACAAGACGTGGTGCGCCACCCTTTAGTACAGAAGATTGTGAATGCATACGAGCGCTATGAAGATAAAAAAGATGCGTAGCTAAGCAAGGGCTTCACACATCAATTTTTAATGTCACTTGCACTTCACTATCCACTAATATTTTTTCTTGTTTTCTAACATCCGCTTTAATTGGCAATAGGTAAGCGCCCTCTTTTTGTGGGAAGATTGAAGTTTTCCACTCCGTCTTACCGACGGTGGCAACAACACGCACTGAACCCCAGCCCCGCTTTTTAACACTCAAATTTTCGTTAAAAAATTTAATCTCTTCTGACTTGTCTTTAGGCAGGGAAATGAAATGCCAAGCGGCTCCCTTGCTTTGCCATAACCAGCATTTCCCAGTGAAACTAAAACTCAAGTCAATCATACCAATATCCTATATTCCTTGTATTCAACTTAAATTGCTGTTCTCATCGGTAAACATGATGAATTGATTATATAATTTAATCCAACCCTAGCGACCAAACTCTATTAAGTAACTGAATGCCTACTATTAGCTTATCTATTCAATTTGCTTCAAATGCAAAGTATTTACCTAGCCGAAATCAATTACGTAAATGGGTTAAAGCAGCGCTGCGGGTAGACACGCAAGCAACGATACGTATTGTGGATGAAGAAGAGGGACGCAATCTTAACAACACATACCGTGGTAAAAATCACGCAACCAATGTATTAACTTTCCCATTAGCGGAAGACCCTCACTTAATCGGTGATATTGTTATTTGTGCGCCAGTAGTCATTAAGGAAGCTCAAGAACAAAAAAAATCTATAGAAGCACATTTTGCGCACTTAACTGTACATGGCACGTTACATCTACACGGATACGATCATTTAACCGATGAACAAGCAGCGTTAATGGAGTCTATTGAAGTGACAACATTACAAAAATTAGGGTATCCTAACCCTTATCTCATTACACAGGATGCTTAACCAGCATTTTACATGGCCAGCGAGTCGGAACAACCCAATAACAAACCTAGTTTATTAGAACGTTTAAGTCATTTTTTATTGCGTGAGCCTGAAGACCGTGAACAACTTGTAGCGTTACTGCATAGTGCCTACGAGAATCATTTGATGGATGCTGATTCACTTGCGATGGTAGAAGGTGTGTTGCAAGTCAGCGAAATGCAAGTGCGGGACATTATGATTCCACGCTCACAAATGGATGTCATCGACATCACAGACTCCCCTGAAGTTTTTATCCCACACGTCATTGAAACGGCACATTCTCGCTTTCCCGTTATCGAAGATGATAAAAATGATGTGGTTGGTATTTTATTAGCCAAAGACTTACTTCGCTACAATGCTGGTGAGGATTTTGAGGTGCGTGACATGTTGCGCCCTGCTGTGTTCATTCCAAAATCTAAACGTTTAAATATATTACTTAAAGAGTTCCGCAGCACACGCAACCATATTGCCATTGTTGTCGATGAATACGGTGGCGTGGCCGGCATGGTTACTATTGAGGACGTGTTGGAACAGATTGTTGGTGATATCGAAGATGAATACGATTACGATGAGGATGAAGATAACATTATTAAAAGTGCTGATGGTCATTACCGCGTAAAAGCTTTAACGGAAATTGAAGACTTCAATGAAGCGGTAGGCACAGATTTTAGTGATGAAGAGTTCTCTACAATCGGCGGTTTAATCGTCAATAAATTTGGTTACTTACCAAAACGCGATGATCATATTGTGATAGCAAACTTAAGTGTTACCGTCGTGCGGGCAGATAGCAGGCGACTATACTCTATCGCAATTCAAGTTCTCCCAGACGAATCTTTTCCAATAGAATCGATATAAATCGTAAATTTTACTGAACCATTTTAGTCCGTAGAATATCTTAACCCTAAGCTTAATGGGGAATGACATGAAACTTTCACCTGTAATCATATTGGTAGCACTTTGCACAGCCTGCTCATCAACGGGGAATGTGGCGAAAAAACCTGACGTATCAACAACCACTTACGAACAACACGCAGGCAGAACATTGCCGATAAAAGAAAGAGCCTTTGTGACAGCGGTAGAAGTACTGGGCAAAAAAGCCATTATCGCGCAACTGGGTGAGCCAGCAAAAGCAGATGATGTAAAGCTAAAAGGCTCCAATAAAGTTGTTGCCTCTATTTGGCACTATCACAATATCAATACCGATGAAAATGGTCAGTATTTTGAAACAACAGAACTGGATTTTATTGATGATAAAGTCGTACAAGTTGTGTTTTTAAATAACGATGGATCTGAAGAAGAAGATCAGTCCTATGACATACCACAGGATCAATCAAGACATTAATTCAATTTTAAATATGGCATTCAAGACATTAAAAAAGGGCGATTAAATCGCCCTTTTTATTTGCTAGATGTTAATTATCTTTTTAATGCATCACGAATTTCACGCAACAACACAATATCATCTGGCGTTGGTGCTGGTGCTGCTGGTGGTTCAGCTGCTTTCATCTTATTGACAGCGCGCACCATTTGGAAAATGATAAACGCTAAGATGATGAAGTTAATTGCAATGGTAATAAAGTTACCATAGGCAATGACTGAACCCGCTTTTTGTGCTTCTACTAACGCTAATGTTGGATCTTGGCCGTTAAGTGGCATATACATATCAGCAAAATTTACATCTCCGATAATTTTACCGACGATAGGCATAATGATATCACCCACTAATGAGTCAACAATTTTTCCCATTGCGCCACCGATAATCACACCAACGGCCAAATCCATGACACTGCCGCCTGCAATAAACTCTTTAAATTCTGACATCATTCCCATAATGCTTCTCCCAAATATATTATTAATTATGTAGAAGCCACATGTTCCCCTTTACATTATTGATTGTCAAGCCACTACTAAAGTAGTGGTGTTGTCATCATCCCCTTTTATTATTTATTGTCTTTAACCTATACTGTGCACTCTTACTTGCAATCATTCTTTGTTCTTTTAATGCTTACCTGATATGTCAAAATCAAATTTCCAACCTTTTTACGCGCCGCTACTAGGTGCTTTTGCTGTGTTAGGTTTCGCGCCTTATTACATTTTCATTGCGCCCATTTTTTCACTCATTGGTCTTTTCTACCTGTGGTCTAAGGCCCCCACCGCTAAAGCAGCTTTTAAGCTAGGCTTTCAGTTTGGCTTAGGCTTATATGTCGTTGGCATTTATTGGATTTACATTAGCTTGCATGATTTTGGCGGCATGCCTTGGTGGTTCGCGGGGTTTTGCACTTTCTTGTTATGTGTCTTTATGGCCTTATTCCCCGCCCTAGTCGGTTACTTCAGTAAGCGTTTGGGCTCTCTAAGCATTAGTGCCCCTATACTATGGGGGCTATCGGACTGGATTCGCAGTTGGATTTTTACAGGGTTCCCATGGCTAACCTTAGGCTATAGTCAAACACCTCATAGTCCTTTAGCTGGCTACATACCTATCGTTGGCATCTATGGTGTTTCTGTCATCACCGCTTTTTTATCTGCTTGCATTGCTGTTTGGCTTGCTAGCAAATCAACGCGTCCAGTTTGGCGTCGCAATATCATTGCCATCATCACGCTAACGATTGTTGCTGGGCTGCTGCTTAAAGCCGTGGAATGGACAACCCCAGTTGGCAAATCATTTAGTGTCGCACTCATCCAGGGTAATATTGCACAAGATATCAAGTGGTCGCCTGATGCCATGCAAAGTACGATAGATCAATATATGGCAATGACACAAGAAAGCCAAGCTGAGCTGATTGTACTACCGGAAACCGCATTGCCTGTCATCGCCAGCCAGCTGGATGCCGATGTAAGGAGCAAATTGAATAATCACGCTAAAAACAATAACGGCAACATTATTGTTGGCCTCGTGGAATACAACCCAGATACAACAGAATATTTCAACAGTGCCATCAGCTTTGGTAGTAATACCATGCAAACTTACAGCAAAAATCATTTGGTGCCATTTGGTGAATTTATTCCGCTAAAACAACTGATTGGCTGGATTTACCGCGACTGGTTAAATATACCGTTAAGTGACTTGTCACGTGGCGGTACCCAGCAACGTCCCATGCGACTCAACAATCAAAAGGTTGCAGTGAATATATGCTATGAGGATGTATTTGGTGAGGAAATTATTAACCAACTGCCAGAGGCAACCATCTTAGTGAATATTAGCAACGATGCATGGTATGGACAGTCATTCGCGGCAAATCAGCATCTACAATTTTCACAAGCGCGCGCATTAGAAACTGGCCGTATGGTGCTACGCGCTACTAACACAGGCGCTACTGCGGTTATTGATCAACATGGATACGTGCTGGCACATGCACCACATGATATAAAAACCACTTTAAATACAAAAGCACAAGGTTACTCAGGTAGCACGCCTTATGTTTATTGGGGTAATTGGCCCTTCATCATTACCTGTTTTAGCATTATTGCCCTATTATGCTGGCGCAAAAACAAGTAAAATCAAGCCTTTGCAAAATCCACAATTTTTAACATGCAGACTTTTCAACAAATCATTTTAACGCTCCAGGACTACTGGGATACACAAGGCTGCACCTTACTGCAGCCTTACGACATGGAAGTCGGCGCTGGCACCAGCCACACTGCTACCTTTTTACGTGCACTCGGCCCTGAACCATGGAAGGCGGCCTATGTGCAACCTAGCCGCCGCCCTAATGATGGCCGTTATGGCGAGAACCCAAATCGTTTACAGCACTACTACCAATATCAAGTGGTGCTAAAACCTGCTCCTGCCAATATTATGGATTTGTATTTAGGCTCGTTAGAAGCATTGGGTTTTGACTTAACACAAAATGATGTGCGATTCGTAGAAGACGATTGGGAAAACCCAACCCTAGGTGCTTGGGGCTTAGGTTGGGAAGTTTGGCTTAACGGGATGGAAGTCACGCAATTCACTTATTTCCAACAAGTTGGCGGTATTAACTGCAAACCCATCACGGGTGAAATCACCTATGGTTTAGAACGTTTAGCCATGTACTTGCAAGGGGTAGAGAATGTGTATGATTTAGAATACTCGCCGGGCGTGAAATATGGTGATGTATTTTTACAAAATGAGAAAGAACAATCCGCTTACAACTTCGAACACTCAGATGTAGACTTTTTACTCACTGCATTTAATGCCCATGAAAAACAAGCGAAATATTTAATGGAAGTCCAGTTAGCACTACCCGCTTACGAGCAAATACTCAAAGCGGCTCACACCTTTAATTTATTAGATGCGCGTGGCGCAATTTCAGTGACAGAGCGCGCAGCCTATATTGGCCGCATTCGCAACTTAGCCCGCAGTGTCGCTGCCAGTTACCTTGATAGCCGTGCACGATTAGGTTTCCCAATGGCGCCTAAAGACTGGAGTGAAGAGGTGTTGGCAAAACTACAAGCCGACAAGGAAAAAGCTGAAAAGAAAAGCAGCAAGCAAAAACAAAATAAGAAAGCAGCTGTATGAGCACACAGAGTTTATTAATTGAGTTGTTAGTAGAAGAGCTGCCTCCAAAAGCATTGAAAAAGCTTGGAAATGCATTTGCTAGTGAGATATGGTTGAAACTAGCAGATTTTGGTCTTCTAGCAAAAGTCGAACTTGCGACTTCAGCGCAACCGGAAATATCTAATGTGGGGTATACAGTTTATGCAACACCAAGAAGGCTTGCTGTTTGGATTCCAAAGGTTTCTTCCAAAGCTGCGGACAAACAAGTCGCACAAAAGCTCATGCCAGTCAAAATTGGTTTAGATGATGATGGCAATGCCACAGCCGCATTATTAAAAAGATTAGGGGCACTAGGCCTAGATGAATCGGCCGTAGAAAACTTGAGAAAAGAAGATGATGGCAAAGCAGAAAGCTTATTCTTAGACGTGACTAAAGTAGGTGCAACATTAGCTGAGGGCTTGCAACAATCATTAGACGAAGCCCTAGCCAAACTACCGATTCCGAAAGTGATGACTTACCAAATTAATGATGGTTGGGAATCTGTTAACTTTGTTCGTCCAGCGCATGGCTTGGTTGCATTACATGGTCGTGATGTCATCCCCGTTAATGCTTTAGGCTTAACGGCAGGCAACACCACAAAAGGTCATCGCTTTGAAGCAAAAAATCTAATTATTACCTTGAACAATGCAGATACGTACGAAGAACAGCTTAAAACAGAAGGCGCTGTGATTGCGAGCTATGAAGCACGCAAAGCAGATATTGCGGCACAGCTAAAAGCAGTTGCCGATCAAGAGGGATTAACACCGGTTGAAGATGAAGATTTATTGGATGAAGTCACTTCTCTGGTTGAATTACCCAATGTATTGCTTGGCCAATATGAAGTTGAGTTCTTAGAAGTGCCGCAGGAATGCTTGATTCTGACCATGAAGGCGAATCAAAAATACTTCCCGTTACTCGATGCGGAAGGCAAACTCACCAGCAAATTTTTAATCACCTCTAATATTAAACCAGCCGACCCAAGTGCCGTCATTGGTGGTAATGAGCGCGTGGTTCGTCCGCGTTTAGCTGATGCAAAATTCTTCTTCGATCAAGATCGCAAAAAAACACTAGAAAGCCGTTTAGAAGGCTTATCAAAAGTGGTGTATCACAACAAACTGGGTTCACAAGGCGAACGCAATGCGCGTGTAGTGAATATTGCGACAGCAATTGCTGAGAAAATTGGCGACAATAAACTGGTAAGCAAAGTAGAGATTGCAGCTAAATTATCAAAAGCAGATTTAACAACTGACATGGTTGGCGAATTCCCAGGTTTGC
>JAZGEZ010000021.1:0-5617 GCA_036479055.1 Methylophilaceae bacterium | reverse complement strand
TATGGCAACACCATTAATTCAAATGGCATTAGACTCATTAGATTTTGACGCAACAGTGGCTTTAGCAGAAGAAGTAGCGCCATATGTTGATATTTTTGAAATTGGCACCCCTTGTATTAAACATAACGGCGTACCACTAGTAGAAGAACTAAGAGCACGTTTTCCAGACAAACTGCTATTAGTTGACTTAAAAACAATGGATGCAGGTGAATACGAAGCAACACCTTTTTACGCAGCAGGCGCAGACATCTGTACAGTGTTAGGAGTATCAGGTGCAGCAACATGTGCAGGCGTAATCAAAGCAGCGAAAGCCCACGGAGCAGAAGCCCAAATTGATTTAATCAATGTAGGCGACAAAGCAAGCTGTTCAACAGAAACTGTTGCAGCAGGCGCACAAATCGTAGGTATTCACACAGGTCTTGATGCACAAGCAGCAGGCGACACTCCTTTTGATGATTTAGCGACAATCTTAGGCCTAGGCTTAGACGTACGTGTATCAATAGCGGGCGGCATTAACCAATCAACTGTTCAAGACGTAGTTCGCGCAGGCGCAGACATCATCGTTGTTGGCGCAGCAATCTACGGCGCACCATCACCTGCAGAATCTGCACGTGAAATCCGTGAATTAGTAGAAGCAGCATAAGGAACGGCACATGCACCAACAAATGGTAATAGACAAAATCACCGATATTTTAAGCGCAACTGAAACGTCGTATGATGAAAAATTAACCACCATGCTTGATAAAGCAAGGCGGATATTCATCTCAGGCGCAGGTCGCTCAAAACTAGTTGGTAATTTCTTTGCTATGCGCTTGGTGCATAGTGGGTATGATGTCAGTGTGGTAGGTGAAGTAGTCACCCCCAGCATTCAAGCAGGTGATTTATTAATCATCATCTCAGGCTCGGGTGAAACGGAACAACTTGTTGCATTCACCAACAGCGCAAAAAAGATAGGCGCAGACATCATGCTCATCTCATCCAAAGGAAGTTCAACCATAGGCGACTTAGCCGATGGCGTCTTCCAAATTGGATCAGAAGAGCAATATGGAAAAGTTCAAGGCATGCCAATGGGCACCGTCTTTGAACTCTCCACACTAGTTTTCTTAGAATCAACGATCTCACATATCATTCATGATAAAGGCATCGCAGAAGAGAAAATGAGAGAAAGACACGCTAACTTAGAATAAAACTAACTCAGCGCAGGGGGGGCGGATGGCAAAAACTATCCGTTCAGCCCTATCAAACTATCAGTACACAAAGAAACGCAGGCAAACATCATCGGTGGAAGACAATAACAAACTTCAATCCAGCCAGCCATTGAACTGAAAACGAATAATAAAATCATAGTTTAGGAGAAGTAATACATGTCTTCACGTCGTCACTTAGCAAACGCAATCCGTGCTCTAACCATGGATGCCGTACAAAAAGCAAAATCAGGACATCCTGGTGCCCCTATGGGCATGGCAGATATAGCCGAAGTCCTATGGAACGATCACATGAAACACAACCCGACCAGCCCAGAATGGGCCGATCGTGACCGTTTCATCTTATCTAATGGCCACGGCTCCATGTTGCTTTACTCACTATTGCATTTGACAGGCTATGATTTACCGATGGAGCAACTGGCTTCATTCCGTCAATTGCACTCAAAATGTGCAGGACACCCAGAATATGGATTTGCACCTGGCATAGAAACCACCACAGGTCCACTAGGCCAAGGTATTACTAACGGTGTCGGTTTCGCCTTAGCAGAAAAGCTAATGGCAGATCAATTTAACAAACCAGGGCATAAAATTGTAGACCACCATACTTATGTATTCATGGGTGATGGCTGTCTAATGGAAGGTATCTCACATGAGGCGTGCTCACTAGCAGGCACATGGGGCTTAGGTAACCTAATCGCATTCTGGGACGACAACAACATCTCAATTGATGGGCACATCGATGCATGGTACACAGACGATACCGTAAAACGTTTCGAAGCTTACCAATGGCACGTTATCTCAGTAGATGGACATGACCCGGACGCCATCAACAAAGCGATTGCAGACGCCAAAAAAGTCACAGACAAACCGACCTTAATTTGTTGTAAAACAATCATCGGCTTTGGCTCACCCAATAAAAGCGGTAGCCATGACTGTCACGGCGCAGCACTAGGTGACGAAGAAGTTGCACTCACAAGAAAAGAACTTAACTGGGACGCAGCCCCTTTTGAAATTCCAGCTGACGTATACGCAGGCTGGGATGGAAAAGCCAAAGGCGCAAAAGCAGAATCAGAATGGGACGCAAAATTTGCAGCCTACGCTAAAGAATATCCTGCAGAAGCGGCAGAATTCAAACGTCGTATGGCAGGTGACTTACCAGCCAACTGGAAACAAGCATCTGACGCTTTGATTGCAGACACCAATGCAAAAGCAGAAAGCCTAGCCAGCCGTCAATCATCACAAAAATGTATCGCAGGACTTGCACCTACCTTACCTGAATTCTTAGGTGGATCAGCTGATTTAACCGGCTCAAACCTGACTAGCTGTGCAGATTTCAAACACGTAGATGGCAAAGAAATGGGTAACTACATCTCATACGGCGTCCGTGAATTTGGCATGTATGCCATTATGAATGGCATGACATTGCATGGCGGACTACTACCGTTTGGTGGCACCTTCCACATGTTCTCAGACTACGCAAAAAGTGCCTTCCGCATGGCAGCACTGATGGGAATTCGAACCATTGCCGTATTGACACATGACTCAATAGGCCAAGGTGAAGATGGACCGACACATCAACCGATTGAAAATACCTCGGCAATGCGATTAGTGCCTAACCTAGACGTATGGCGTCCAGCAGACAGCACAGAAACTGCAGTTTCTTGGGTGATGGCTGTAGAACGCATGGACGGGCCAACGAGCTTAGTCTTAAGTCGTCAGGGATTACCGTTTATTGAGCGAACAAACGACCAAATCGAAGCGGTTCGTAGAGGCGCGTATGTTATCTCAGAAGCCAAAGGCAATGCAGACGCGATTATTATTGCGACAGGTTCAGAAGTCAACTTGGCGATACAAGCCCAAGCAGAACTACAAGCAGCTGGAACTTCAGTACGAGTAGTCTCCATGCCGTCAACGAATGTGTTTGATCGTCAAGACCAAGCGTATAAAGACAGTATTTTAACACCGGGAACCAAGCGTATAGCGGTAGAAGCGGGTGTTACTGACTTCTGGCGTAAATATGTAGGGCTTGAAGGCGGTGTGGTAGGAATAGATACATTTGGCGAATCTGCACCGGGAGGCGATGTGATGAAACACTTTGGCTTTACTGTGGAGAATATCGTTAAAACTGTGAAAAATATCGTATAAGTTTGTCTTAAATGCTGGCGTTTAAAAACACCAGCATTTAAGAAATAGAAGCGGTTTTTTTGTAAATAATGCTCTAGAAGGTTTAGTGTATTATTTACAAGGATCAACCTGATCCCCAAAATAATAAAAGCGAGGAATATTTGATGAAAAGTATATTAGCGGTGTTGCCGTTCTTTTCTAAGCGCTCTGAGTCAAGCACTAGCAAAGCACTAGTAAAAGTATCTTCAGAAGATTCAAGTGGAGAAACAGGGGTTTCTAAATATGTCAGCAATATGCCCGTGACGACAGGTGTAGATAAGTATTTAGGTGGCCAAGAAAAGAGAATGGTGGTTTATAAAGGGCCTACTGGCGTAGATAAATATTTAGAGGCTAGACCCCAAAAATCAGGGGTTTCTAAATATTTAGAACAGAATGAATCAATGGGTGCCTCAGGTGTTGAAAAATATGTAAGAAACCAAAAAGAAGTCGCTGTTAGTGGGGTGGATAGATATGTGACTAACCAGTTAGTTTCTGTAAAAAATACGATAAAATCAAGTGGTGTAGATAAGTATTTACGAAAGCAATCGTCATTTAAAAAAGTTGAAATTGAAGTTAGTAGTGTTGATCAGTATGTGGAAAAACATATAACTTCCATTGCATCACCCAGCAGTGTTGAAAAGTATGTCGCTAAAAAAACATTTTCTACAAGAGTGAAATCTAATGTGACAGGGGTTGAAAAATATCAATTGGAGCAGGAAATGACTGCAAAAAAAGAAGCGGCAGCAGGTATTGTTGAAAGATATTTGGAGCAACAGGCTGTTTTAGCAAAAGAGAAGTTGTTGGCTGATAATGAAGCTGCTGAAATTGCTGAGAGAGAAGCGCGATTAGCTGAAAGTTTACTTGAGTTGGCAGGTGAGGATGATGAAGAGGGATTAAGTGCAGTTGATAGGTATTTAAAAGGGCGGTCAAAATTAGAGGAAAATAAGCCTGTTATTACGGGAGTAAGCAAATACTTAACAAACAAAATGGTAGAGGCTAGTAAAAAACCTGCCATTAGTAGTGTGGCTAAGTATATGCAGAGTCAAGCGGGTAACGATAAGGCTGATTTTGTTGTTACAGGGGTGGAAAAGTATTTAAGGAATCAAACGCTAGCAAGAAAATCAGCCCCTAAAGTAAGTGGTGTGGCTAAATATGTGTCAATGAAAGCCGTTGCTGATATGCATAAGCCTGAAATGAGTGGTGTTGCTAAGTACATGGCAAAAGTTAGGTCTGTTATGAGCGCGGCATCTGAAGCTATTGAAAAAACATTGGAAGGTGAGTTTATTCCAGCAGGGCTAGAGTCTGGGCAATCGAGTGTCGATAAATATTTAGAAGGAAAGGCCGTAACCGATAAAGAATCAATGCAATCGGGTGTTGAGCAGTATTTGCAAGGGCGTGAGACAATAGTGAAGGATGCTAAGCATGTTCCTACTAGGGTTGAAAAGTATTTAGAAGGGCAGGTCGCAATAGAGAGAGATAATGCTGTTTCTGGTGTGGAAAAATACTTAATTGCAAATTCTTCAATAGAAGATGAAGTTCAAGTTCAAGAGGTTGCTGAGGATTTAGTTGAAGAAGTTCTTGAGCCTACGGGTGTAGACAAATATTTGCAAGCAAAGCCAGTTGTTGAAGAAAAAACAATAGAGTTGAGTGGCGTTGATAAATATATGAAGCGACAGTTGGTTGTAAAAGCGACAGGGGTTGAAAAGTATTTGATGAATGTATCTTCATAATTATCAGAGTATAGATAAGAAATGCTTTAAAAATGCCGCTTTTATGCGGCATTTTTTGTGAATGGCTTTTAAAAAAATACTTGTTGTGAAAAAGCAATTCTATTAAAACTTAGTAGCAGTTTTAATAGACTAGAGAATGATGAAATGGTTTTAAAAAGAGTAAAAATTCGTTAATATTTAATGAATAGGGGTGAATAATTTATTGATTTTGTTGTTTTAATTTATCCGTTGCTTATTCGCTACAGTAGGTTTTATCAACGGCTGTACGAATGACGGGCATTGACAGTAGGCTATAAATTGATTTAAAGTTACCTCCTCGTAACAAGTACTTTTTATTAAGTACATTATAGATACGTAACAAATTCGTAATAAAAATAAACTGGAGTACGTAATATGGCAACACCATTAATTCAAATGGCATTAGACTCATTAGATTTTGACGCAACAGTGGCTTTAGCAGAAGAAGTAGCGCCATATGTTGATATTTTTGAAATTGGCACCCCTTGTATTAAACATAAC
>JAZGEZ010000020.1:0-4838 GCA_036479055.1 Methylophilaceae bacterium | reverse complement strand
AGGGCAAAGCTTTTAGTGAAACCTTAGACTGGGCAGTGCGTATTGGTTTGTTAATGGCTTTGCCTGCAATGGTGGGCTTGATTCTTTTAGCGAAACCGATTTTAGCGACCGTGTTAAACAATGGTGTAAACGGTTGGCAGCTGGTTGATATGGCAAGCATGAGCTTAATGACTTATGCGCTGGGTTTACCTGCTTTTATTTTGGTGAAGGTTCTAGCGCCGGGATTTTATTCACGTCAAGATACTAAAACACCGGTGCGTATTGGCATAATCTCTATTATTAGTAATATTGTTTTAAGCTCTTTGATTGTGTACCCGTGGTACTCAATGGGCTATGTAGGGCCACATGCTGGTTTGGCATTAGCGACGGCTTTGGCTGGGTATATTAATGCGGGTTTATTGTTTTATCATCTTAAAAAGCGCGGAGTTTTTCACAGTGTTTCTCGTAGATTATGGCTGACTGATTTATCAAAAATAGTTGTAGCAGTCGTTGCGATGGGTGCATTAATTTTTTGGCTTAACCCCACTGATAGCTGGTGGCAGGGTGCAGGTTTAGGGAGCAAAGTAGGGCATTTGTTTGCTTTAATTATTTTGGCACTTATGACTTATTTTGGCTCGCTGTACTTGATGGGGATTCGTAAGGCGCACTTGCTGCCAGAGGATTAGTGCTTAATCTAAATAATAACCATCAACCATCAACCACCAATACCAGCACTATTTAACCTTAATATCATATCGAACAATACATGGCCCCGTGTTACTGATATTGCCACATTCTACGGTTAAGGTATTCGCATTAAACTGCCCTACATCGCCATCAATAGCATCGCTTAACAGTGTTGCAGCACCGCCATTGGTATTGGGTGAATTAAGTACGATATTTCCAAACCATTCAATCTTTCCGTTACCTATGAAGGTATTTAAGCTATCGGTAATAGTGACGTTCTCACCCGCAGTAGAATGTATATTTTCAGCACGTATTGTGTAACGCACTGTTGCACCGGGGATGCGTTTTGGATTGTTAGTGAGATTGACAGGGTCAGAAATAACTTGAGATGTTTTTGTTAGTTTCATGTTCGGCATATTGGGACAGGCGCGATAGCTTCCATCCCAATTTTTTCCAGCATTTTGGTTGGTGTAAATACCATTAATTGCCGTGTTATCTAAAGCACGTCTAAAAATGAGTAATTCATCCAATATTCCTTCCCAGTCCTGCCCACCGTCAAACCCACCTCCAATAGAATCTTGTTCTTGTCCTAAAATTAGAGAAGAAATATTTAAGCCAGCAGATTGGCTAGTTGGTTGGCAGTTTTGCAATTGAGCATCTATAAAGTAACAAGATTGCCCCCCAGTGCGTCGCCAAACTAAATGTCGCCATGTGTTGTTTGCAATATTGCTGGTAGTAACGCCTCCTAGATTATTCCCTTTTAAGTGACCGCCAAAATTTGTAGAAGAGGCATGCCAGAAAATAAGCTCATTAGAACCTGAGCTTCCAGCCCCTGAGAGTAAGGATCTGCCATTAGCTGAGGCACCTTTATGCCAAACAGAAATAGTGAAATCATTCACCCCGTTGAGTGAGGCTGCTCCTAGCGACGCATAGTCTTGTGTGCCATTAGCTCTTAAATCCATGGCATTACATATTTTCCCTGGCACCGTTGGAGCATTGTAAGCTGTACCATGAAAACCTGCGTGTGAATCTTTAACCTCATTGGCTGTACCATTCCAGCCATCTTCATCAAAGCGCCAGTCTGAGTAGCCATAGTCTACAGGTGGTGGAGGCAGTGGTGAGTAGAAAATATCCTTACTGGCATCGATAGTGGTATTGTATGAGTGTTGATCAAATTTTGTATCATTTTCAATGACGCCAATAGTAGCACCGCCGTTTGAGCTTCCATTTGCATCACTTGTTGAATCATAGCGAAAGCGAATGACGCTATCCTCATATAAAACAACTTGGAAAGAGTAACTGCCAACAACATTATAGTGAGGCACATTTGTCCAAGTGGTTACAAAGCGTCTGTTTGGTGCTGTGCCTAATGTGCTATAAGTAATATTACCTCCACCACCTGGGTTTAAATCATTCCAGTAGGGGAAGATAGCATGTGGCATTGTGGCATCAATACCATCAAGCGTTGTATTTCCGTAATAGGTGTTATTACTGGTCGTGAAACGTAAAAAACCATTGGAAACAATATTGACGGTTGTATAATTGGTTCCACCAAAAGGAAAACTAAAACCTAGAGGAACATTTCTATCAATGGAGTCATCAAGTGGGCTACCTGATGATGAATAATCATTAACAAATGCAGTGGCGGTATTATCAAAGCTTGTTTCAGATACTAGTGTTTTATTCAGAAAATCAAGTGGAGCTGCATAAGCTACTGTGATGAATAAGTTTAGACTGAAAAATAGTAGAAATCGCGTCAACGATATTCCTCCAGATTTTAGATAAGTTTTTTTCATGGTAAATTCTTATTGAATCTTAACTCTAAACTTTAATTCAAAATTAGGTGCACCTGATCCATTATCACCAAGAAATGCCCCTTGTGTCGCCATTTTTAGATGCGTAACGCTACTATCAACACCGTTAGCATCAGCGGTAGGAGAGTAGTTATAACTTGTTCCTCCATTATTAGAAAAGCTCAGATTATCTGTTGTGCTACTTAAGCTACTAAATGCATACGTTAATCCACTAGGCGGTGAGCCATCAACAAACCTCACAGGGCCCGTCCCCGCACCTGATATATCATTAACATAAAGCGCAGTATTCGCAGGTATTGCATCGCTTAAAACGATAGAATTATTATCAGCCGCACCAAGCCCTGTGTTAGTGGCTTTTAACGTATATTGCGATAGCGCTCCAGGAATTGCTTTGGGATTAGTGTTGCCATTAACAGGGTCAGAAATAGTCTTTGATGTCTTTTTCAAGGTGATACTAGGGTCAGCGGTTACACTGGCAGTATCACTATTGCTGTTATTGCCAGAAACATTATCAAAATTGTTACCTGATACGCTAGCAGTGTTAGTCACAGAAGGTAGTGAGGGTGCAGAAACAGCAACAGTTAAGGTGATAGGTGCTGTGCTTGCACCATTTGCCAAACTGCCAGTACGGTTACAAGTGACCAGCTGTGCTGTAGCACTGCAACTCCAGCCAGTACCTGTTGCAGTTACAAATGTTAAGCCTGTGGGCAGGGTATCGGTTACGACGATGGGTCCTGTTTCGGCAATGGGACCATTATTGTTGACGGCTATGGTGTAAGTTGCATTTTGCCCTACATTTAAATTTCCAACGTGCGTTTTACTGATGGCTAAATCGGATACAGGTGTGTTGGTGACACTAATGATTTCCATCGATAAATGAACTTGGTCTCCCCCTGAGCTATAGATTGATGTAGAAGATGTTTGACCTGCAGATAAGTAAGAATCTATGGTGAATATGTCTAAATCGACGCCGTAGGCATTATTGTCTACACCGTTTATGGTGCTAATGGAGTTGAACTGGTTATTGACGGGGTTGTTAGCATCACTTAGAACTACGCCATTAAAGGTAAGCGCTTCAACAAAACCATTGCGAGCATTTGAATTGGAAGCATCCCCGTCCCAAGTAAGATAGGCATGTTTACCGTTAATGGGTGATGCTGGAATAGTAAAATTACTGGGTGTTAGCGTGACACTTTCGCCATAAATCAGCTCAAAGCCTTCAAACAAATTAACGACTCTAAAATCTTCACTAGGGTGTTCATAAATTATAACTAAAGCCCAGCCAGCAACAACTACGGCATAAGTACAGTGAGGTGCGGCGGTATTAACTGATAAGCCGCTAAAGCTGTATGAACCGTTAGGATTGCCCCTAGCTTGGACGATAGAGGTCACATCTTTTACACCATTAAAATACTGTTCAGTCGCATCATAATCAGCCGTATATCTTCTACCTAAATCAGCTGAAATAGCACTTCCTTCAAAGGTTACATTGTAATCTGGCGTTGTACGAGTAGATCCTGATGCGCTAGAGAAAGAACCTGCCCAATATAAGTGTGCCGCGCGAATGGTCGCACCAGCAGGTATGCCTGCTATCGTCGTTGTGTTGGTGTTGTTTGCCCCTGTAACTGCGCAAGCATTACCTGAGTTAGCCTGTGTTCGTCGTGTTTTTTGAGCACCCACAAAGTTGACGTTACCTGCATGGCTTTCAAAAAGGTCAATGGGCGTATCAGCAGATACAGTAACGTTTATTAAAGGTACAAGTATTATTAGAAGAATAGAAAAACTTCTTTTAATGGGGTTGTAGAATATTGTTTTCATTTACGATTGATTTCCTATCAATTCTTATTACTTATTGGGGGTAACGATCAAAACTTATAACGAAAGCTCAAATAAGCCCCTTCATGTTTATAGCTACTATCATCAAAGTCGTCATCGTCAAAGCCTTCAAAGTTATAGCCTTGTTCTAACCAAATGTTTTTAGTTGGGCGCATACCCAGAGAAACACCTGCCACTTTTTTAGTGGTATTGGCACTCCAATCTTTTAAATAGCCAGCTCTTGCGCCAACGTCCCAGCGCTTCTTAATGTCGTAGCGGACTTCAACCGTGCCTGTATCGACTGTAGTGGTGCTTTTAGATTGATTATTTTTGTCGATAATATGCTTAATACCGTGATGTACACTCACTTGTGTTTTCTTATTAATTTTACGGTTGTAATGCACATTGTGAATTATCTTTTGTGTGTGGGTTTTCCCACTGTTATCAGTTGCATTATTTGTGCTATTAACTACATTTGACTGCTTGTCCACAAGGTCAAGTCGGCTAAATAACACAAAGTCTTTATGCGTTGGATGCCATGCT
>JAZGEZ010000019.1:0-6940 GCA_036479055.1 Methylophilaceae bacterium | reverse complement strand
CAAGTAAAAGCCCAATAATGTAAATTTTATTTAATAATTTGATGCTAAATCACCTTAAATAACGGTTGTAGACTGTAGAGCAATGACCTACACTTGAATCCAAACTACTGAGTTAGCGACATATTATTTGTTACTAGCAATGATTTTGTAGAAATTATATTTTTCACCTAGTGCTGCTGACCCTTCGTAGGATAAATGTCCTTCATCTCTAAACAGGTAAGTAGAGCCAAAATGCGTTTTACAAAGTAATGTATCGCAAATGAAGGTTATCAACATGAACGACCCTGTTGGTTTTTTCGATAATTTCAAGTAGTTTGTTTGCGTAAATTCTATCATTAGTCATTTCATCTACACTAAAATTACAGGTATCTAAATTCAGACCATTCCAGTCTGCCTTAGCTAGGCATCGACCTATATTAACGCCATTTGCAGGTGGTGGAGAAAAAACAATAGGCGTTATACCCATTAGACCTTAGTCCATCAATCTCAGAATGATATTTCACTTCCTTCCTTCTTCTTGCTAATGCCAAATTAAGTTGATGCTCCAGTAGCCAGCTATATTTTTTGCATGATGTTAACAATCGTTCTAATCACTCCAAATAACAATGGAAAAAATTTAAGAAATACTGTTAAAAATATTCCTAGTAGAAGCCATGCTTTTTTGTTTTTAAATGTGTGTTTATATTGCAGTATAGCTTACAGTCTTAATTTGCAGTTGAACTGTATGAAAGTTAAAATTAGCAGACAATCTAGTATTGTGTTTGACGTTTGTTAGGGGTGAGCACTTAAGGCCGTCAATTAATAAGCTGTCAATTAAAAGGATAAAAATGGCAAAGTTTGATCAATATTTAGTTAAACCATCATCTCAGTTTTCGCTAAAAGATATTAAATCTAGTGATCGGTCTGAGCGTGGGAAAAGCAAACAAGATGACTTGGATGCGCTGGTAACGTTGGGCGTGGAAATCAATGCGTTGCAAGATATTCTTTATGCGCAAGAAAAGCATAAGATATTGCTGGTGTTGCAGGGCATGGATGCGAGCGGAAAAGACGGTACAGTGAAGCACGTGTTTAGCGAGTGTGATCCGTTAGGCATACGCTTGGCTAGCTTTAAAAAGCCAACTAAGGAAGAGTTGGCACATGATTATTTATGGCGGGTACATAAACAAGTGCCTAAAGCAGGTGAGATTGTTATATTTAACCGTAGTCATTATGAAGATGTACTGATTGTGAAGGTGCATGATTGGATTAGTGATAAAGAATGTAAACAGCGTTATCAGCAGATTAAAGATTTCGAACGATTGTTAACAGAGACCGGCACAACGGTGATTAAATGTTTCTTATACACCTCTAAAGAAGAACAAAAAGAGCGGATGTATGAGCGCTTAAATGAGCCACATAAAACGTGGAAGTTTAACCCAGGAGATTTAGAAGAACGTGCATTGTGGCCAAAGTATATGGCGGCTTATGAAGATGCGTTACGAGAAACCTCAACTAAAGATGCGCCTTGGTATGTAATACCAGCCGATTCTAAAACTAACCGTAATTTATTGGTTTCTAGAATATTGCTAGATACCTTACAGAAGCTAGATTTAGCATACCCAGCAAAACCTGAAGCGTGGAAAAACATTATAGTTGAAGACTAGGTTGCTGTTTACGGAATTTATTCATTATTGGATTCTACGGCTAATATGAAGCCGGTCATTTCTTTCAGTAATTGTTTTAAGTGTTTATTGGGTAGCATAATCTCATGGCCTGCATCAGGAAATACGCGGAATAAAACAGGCACTTTATTGCTTTTAAGCTTTTCTGCCAATAAAACGGATTGGCTGATGGGTACAATGTTGTCTTTATCGCCATGAAAGATAAACACGGGTGGGGATTGTTGACTTATTTGTGATAGTGGTGAGGCCTGTAGAGGGTCTTCCTGCCCTAAATAGGTTTTTAAATCAGCTCTTAATTCCGGCAATGGTGTGTCTTTGATGAGTGAGCCAAATTCAGTAACGCCTGCAACGCTAATAGTGGCAGCAACATGTTGTGTGTTATCTAGCCCTACGTTAAGCGATAACGTGCCGCCAGCTGAATAGCCAACTAATACAATTTTGTTGGCATTGTAACCATATTGCAGGGCATTTTTCTGCATCCAAGCGAATGCATCTTTTGTATCATTAACGGCGGCTGGATAGGGGTGTTCTGGGGTCAATCGATAGTTAATGCTAGTGGTTACAAAACCATTCTTAGCATAAAGTTTTGCAAAGCCAGCCATTTCTTCTTTGTTGCCAGCTTTAAACCCGCCGCCATGTATAAACATAATGGCGGTCTTTTTATTGCTAGCCTTGGGCAGGTATAGGTCTAAAAGCTGGCCTTGCGTATTGTAAAGAATATTTTTAGTGGCTAGAAAGGGCTGCTTGGCATTGGTGCAGCTGGTGATTAGTAATGCACCAAAAGCGAGAATAATAAGTAGCTGTTTTTTGATATGGGTCAAAGGCATGTGCAGTCACTCCATCGCAGATATTATCATGGCAATTTAACACGATTTAAAGCTTACGTGCCAGTGGCAAATGCTTGCATATAAAGTTTCTTTCAGACGCTAGGCTTTAATTTAACTCAGTTATAATGCATGCATGACATTGATGGAAATTTTACTTGCACTTGTATGTTTGCTTGTTGTGCTTATCGCTTGGTTAATATGGTTTACATTTAACAATGCTAAGAATGCGCAGCTTTTACAAAACTTAGAAGATAAGCATCGCGGTATGCTGCTTGATTTAAATGATGGCTTGAATAAATTAGGTGATCGTTTGAGTGCGAGCTCGCAAGAGGCCGGCGATCGTTTAAAAGGTAATGTTGCGCAAGAGCTTTTAGCGACGCGTGAAGCGATGCAAGGTTTGCAGCTAGAGCAATCTAAAAACTTATCCCAGACCCGTGAAACCGTGTTGGAGAAACTACATACAACGTTAGCCGAGCAGGGCAAAGCGCAACAAAGTTTAATTAACGACACGATGTTAAAAGCCACAACAACGCTGACACAGAGTATTGAGAGTTTAAGCAAGGTGGTGGATGCGCGCTTAGAAGAAATCGGTGGCAAGGTGTCGGAGCGTTTAGAAGAAGGCTTTAAGAAGACCAATGAGACCTTTGTGAGTGTGATGCAACGCTTGGCGACGATCGATGAGGCGCAGAAGAAAATTGATGGCCTAAGCACCAACATGGTGAGCCTGCAAGAGTTGCTAGGTGATAAGAAGAGTCGCGGTGCGTATGGTGAAGTGCAGTTAGAGGGTTTGGTACGTAATGTATTGCCTGAACAAAGCTTTAAGATGCAATATAGCTTTGACAATGGTACACGCGTCGATTGCGCGTTATTCCTTCCTGAGCCAACAGGGACGGTGGCTGTTGATAGTAAGTTCCCGCTTGAAAATTACCATCGCATGTTTGATAAAGACTTAAGTGATACTGTGCAGGCCGCTGCTGCTAAGCAGTTTAAAGTGGATGTTAAAAAGCATGTAGACGATATTGCTAAGAAATATATTATTCCAAATGTAACCTCAGACGGCGCTGTGATGTTTATTCCAGCAGAGGCCGTGTTTGCGGAGATTCATGCTTACCACCCTGATGTAATTGATTATGCGATGAAAAAGCGTGTGTGGGTGGTTTCTCCTACCACCTTAATGGCGGTGCTAAATACCGCACGCGCCGTGCTTAAAGATGTTGAGATGCGTAAGCAGGTGCATATTATTAAAGATGAGCTAGGCAAACTAAGTAAAGACTTTAATCGTTTTGATGCCAGAATGAAGAAATTAGCTGATCATATTCGCCTAGCGAATGATGATGCGCAAGAAGTACATAAGAGCAGCAAAAAAATATCAGGGACGTTTGCCCGGATTGAGCGCGTAGAGTTGAGCGAAGCGCCAGTTGATTTGCTGGATGCTGTTGATGACGATTAATTTCAATAATTAACTTTAAGTAAGTTATTTAACGCTATGAATATAAAAGTATTATACTTTGCAAGGATTAAAGAGTCTGTGAATTACTCTACGGAAGACCTTGTATTGCCAGCCAATATTGCAACAGTGACTGCATTGAAAAATCATTTGGCAGAGCGAGGTGATATTTGGGCTGATTTGTTTAATGGCAAGCAAACCATCCGTGCAGCGATTAATCATGAGCTAGCTGACAACATGGCAGCAATTAACGATGGCGATGAAGTCGCCTTCTTTCCGCCTGTGACGGGAGGCTAAAGCATGGCTGTCCGTGTGCAAGCTGGTGATTTTGATGTGGCGGCTGAATTAAAGGCATTGCGTGGCGGTAGGGCAGATATTGGTGCGGTAGTGAGCTTTGTTGGTTTAGTGCGCGATATGAATGATGGGGATGCTATTCAAACGCTGACTTTAGAGCATTATCCTGAGATGACAGAGCGTGCGTTAGAAGCTATAGAGCATGAAGCCAGCACGCGATGGAAAATTAATGGCAGTTTAATTATTCACCGTGTGGGAACACTAAAACCACAAGATCAGATTGTGTTGGTGGCTGTTGCTAGCGCACATAGAGAAGAGGCGTTTAAAGCGTGCGCGTTTATGATGGATTATTTGAAGACAAAAGCGCCGTTTTGGAAAAAAGAAGCGACAAACAAAGGGGAGCGCTGGATAGATGCTAAATTAAGTGATGATGATGCGCAAGCCCGTTGGGAAAGTTAATAGCAATCCATGCAAATTTTAAAACCCCATGAATTAAACGCGACGGTGCCATTAGGCGATTTAGATTTTAAATCGACTAAGGACTTAACTGGGTCGTCTGCAGCCGATCAGCCACAGGTGCATGGATGGATAGCGCAATCAGAAGCAAAGAAGGCGGCTATGTTTGGTCTGAGCATGCGCCAAGCAGGGTTTAATGTGTTGGTATTAGGCCAGCACGGCAGTGGGCGTACTTCACTAATGCAAAGCGCGATGCGCCAAGTGGCGCAAGACGCCAGTCAACCATTGACTGATTTAGTCGCTGTATTTGATTTTGCACAAACCAGCCAGCCTGCCTTAATTAAGCTACCTGTTGGTGTTGGTGCAATCCTGTCGGCTGAAATGGATGCTTTTATATTGGCGTTGATTGGGGAGTTGCCAAATTTGGGTGTTGTGAAGGAGCGGCAGATCATGCTAGATAAGGCTAATCGGTGGTTGCCGACAGCGCTTAGCAGTATAGAGAAGCTAGCGACTGCAAATGATGTGCTTAAGCCCTATTGTGATGCCATCAAGAATGATGTGTTGGCTTATCTTAAGGCTTGGCAACTGCCAGCCAGTAATGCATTAGAAGGCGCTTTAGATAGCTTGATTAACGATGGTTACTTGACAAGGTTTCGTGTGAATGTGTTGGTTGATAATCGCCAAACGCAGAATGATGGGTTACAGCAACCAGTTATTTACGATAATGACCCCAGCTATCAGTCGTTGTTTGGTAGCTTAGAAAGCACCACAGAACAGATTCCAGATTTCTTACGCTTGCGCGCGGGCAACCTGCATAAAGCTGATGGTGGCATGTTGCAGATTCAGTTACGTGATTTGTTAAGTGACGAGCCCAATGGCGATCAAATTATCGAGAAGCTATACCGTTTTTTACGTAATGGTACATTACAGTTTGATGAGGCTGGTAGCGGGGCATCAGTTTCAGGTTGCGTCCTGTCTAATACATCAATTCCATTAAATGTGAAGTTAGTATTGATTGCCTCGCGTGAAGATTTTTATGGCTTGCTAGAAGAAAACCCCGATTTTTTCGATCACTTTCCAATTAAAGTCGAGTTTGCCGATACGATAGTGACCAATGCAGACAGCTATGCAGCTGTGGCAGGATATGTCGCACAGAAATGTGAGCAACATCAATGTCAGCACTTTAGCTCAGAAGCGGTGGCAGCCCTAATAGGCGCTTTGCAACGACTTGAAGAAGACCAATCGCGTATTAGCACTAACTTTGGTTTTCTTGAACGGGTTATGCTGGAAAGCGTGTCTTATGCCGGTGATGCAGTCGTTGTGGAAGAAGGGCATGTGCAAACGGCCATTGCCGCGAGAAACAAACGGCATCAATATTTTGAAACGCAAATTCGTGATTCTATTACCGATAATGAGTTGTTGATTCAGGTAGATGGTGAAGTGGTTGGGCAGGTCAATGGACTAACGCATGTGGAGTTAGGCGATGCCAGCTTCGGTTCGCCCATTCGAATTACTGCACGTTGTTATCCGGGCCAGAGGGGGTTGATAAATATTGATCGAGAAGTCAATATGAGTGGGCCGAATCACGATAAAGGTATTTTTATTTTGCAAAACTGGCTAAGTGCTAGTTTTTCTAATCTTGCGCCTTTAAGTTTGAATGCCTCGTTAGTATTTGAACAAGAATATAACGGTGTAGAAGGCGATTCTGCTTCTTGTGCAGAGCTGTTTGCATTGTTGTCTGCGTTGGCAGATTTACCTATTCAGCAAGGTATGGCGATTACAGGAGCCCTGAATCAGTTTGGTGAGGTTATGCCGATTGGTGGGATTAATGAAAAAATTGAAGGTTATTTTAGAGTATGTAAGGCGCTGGGCTTGAATGGCAAGCAAGGCGTGATTATTCCTAAACGTAATCAGCGGCACTTGTTGTTAGATAATGAAGTGGTGCAAGCGGTTAAAGAGGGCTTGTTTCAGATTGTGACGATAGATCATGTACTGGAAGGGATTGAGCATTTAGTGAATGTCGAGGCTGGCCAGCAAGATGCTGGTGGACATTATGCGGTCAATACCGTGCTGGGACATGCGCAAACAGTCTTGGCTGGCTATCGCAGAACATTAGAAAATAACAAGTCGCAAACTAAAGGCAATATTCAATAAAATTAATTAAGCTATGCCAGTGGATAACCATCAAAAATGCCGTTTAGATAAGTGGCTTTGGGCTGCACGGTTTTTTAAAACGCGCAGTATTGCGGCTGATG
>JAZGEZ010000018.1:0-2576 GCA_036479055.1 Methylophilaceae bacterium | reverse complement strand
ACTTTTAAGTAGTTAGCAATGGTGTGCGGTGTTAAATCGTCTGCAGCATTTTTTACCACTTCTGGAAATTCACTCAGCTTTTGCATAAGTGTTGTTTCCTGCTTAGATGATAGTGCGCTTAAATCATGAGATGAGAGGTTAGATGCATTACCACCCCATTGACTTAAAACGCTACAAATACGCGCATGGGCATATTGAATATAATACACAGGGTTGTCATTTGTTTGTGCTCTGGCTAAATCAATGTCAAACACTAATTGTGAATCTGCACGACGTGCTGCTAAGAAGTAGCGTGTTGCATCGCAACCGACTTCTTCAATCAAATCGCGGAGCGTGACATAACTACCAGCACGTTTAGAAAGTTTAACTTCCTTCCCGCCACGCATCACCGTTACCATTTGGTGTAGTACATAGCTAGGCCAAGCTTTAGGAATGCCCACATCTAGCGCCTGCAGCCCAGAACGGACCCTTGTAATCGTACTATGGTGGTCAGCGCCTTGCTCGTTAATCACCTTGGTAAAACCGCGGTTCCACTTTTCTAAATGGTAGGTCACATCTGGCACAAAATAGGTATAACCGCCCTCTTTTTTACGCATGACACGGTCTTTATCATCACCGTAATCAGTGGTGCGTAACCATAGTGCGCCTTCACTTTCATAGGTGTGCCCACTGCTAATTAACGCTTGTACAGTTTCTTCTACTTTTCCAGATGTGTATAAAGTGCTTTCAAGTGAGAACACATCAAATTTAATTTGAAACGCATGTAAATCCAAATCTTGTTCATGGCGTAAATAGGCAACGCTAAAATGACGAACAGATTCCACATCTTTAATATCCCCGCTTGCTGCAACTTCAATATCATCGGCAACAACTGTTTTTTTGGCTAAATAAGCTTTGGCAATATCTGCTATGTATTCCCCATGGTAGCCATTTTCTGGAAAGTTTGGGTCGTCTGTAGCGATTCCTTGGGCACGCGCTAATACAGACTTAGTCAGGTTATCAATTTGCGCACCAGCATCGTTGTAATAAAATTCACGTGTGACCTCCCAGCCGTTGGCAGTGAGTAACCGAGAAAGACAGTCACCGACAGCAGCGCCGCGCCCATGACCAATGTGCAAGGGCCCCGTTGGATTCGCTGAAACAAATTCAACTTGTACTTTTTCACCCTTCCCTGATTTATTGTGTCCGAATTTTTCACCTGCAGTTAAGATGTCTTTTACAATGACTTGTTTTGTCGTGGATGCTAAATAGAAATTAATAAAACCAGCGCCAGCTACTTCCACTTTTTCAATAGATTCACTTTTTGGCAATGCCTTAATCAACTGTTCAGCAATCGTGCGTGGATTTTGACGTAAAGACTTGGCTAATAGCATTGCTAAATTACATGAAAAATCGCCGTGTTCAGCTGATTTTGGACGTTCTAGTATGATGGATAGTTCAGCAGGTTCTGCAACCAATGTTTTGGCCGCTTGCAGGAGTAAATTTGAAATGATGTCTTTCAAGGGTCAGGTCTTAAATTTGAGCTTGTCGTATTGAATGGTTGCATTAAATCTGCGAAGCCAGTATTTTAACTCAATAAGCACTTACACAAAAACTATCTACTTACTTCATAACCATGTCATTACAAATTCTAAGAGTTGGACTGGATGTACCGCTAAACCGTTTATTTGATTATGCAAATGATGGGTTTAAGGCGCAAGTTGGTGCACGTGCGGTAGTTTCATTCTCGGGCCGTAATCTGGTGGGCATCATTGTAGAAATTTCAGATCATTCAGATGTGCCACTGGATAAACTTAAGCCAGTACAGCATGTGTTTGATGATGTGGTGTTCGATACGCATATGTTTAAACTACTTAAATTTTGCGCAAAGTATTATCACTACCCACTAGGTCAGGCGATGATTTCTGCGCTGCCACTACGTTTGCGTCAGATTAAACCAGCAGTGACCCGCAAAAGCTATGTGTATAAGCTCGATGCTGAAGTCGATTTGGGTGAGTTACCAAAACGACAGGTTGTGTTGCAAAGAGTTGTGAAAGCGCTACAAGAGAATGCAAGTTTAACCGAGGCACAGTTAGCGGAAGTCTCTCCAGGCTGGCGTAAAGCAATTTCACACTTAAAAACATTAGCTTGCTTGCAGCAAACTGAAGTCGTGGCAGTCAAGCCCTCGCTAAAATCATCTAATCTTGAGCCGGCATTAAATGTGGAACAACAGAAAGTTATTCAGTCTGTACTGAAAGAAATGAATGGCTTTAAGCCGTGGTTGCTATACGGCATTACTGGTAGTGGTAAAACGGAAGTCTATATTCAGATACTCAAAACGGTTTTAGCAGAACAGGATGCACAGGCATTGGTGTTGGTGCCAGAGATTAATTTAACCCCACAATTAGAGGCGCGGTTTAGAAGTCGCTTAAGTGAATACCCACTGGTCACTTTGCACAGTAATTTGAGCGAGAGTGAGCGCTTACAATCATGGCAAGCTGCTAGTACTGGTGCAGCAAAAATCGTGATTGGTACACGCCTAAGTGTGTATGCCGCTATGCAGAACCTAAAGGTCATCATGATAGATGAAGAGCATG
>JAZGEZ010000017.1:0-9884 GCA_036479055.1 Methylophilaceae bacterium | reverse complement strand
TATCATCAAAAGCTTTAGGCGCTTCAGGCTTATATTCTGCTACACGTACTGCCACTAAGTTATTTGGTGACACTTCAACAGCCTCAGTGTTACGCTTGTTTTTTAACACCTCATCAGAAAAGACCATGTCCATTAATTTACTGCTGTTCTTGAAGTATTCAGCACCCTCTTCTCGGCTGAGCCAGCCTGTAGTCTGCGTCTCTAAGCCAAACCTTTTTGCTACAGGCTGTAAGCTACCAGACTGCTCATAGACAATATTGCTAAATTCTTCGGTAAGTGTCGCATATTGAATTTGTGCTTCCTGAAAAATAAGCTCAGCTTTAATTTGTGGCTTCATCTCTTCAAATGATGAAGCAGTGCCAGAGACACCATCTAAACGAATAATATGGTAACCAAATTCAGATTCAATAATATCACTAACACCGCCCACGTCCATATTAAAGACAGCATCTTCAAAAGGTTTTACCATTGCGCCACGACCAAAACTACCAAGGCTACCGCCCTTTGCTGCAGACCCTGGATCTTGAGAGTGTTTAGCAGCTAGCGCTTCAAATTGATTAGGGTTCGCATTTAACATCGCTTGAACCTCTAGCGCCTTGTCTTTAGCCGCTGACTTGTCAGCTTCGGTAGCACTCACGCCAAAACTAAACAATATGTGGCTAGCCTCACGTTGTTCATCACCTTGAAACTTTGCCTGATTCTCATCATAAAACCGTTTCACATCTTCATCTGAAACGGTCACACCTTTCAATAAGCCCGCAGCAGAGAGCAAAACAAACTCCATTTTTACTTGTTCAGGCACTTTAAACTTATCTTTATGCCGTTCGTAATAAGCGTTGACCTGTTCGGGTGTTATTTTCACTTCTGAAAGGAAAGCAGAGGCTTTAATTTCCGCTGTGCTCACCTCACGCTTTTGATACTGATGTTTTACCGTTTGTTGTGCAATAGACTTGGGGGAGAAAGAGAGCATTGCTAAATCATCTCGCGCTTGCTGAACAACTAAATCATTTCTGATACTAGACTCTAATTCGTTAGCCGTTAAGCCATTCTGCTCTAATGTGTTTTGATATAGCTCTTGTGAAAACCGACCATCTTCTTGAAACTCTGCCCTTGCTAAGAGATGTTTATTTAACTGTTCATCACTAATGCTAAAGTTTGATTGAATGGTCTCAGCATTAACAAGCCGCCGCATAATCAAACCATCCAAGATAGACTTCTTGAATATAGGGCTTTCTAATACAGCAGGGTCAAACTTCTCCCCCTGTGCTTGCATACGAGTTCGAACGGTGTCTACCGTGTTGCTATATTCTTGAAGTGATATTTTTTCTTTTCCTACTTTAGCGATGGGTACATTACCACCAGCACCACTTAAATACTGATCAATTCCAAACAAAGCAAATGGAACCGTAATCACGACTAAAATAATTTTTGCTAACCACCCTTTTGAGTGATGACGAATAAACTCTAACATAGGTATACTTTCAAGGTTTAAAACAACTTAAATATAACAATTGAATCGAAAAATTTAGCTACATAATATACCATAAGTGCGTTGTAGAAGCACACCCAAATCACCACACTGAGCTTAAGAACTCAAAATTGAAATTATTTGAATAAATTCAGTATTAGGGAACAAAAAAAGCGAACGTTTATATGCAACGTTCGCTTTTAAATATTGGCGGAGTGGACGGGACTCGAACCCGCGACCCCCGGCGTGACAGGCCGGTATTCTAACCAACTGAACTACCACTCCAGTTTTCATACAACGGCATTCACTAGTACTAGAGATACCTCACAAAAATAAAGAGCGCTACTTACGAGCACTCTTTATTAATCAAGGCAAATGTTTTAAAAGTATTGGTGGGTGCTAACGGGGTCGAACCGCTGACATTCGCCTTGTAAGGGCGACGCTCTACCAACTGAGCTAAGCACCCTGCATCACTTTACAAACTATATTTCTATAAAACTAGCAGTGCCTGTTGATTAATTGCTTAACCAACGAAGTGCGCTAGTTTACAGTATCTTTCAGCGCTTTACCAGCTCTGAATTTAGGTGAATTCGCAGCTTTAATTTGGATGGTTGCACCTGTACGGGGATTGCGGCCAGCACGCGCTGCTCGCTTACCTACATAAAATGTACCAAATCCAATTAAAGTAACGACATCTCCTTTTTTTAAGGATTTAGCAATAGCGTCTGTAGTAGCATCAAGTGCGCGACCTGCTGCAGCTTTCGAAATATCTGCGGATTTTGAAATCTGATCAATCAATTCTGATTTGTTCACGAGTAACCCTCTCTAAGATTATTTAGGTAACAGATCTAGTCTGTTATGACTTTATAACAAGTGACAAAAGCCTGTGTCAAGGCTTTCAGTACTATTTTATTTTGACCAACACAAAAATATTTTAAGCGGAAAACTTAATGCCTAATGACAGTTTTAGGTTCTTTTCCAGAGTCAGAAACTGTGGTTGAAACTTTTTCTTCACTCGACGTCAAAGGCTTAGGCATCTTTTCTAAAGCAAATTCCAGCACCTGATCTATCCATTTTACTGGGTGAATATCCAAGTTGTTTTTGATATTTTCCGGAATATCCACTAAATCTTTAATATTAGCCTCAGGAATTAATACCGTTTTAATGCCACCACGATGTGCTGCAAGCAACTTTTCCTTGAGCCCCCCTATCGGCAAGACTTCACCTCGCAATGTTATCTCGCCAGTCATGGCAACATCCGCTTTAGCCGGGATCTCAGTTAAAGCCGATACGATAGCCGTTGTCAGCCCTATACCTGCACTTGGGCCATCCTTTGGTGTGGCGCCTTCTGGTAAGTGAATATGTATATCTTTTTTCTCATAGAAGTCTTCTGGAATGCCCAAACGTGCTGCCCGGCTACGTACAACACTCAGCGCGGCCTCTAAAGACTCCTGCATGACATCACCTAACTTACCCGTTTTGATTGTTTTGCCTTTGCCTGGCAGGACAACAGCTTCAATTGTAAGCAACTCTCCACCAACAGATGTCCAAGCCAAGCCTGTCACTTGTCCAATTTGATTTTCCTTGGCGGCAACACCGAAGTCATAACGATAAACACCTAGATATTGATCAATGTTCTCAACTGTCACATTGACCTTTTTAATTGGGTTAATAGTTGCACCATCATCAGCACGATGGTGGTTTTTAGCATCTGTTTTACTTTGCAATAACTCTTTTACAACTTTGCGGCATAGTTTTGCCAACTCTTGTTCAAGGCGCCTAACTCCTGCTTCACGCGTATAGTACTGCACGATGTGTCGAACAACATCTTCTCCGACACTAATCTCAGCCTTTTTTAACCCATGTGCTTTCAGCTGCTTTGGCAGTAAGTAGCGTTCTGCAATGTTCACTTTCTCATCTTCTGTATAGCCGGCGAGACGAATAATTTCCATACGATCTAACAAAGGTGCTGGAATATTCATGCTATTAGCCGTTGCTACAAACATGACATCAGATAAATCGTATTCCACTTCAGCATAATGATCTGAAAACGTATGATTTTGCTCTGGATCTAAGACTTCCAACAGTGCAGAAGATGGGTCTCCGCGTTGGTCTTGACCCATTTTATCCACTTCATCCAGCAAAAATAATGGGTTTCTCACGCCAGCTTTTGTCATGCTTTGCAGTATTTTTCCCGGCATTGAGCCAATGTAAGTGCGTCTATGCCCGCGAATTTCCGCTTCATCGCGGACACCGCCAAGTGCCATACGAATAAACTTGCGATTGATTGCTTTTGCAATACTCTGACCCAATGAGGTTTTACCTACACCAGGAGGGCCTACTAAACATAAAATAGGCGCCTTTACTTTACCGACGCGTTGCTGAACAGCCAAATACTCAATAATGCGTTCTTTTACTTTATCTAACCCATAGTGATCAGCATCTAATATTTGCTCAGCTACATTTAGATCTCGGCTAATTTTAGTTTTTTTCTTCCAAGGAAGGTTTACTAACATATCAATATAGTTGCGTACCACGGAAGCTTCTGCTGACATTGGTGACATTAATTTGAGCTTCTTAAGCTCAGCATTCACCTTAGTTAAAGCCTCTTTTGACATCCCTGCAGATTTTATGCGCTTCTCGAGCTCTTCCATCTCAGCGTTTTCATCTTGCTCACCAAGTTCTTTTTGAATCGCCTTAACCTGCTCGTTTAAGTAATATTCACGCTGACTTTTTTCCATTTGACGCTTAACACGCCCACGGATGCGCTTCTCTACCTGCAGAATATCAATTTCCGATTCCATCAGATGTAATAAGTGCTCTAACCGTTCGGTAACACTTAACATCTCAAGTACTTTTTGTTTCTCTTCCAATTTCAGCGTCAAATGTGCTGAAATAGTATCAGCTAAGCGCCCCGCTTCGCTAATCGTCGCAAGCGATGTCAGGATTTCAGGTGGTATTTTTTTGTTGAGCTTAACGTACTGATCAAATTGCGTTAGCACTGTACGCATCAGCGCCTCTACTTCACTATCATCTTCATGTTCTTGCTCAATTTTATCCACTTTAGCCCAAAAGCTATCTTCTATTTCTTCAAACTCAGAAATACGGGCGCGCTCTAAACCTTCAACTAACACTTTGACTGTTCCATCTGGCAACTTAAGCATTTGCAATACGGTTGCTATCGTTCCAATTTCATACAAATCACTTGCGTCTGGCTCATCTTTTGTTGCCGACTTTTGCGCAACAAGCATGATTTTTTTATCGCCATCAGATGCCACTTCCAAAGCTTTTACAGACTTATCTCGCCCAACGAAAAGTGGGATAACCAAATGGGGGTAAACGACAACATCGCGTAGTGGCAACAAAGGCATTTTGCCGTGTACTGGCAGGCTTGTTGATACGTCATCGGTCAAAGTTTGTTCAGTCATAATTACCTTAAATTTCGCATGGGCTAAATATACCCTGTGTTATTAGAATGGGAACATTTTTCGATAGTTCAATAGCAAACAACAATAAATAAGTGCCTAAAACAGGCTCAATGACTTAACATTAATTCTATTTATAACGATAAAACATTGAAGTTCAGTTGCAAACAGCCCACTTAGTTAACCGTCATTAACTCGCGTTTTCTGCTAATTGTGGAGAATCTTGATAAATCATGATTGGCGGTGTTTTTCCGTTAATAACACCTTCATCAATCACCACTTTAGATAAGTTTTCCATAGAAGGGATGTCATACATGACATCTAGTAAAGCTTGTTCTAAGATAGAGCGTAGCCCACGCGCACCCGTTTTGCGGTCTAATGCTTTCCTAGCAACCTCTTTCAACGCGTCCTCTCTAAACTCCAACTCGACACCCTCCATTTTAAAGAGTTTTGTGTACTGTTTAGTCAGCGCATTTTTAGGTTGCGTCAATATGGTCATCAATGCTTCTTCGTCTAACGTTTCCAAAGTGGCCACCACGGGCAAACGCCCTATAAATTCTGGAATAAGACCAAATTTAATCAAATCTTGCGGCTCGACACCAAGCAAAACTTTACCAACATCACTCAGGTCGTCTTTACTTTTAACCTCAGCACCAAAACCAATGCCGCCTTTTTCTGAGCGTAATCGTATAATTTTATCTAGACCATCAAATGCACCGCCGCAAATAAACAATATATTAGTCGTGTCCAGCTGAACAAACTCTTGGTTCGGATGCTTACGTCCGCCTTGTGGTGGAATTGAGGCTATAGTGCCTTCTACTAACTTCAGCAATGCTTGCTGCACACCCTCACCAGAAACATCACGCGTGATAGAAGGGTTTTCAGACTTACGTGAAATCTTGTCTACTTCATCGATATAAACAATGCCTCGTTGTGCTTTTTCAACATCATAATCACACTTCTGCAATAATTTTTGCATGATATTTTCAACATCTTCACCGACATAACCCGCTTCAGTGAGTGTTGTTGCATCAGCCATCACAAAAGGCACATCCAACAAGCGCGCAAGGGTTTGTGCTAGCAACGTTTTACCTGAGCCTGTAGGACCAATTAACAAAATGTTGCTTTTCTGAATCTCAACATCATCTTTGGCTGTATTGTCAGAGATATGATTATGTCCAAGACGCTTATAATGGTTGTAAACGGCAACGGATAAATTTCTTTTTGCTTGTTCTTGACCAATCACATATTGATCCAAGATCTTGGATATTTCTTTAGGGCTAGGAAGATCCTTTTCAGCTGTTTTAATATCATTAAGACTCTGAATTTCTTCTTTAATGATGTCATTACATAAGTCAACGCACTCATCACATATAAACACGGATGGTCCTGCAATTAACTTTTTCACCTCATGCTGGCTTTTACCACAAAATGAACAGTAAAGTAACTTCTCGTCTTCAGCCTTTGTTGCCATTTAACACCCCTGTTGCTAGTTTCAACGTTAATACTATGCCGCTTCAGCGCGATTAGCAATAACCTTATCAATCATGCCGTACTTAACAGACTCTTCTGCACTCATAAAGTTGTCTCTTTCAGTATCAACATCAATTTCTTCGGCAGCTTTACCCGTATGGTCAGCTAAAATCTTATTAAGTTTTTCACGCAAATACATGATCTCTTTAGCCTGAATCTGAATATCTGAAGATTGGCCTTGAAAGCCTCCTGACGGCTGGTGAATCATGACACGTGAGTTAGGCAAGCTAAACCGTTTGCCTTTGGCGCCAGCAGCTAATAAAAACGCCCCCATGCTTGCCGCTTGGCCTATGCAGAGTGTACTGACATCAGGCTTAACAAACTGCATGGTGTCATAGATTGACATCCCAGCTGTTACTGAGCCACCGGGCGAGTTAATATAAAAAGAGATGTCTTTGTCAGGGTTGTCAGCTTCTAGGAATAACAATTGCGCAACGATTAAATTTGCCGACATATCATTCACTGGTCCGACTAAAAAAATAACCCGCTCTTTTAATAAACGTGAATAGATGTCAAATGAGCGCTCACCTCGTCCGCTTTGTTCAATAACCATAGGAATATAACCTAGGTTTTGTGTTTCTGGTGCTTGATTAAATAGCTTTGAATTTTCGCTCATTGTTATCGCCCTTTTTATCCTGCCATTAATTCGTCGAACTTAACTTTAGTCTCTTTTACTTTGGCTTTTGCTAACACCCAGTCAACCACGTTTTCTTCTGTTGCCAATGCGGCTGGCTCATCTAATCGTTTCACATCCGCGTAATACCAATCAACCATTTGATCTGGCTTTTCGTAGTTTTGTGCAAAAGCTTCCACCATCAATTTTACTTGGTCTGCATTTGCTTGTAATTTTTCAACGTTTACCAGCTCAGATAAGATTAAACGCAAAGCCGTGCTACGTTTAGCTTGCTCCTCAAACATTTCAGGCTGCAATTGAATCGCGTTCGGCTCCATGCCGCGTTGTTGCAAGTTTTGTGTCGTCATTTGCATCATACGATCGATTTCAGCCCCCATTAGCGCCTTAGGCAACTCAAGCTCTGTTCCATCAACTAAGCCTTGGAAAACCTGTTCTTTTACGCGTGCTTTAATCCGTTTATCGACTTCCTGCTCTAAACTCACTTTTATTTCAGCACGCATTTTCTTAACATCCCCATCGGCAACACCCAGCTTTCTTGCGAAGGCCTTATCAACTTTAGGGAAAATAGGTTGTGACACGCTGTTATAGGTCACTACATAATCTACTTTTTTACCGGCCAACACTTCGGGGTTGTGATCTTTAGGGTATTTAATTTGGAATTCTTTAGTATCGCCAGCTTTGCCACCAGTCAATTCTTTATCAAATGCTTCAATTCGACCAACTTCGCCCAGCACAATATCCATCCCTTTATTGCCAGTGCTTTCGACTTGCTCGCCCTCTATTGATGCAACCAAGTCGATATTAATGCGATCGTCTTTTTTTGAAGCGCGCTTAACAAGCTCATAACTCACTCGTTGCTTAATCAAAACATCGACCGTTTTATCAATATCTGCTTCGGTAACACTTAAGACTGGTTTTTCAATCTTGATTTTGGACACGTCGCCAACCTTCACTTCTGGAAGAATCTCAAAAGTAGCTGTATATTCAAGCGCTGTCGCCGCCTCTGCAAAAGGCTTATGCTGGATATTGGGGTATCCGGCAATGCGCAACTTATGCTCTACTAACGCATCACTAAAACTTGTTTCAACCGCTTTAGAGTAAACCTCATCACGTGCTTGTGCGCCATATTGCTGGTTAACCAAGCCCATAGGCGCCTTACCTGGACGAAAACCTGAAAATTTAGCGGTACGCGAAATTTCATTGAGTCTCTTTTTAATGACGTCTTCCAAATCCACCAAAGGCAAGGTGACTGTCATACGACGTTCTATATTACTGATTTTTTCAACAGATGCTGCCATGTTGCGCTTCCCGATTAATTTTTATTGAAACACCATTAAGTGTTAATGGTGCGAAAGGAGAGACTCGAACTCTCACGCCTTTCGGCGCTGGTACCTAAAACCAGTGCGTCTACCAATTCCGCCACTCTCGCATACGTTTAGATTCTGTTTAAAAGCAACCTAAACACCAAAGGCGACATTGTATCTCAAATGATACCCTCTCGAAAAGCTTAATCTTACATAAAAGTAATGAATTTAAACCGCTTTGTTTTTTAAATTGGCTTTTAAATTGAATTTGTTTGTAAAATTTAAATTTACTTTTTCCGTAACGGTAGTTAAAGTATGTCCTAGGCTTAAAGGGAAAGTGTTAGCCATAATTTTTGCCAAAACATTATTTTAAAGATTGAAAGTATGCAAAATACCGAGAATACAGCTGAAAACAACATGCTACGCACAGAACTAGAGCTCCTAATGAAAGAGCGGCAGGCTTTATTAGTGATTGCGGGCGCGGCGGCTGGCCTTATTGCCGAAATTAATACGAGCGACTTACCTATTCGCACGGTAGAAGCCGCCGACTTACTTGCAACGACGATTAATAAGCTACCTGAAGAATCTTTGCAAGACGCACTTAGTTCAGTACATGCCAGCATCGCGTAATTAAGCCTTTCTACAACTTCAAAGATTAGGAGAATTGAAGTTGCTAGCCCAACTGACAACCATGCTCAGCCACCAAAAAATATTTGCGCTTATATTGCTTAGTCTATTAATGCCAAGTTGCGCTACTGAGCAAACCATTAAGCCTTTAGATGGCAAGCTTACCGCTGCTAAGCTACTTGCAAAGAACCCAATTGACTCAGCATTTAAAAACTTCTTAGTTAAACAAGGCTATGAAGAAAGCCGTTTGCCGCTCAACGAATGGGGGTTAGACGATCTTACGATGTGCGCTCTTTTTCATCATACAAAACTAGACGTTGCTAAAAAACAATTGGGCTTGGCTAATCTAGCCGTTCAGACCGCCGGTATAAAAAACAACCCCTCTATCCATGCGGACATCGCACGCAGCAACCAAAAGAATGATGATATTAAGCCTTGGTCCTATGGTTTGTCAGTTGATATTCCGATTGAAACAAACAACAAGCGTGAAATTAGAGTTGAAAAAGCACAAAAGCAGGCAGTAGCGGCAAAAATGGATGTAGCAGAAACGGCATGGGCTTTACGCAACCAAATTGCAACGGACTTAATTGCTTATCATCGCAACCTCAGTGAGACCAAATTACTTGAAGAAGAGTTAGCCACGCAAATAGACATTGCCAACATGTTGGAAAAACGCGTCAACGCAGGCATTGCATCGAAAACTGAGCTCAGCAACATTAGCTTACTAGCACTTAGAACAGAACATACGCTCAGCACCAAGCGTGCGCAATCCGACAGCATTACGGCTAAGCTAGCCGCTGATGTTGGTCTCAGCCTTGAAAAATTTTCTTTGGTTAAAATAAAACCTTTAGCACTCGATCAAACCTTGGCCAAACAAGCGAAATTACTAGAGC
>JAZGEZ010000016.1:0-40364 GCA_036479055.1 Methylophilaceae bacterium | reverse complement strand
TAAAAGGGGTGTTAACGGCAGCAATTGCATCACGGATGGCGACTGAAGTATGTGTGAATGCTGCTGGATTAATAATGATGAAATCAACTTTATCGGTCGCAAGTGTTTGGATTTTTGCAACGATATCAGCTTCAGCATTGCTTTGATATGTTTCTAATAATGCACCAGCTGCTTTTGCAGTTGCACTTAAGGTTTCATTAATACTGTCGAGGGTGGCGTGCCCATAATGCTCTGGTTCACGTACACCAAGCAGGTTTAGGTTAGGACCGTGCAGCACTAAAATTGATTTAGCCGCCATTATTTATCACTTCGATGCAGTTTTAGAGATGTTCATAGAGTGCAATTTTGCCGAAGTTAAGCTATTTTGTCTAGCAAATTTACAACATTTAAGCGAAGTTATATCGTAGTATAAAGCTAAGCGGTTGAATCAAATGGTTAAATAATTTTTATAGTAAATTAACCAAAGCTTCTTCTAAAAGCGCTTTAGAAATGCGTCCAAAATAGGTGTTGGCGATAGAGCCATCTGGCTTAATAATCACCGTGTAAGGTAACGCGCTTTTATCATTACCAAGGTTGGCAGCTAACTGCCCACCAACATCTTCAGCAGAAAATAGCGGGTAGCTAACCGGTGTTTCAGTTGTAAATTCTTTAATCGCACTAATCTCATCTAATGCAATGCCAAGTACAACAACGTTTTTATCCAGGTATTCGGTATGCAGCTCTGATAGCTCAGGCATTTCTTCACGACAGGGTGCACACCAAGTTGCCCAAAAGTTTAAGACAACGGTTTTGCCTTGCCATTGACTCAGTTTTTGTTGCTTGCCATTTTCGTCTGGCAATGTTGTGCCAAATAAAATATCAGTAGGTGAGTTGTTCACCGGTTGCTCGGTGGTTTTTTCTACTTTGAAATAAGCAGTGCTTGCAGCAATGACAATAAATAAAAGAATGGCGCCAAAAGGAGAGGTTAATTTATTTAACATAGTTTATTAAGCTTTTAATTTATTGAGCTGTTTATAAGGCATTGACACGTTCAACAGTTGCCAAAAATTTAGTTGCATTTACATAGCCAATGACTTTAATGGGCAGCTCATTACCAGCGCGGTCAAAAAATATAATGCCTGGTGGGCCGAATAAATTGAAACGTTTTAAGAGTGCTTGGTCATCCGCATTATTCTCTGTGACATCGGCTTGCAATAAAACCACATCGATTAATGCAGCCTGCACTTCCGGTTTGCTAAAGGTAAATTTTTCCATTTCTTTACAAGAAATACACCAGTCAGCGTAGAAGTCTAACATGATAGTTTTACCGCTTGCATTGGCGATAGCGGCATCTAATTCTGCTACTGATTTGACGCGTTCAAATGGTAGGGAATGTTCAACAGAAAGCCCTAATAGTTTATTGACAGGCGTTGTAATATTACTGGGTAGTACTGGCCAAACTAAGTAAGCTGCCATGAGCAACATGAGTACACCAAAGAAGTTACGTACGAGCGTCATCCAACTGCCAGCTTTCGGTAAAATACTGCCAGCGGAAGCACCAATAATCAACAAAGGCACACCCATACCCAGGGCTAAGGCAAATAAACCTGTACCGCCGAGTAATACATCACGGGATTGACCTATATAGATGAGTGCACCAGCTAAAGGCGCAGCGACACATGGGCTAACAATCAGTGCTGATAAAGTACCCATGATAAAGACGCCTAAGAACTCCCCACCTTTTAATTTTTGGCTGGTATTTAATATCTTATTTTCAAATGCAGCGGGCAATTTTAGCTCGTAAAAGCCAAACATAGAAAAAGCGAGTACAACAAATACCAAAGCGGTAGCACCTAATACCCAGGCATTTTGTAATGATTGGCTAAGCAAGCTACCAGATAAGCCTGCCGCGATACCAAGCAAGGTGTAGGTTAACGCCATGCCTAATACATAAGCGACAGACAGGCTAAATGCATGCAACTTTGTTGGCTTGGCCTGTTTAGACTGGCTGTTAAGAATGATGCTGGATAAAATTGGAATCATTGGTAATACGCAGGGTGTAAACGAGAGTAATAATCCTGCGATAAAGAATAAAGAAACGACTAGCCATAAGTTGCCAGATTTCAATGCTTGTGTGGTTTTATCATCATTACTGTTAATTTGGCTAATTGCGCTTGGGCTAGTATTGGCCTTGCCACTAGTCACGCTTAAATTGAATGTTTTGGTTTGGGGTGCATAACATAAGCCTTTTTCACTACAGCCTTGAAATTTGGCGCTCACTATGAATTTTTCAGTCGTATTCTCGGTTACGATTTTGGCAGCAAAGTTATGGTGATACACTTCTTTATTACCAAAATTAGGGTCGTCTTTCATCTCACCTGCAGGTAAGTCAACACCAGTCACTTTGCCTTGGGCGGCATCTTTAATTTCAAATTGAATGCGGTCTTTATATAGATAGTATCCAGGCGCAACTTGGAATATTCCTTCTAAGGTTGTGCTATCTATGGCGGCAATATCCAGTTGAAAAGCAATATCAGGATGTAGAAACTCATCATCAGCTTCGTCCGTAAAAGCGTTTACGCCTGCACTATTGCCAGCAAAGCTATTAGATACAAAGCCTAGCTGAGTCACTAGTAATAAAAATATACTAAAGCAGAAAATTAAATATGAAAAACGTTTTAACATAATCATCCTAATGCGAGAATTGGGCATTTACCCATTGTAAATATTGTTTAAAGCCTCCATGTACATTGAGTACAATGATGTCTGGAAGTTCGTAAGGGTGCATCTCTAAAATGAGCGCTTCAACTTTCGTATACAAATGTTGACTAGTTTTAATATGGATAGGAACCTCAGTTTGAGTCTCTATCTTATCTTGCCATTCATATATTGATTGGCACGTACTACTAATGTTTACACAGGCCGCTAGTTTAGCTGCTATCAGTGCTTTTGCAATATGTTCTGCGCAACTTTGGTCAGGCACGTGTGTTAACACTACTATAATATCGTTATTATTCATGGCTAAATATTAAATTAAGTAGTTGATGATTTAAATTAATGAAGGAGCTTATGCGTTTATTCATACCAATTGTTTTACTTTCTTTTCTTGTATCAGAAATATGGTTGCTGATCTCGCTCGGCCAACGTTATGGCTTATGGTTAATATTATACTTAGTCTTAATTGGCTACCTTGGCTTACAATTGATTCGCGGTGAAAAGCAAATGATGTCAGCTAAAATGATGCAGAGCCTAAAAGCAGGTGGCAACCCATTGAAAAGCATAATGGGTAGTGCACGCAATATGGTGGCAGGTGTTTTGTTAATGATACCCGGTGTGCTAACCGATGTGTTTGCCGCTATTCTGTTGTTAATCCCAATCAAGCAACCTAAAGTTCAGGCTAATGAAGGTAGTTACCAAACAGATGAATCTGCTTATGAAGCTAATTTTAAGGATTCAGATTCACAGTCTGCAAATGATGACATTATCGAAGGCGAGTATACAGAGGTTAAAGACTCAGTAGCTGATGATAACGATACCTCAACGGATAAAACACCAGGAAAAGAATAATGGCCAAGGTCACCATTCAATCTAGCGGGCAGACATTTGATGTTCGTCCTAGTCAAACAGTATTAGAAGCTGCAACAGAAGCTGGTATTAATATCCCATACGGTTGCCGCAATGGCGTGTGTGGATCATGCAAGGGTAAAGTCATCTCAGGCAAAGTGATGCACGATGATTATCAAGGTAGCGCCATGACGGATGAAGAGCTTGCAGCAGGTCATGCACTCTTTTGTTGCGCAAGACCACTAGAAGATTTAGTGATTGATTCCCGTGAAGCCATAGGCATTAGTGGTATTAAACCACGTATATTACCGGCTAGAGTCTCTAAAAAAGAAATGTTGACCCAAGATGTGGTTAGATTACATCTGCAGTTACCCGGTAGTGAGCGCTTACAATTTTACCCAGGTCAGTATGTTGAGTTTTTATTAAAGAGTGGCAAACGTCGCGCGTTCTCAATTGCCAGTGCACCACATGAAGCATTTGGTATCGAGCTACATTTACGTTTAGTAAAAGGGGGTGAGTTTACTGAGTACGTATTTAATGAGCTAGAAGAAAAAGCAATACTGCGTTTAGAAGCGCCGCTTGGTAGTTTTTACTTGCGTGAAGATTCTGAAAAACCGATTATTTTCGTGGCAACAGGAACAGGGTTTGCACCAATAAAAAGCATTATCGAACATATGTTTCATACCGAAAATACACGCCAGATTTTGTTATATCGCGGCACACGCACCCTAGACGATATGTATATGCATGATTTATGTAAACGCTGGGCTGAGCATATGCCTAACCTTACATACATCCCAGTGTTGTCACAGCCAAAAGCAAAGGACAATTGGACCGGTAGAATAGGTTATGTACAAGATGCGGTGATAGAAGATATTAAAGATTTAACTGCTTATCAAGTTTACGCATGTGGTTTGCCAAACATGGTGGATGCAGCACGTAAAGCTTTTGTGGGGCAGGGGTTAAATCCTGATGAATTCTTTAGTGATGCATTTACATTTGCAGCCAGATAGCTTGTGGTAACAGTTAGGTCATTTTTTAACAGGTGCAAAAAAACGTAGCCAAATAAAACCTAAAAGACCAGAGGTAAAAGAAGCAAGTAAAATGGCCATTTTAGAGGCATTAATAACTTCAGCTTCACCAATGAAGGCTAAGTTGGTAATAAAGATAGACATGGTAAAACCGATGCCTCCTAGAAGGCCCGCGCCTAATAGATGACGCCAGCTAAGACGCTCTGGTAAGCTGCATATACCCAAGCGGATAGCGATGATAGAGAACAAGGTCACACCTAGTACTTTACCTAATACCAAGCCATAGATAATACCTAAGCTATTGGTGCTTTGCATAATGTCTTGTGCCCATGTAGAGCCAATAATTACACCAGTATTGGCTAGTGCAAAAATAGGTAGAATTATAAAGGCTACCGGTTTGTGTAGGAAATGTTCCAGTTGATGGGATGGAGATTCTGCATTATTATTTTTATGTGAATAGGGAATAGCAAAGGCAAGTAGAATGCCAGCAATTGTGGCGTGTATGCCAGATTTAAGCATGAGTACCCACATAATAACGCCACCAATTAAATAAGGAATGAGTGACATGACCTTCATTCGATTAAGCGCATATAAAGTAGCCCATATGTTAATAGCACCCACTAGATAAACAATCGATAGTTCGCTGGTGTAAAACAAAGCAATAATAACGACAGCACCAAGATCATCTATCACTGCAAACGCAACAACAAAAACTTTTAAGGACAATGGAATGCGCTTTCCTAATAAGGCCAATATACCTAAAGCGAAGGCAATGTCTGTTGCCATTGGAATGCCCATGCCTCTTTGTGTAGGTGTGTCCATGTTTAAGCCGTAATGTATGGCTGCAGGAACCACCATGCCGCCGATAGCAGCGGCAATTGGTAATAGTGCGTGCCTAAAGTTTGAAAGCTCGCCGGTCAGTAGTTCGCGTTTTAATTCTAGACCGATGAGCAAAAAGAAGATGGCCATTAATCCATCATTAATCCAATGCTCGATGCTAAGAGAACCAAGCTTAATCTGCCAAATAGCTAAGTAATCAGAGCTTAAAACACTGTTGGCAATACTTAATGAAATAATCGTGCAAAGAATAAGAAAAATACCGCTAGACTTTTCAGATTCAAAAAAGGCATTAAAACTGAATGTTGATAATCTAGGGAATTTTTTAATATTATTCATTTTTATTTAAAATTTAATGTGTGTTTTCAGTAACAAATCAATCATGGCTGTGTCGCCGGGTGCTTTTGCTATGATGACTTTTAATCCCATTTTTAATGGTAGCTCAGCTATTCTTACATGGCTTACGCAAATGGTAATGTTTTGTAGCCAGGTTGCCTCATATGCTAAATCCAATAAATGACGCATCGCCTCTGAGCTAGTCACAATTATACTTTGTAGCTGTTGATTTGCATACGCGTTAGCTAGAATGTCACAGTTGGTTTGCGGGTTAATACGTTGGTAGCATTCGCCAAAATTGACTGTTGCACCTCTAGATTTCAGTGTGTTTGCTAAGACTTCTCGTCCACCAACGCCACGCACGATGAGTATTTTTTTGCCTTTCACCCCCTGCATTTCTGGCAATGAGAGTAAGGACTCACTATCGAAATTACCCTTTGGTATCAATACTTTTTCAATACCAAACTGACCTAGTTCTTTCGCGGTAACTGGCCCAATAGCGGCGAATTTAAGTGTACTAGGAACCCCTTTCTTAATAAACATAGGCATGCTGTTATGTACCGCGTTACTACTGATAAAAATGACCCAGTCGTATTGGTGAATAATATTAATGACACTTTCAAATTGTTTGTAGTCATTAAGTGGGGTAATTTCGATGAGTGAAAATGGAATGACATTCCCACCAGCTGCTTGAATGAGTTGTGTGAGTTTTGTTGCTTGGTTGATAGGGCGAGTGATGGCAATGCTGATATTGGCAAGGGCAGTGTTGCTTTCTGTATCGAGCAAAGCCATCACTATTTAATACCGTCTAGGCTAGCTAAGATTTTATCAGCACCTAAACGCAGTAGTTTATTTGCCAAAGATTGCCCCATCGCTTCTGCATTATTAGCATCACCACTCTCGGTCTCACGCAGCATCTGTGTGCCATCTACACTGGCGACAAAGCCAGTAATATTAATGGTATTGCCCTGTTTAGTGGCATAAGCACCTAGCGGAACGGTGCAACTGCCTGCTAACGCACGACTAAAACCACGTTCTGCTGCTACACATTGCGCTGTATCGGTATGATTAAGTGGCGCCAGTATGTCAATTAAATCAGTACGGCTACTTCTAATCTCAATCCCGAGCGCACCTTGACCGACTGCTGGTATGCTGTCTTCGACTGAGATAAAGCTACGGATCCTATTGCCTAGTTCCAAACGGATTAAACCAGCAGCAGCCAAGATAATGGCAGCATATTGTCCTTCATCTAATTTTCGTAAACGGGTTTGTACATTGCCGCGGAGTGATTCAATCTTTAGTTGTGGAAAGCGTGCTTGAATTTGGCTTTGGCGACGTAAGCTGGATGTTCCAACAATGCTCCCTGCAGGCAAATCCGCCAGTGAGTCGTAGTCATTAGAAACAAATGCATCATGTGGGTTTTCGCGTTCACATGTTCCCACTAATGCAAAGCCTTCTGGCATGTTCATTGGTACATCCTTCATGCTATGTACAGCAAGATCAGCACTACCATCCAAGAGTGCATTCTCTAACTCTTTAATAAATAAACCCTTGCCGCCGATGCTCGCTAGGGGTTTATCTAAAATTTGATCACCAGTCGTTGTCATACCTAAAATTTGCACATTGCAGTTAGGATATAAAGCCTGTAAACGTCCTTGAATATGTATTGTTTGCCACATTGCAAGGGCGCTTTCACGCGAGGCAATGACGAGGTTTTTTGGGCTGGCCTGGGGGCTTGTTTTGTTCATATTTGGAATTTTAGCATAGCGCTAGATCCATAAAGTACTATAAGGAATGGTGTTTTTTGGGTTAAGCTTATGGTTTGGCTCATGTAATAGGGAGTCATCTGCATGAAGTGGATTGATGTAGCGTCGATGCACGGTTATAAATTTAGGAGGTTTATATGCAATATCAATTAGATGTTTTTCTTAGTTCATTAAATCAATTTTGGGTGCAATTGGTTAATTTTGTCCCTAATTTATTAGCGGTTGTGGTGATTCTATTTTTTGGTTGGGTTATTGCTAAGCTCGTTAGAACAGCAGTTAAACGCATTTTGGAGCTCATTCAATTTGATAAATTTGCACAAAAATCGGGTTTAGAAGCTTTTATCAGTAGTGGTAGTGTGAATGTGACCTTAAGCGGCATTATTAGCCAAGTAATGTATTGGCTAGTCATTATTATGTTTGTGATTACAGGCGCTAATACACTAGGCCTAAATGAAGTTGCAACACTTTTGCATGATTTGGCATCGTATTTACCACGGATTATCTTAGCGATCTTGGTCATGATTTTTGGTACGCTTTTAGCGCGTTTTATTAATCGCTTAGTGTTTGCTTGGTTACATAGCATTAAGTTTGAGAGTGCTTTAGTCGTTAGCACTTCAGTTGAATATGGTATTCAAATTTTGGCGTTATTTGTTGCGTTAGAGCAATTAGGGATTGGCGTACAGTTAATACACTCACTGTTTGTGATTGTATTTGGTGCTATTTTCTTGGCGCTTGCATTAGCTTTTGGCTTAGGTGGAAGAGAGTGGGCTGCTAAAGTGATTGAAGAGCTAAGTACTAAAAATAAAAAATAGTATCGTTTAAGCGTCAGCGTTTTATTTTAAGCTTTGCGAATTAAATGCTGATGCCGGCGGCTAACTACAACCGTATCTGGAACGCCTTTTAAGATGGCGTGCCATTGGGTATCACCTTTCCCATCGGGACGTTTCTCATAGCCTGTGATGTATTGTTGGGCGACTAAGCAATTGCGGTGTAGTCGTAAAAATACCTCACCAAATTCTGATTCCAAATGCGTTAAAGACTCTTCTAATAAATATTCATGTTCATTTGTGCGAACTGTGACGTATTTAAGTTCAGCCCGCAAATAAATAATATCTTCGAGAGGTATCAGCACGACGCGGGCACGTTCATGAATACTTAAATGGCTACGTGTTTGTTGTAGTGATTTAAGTGCATCCATTGTTTGATTTGGTGGCTCAGGCTTGAGCGCTTTCGCTTTTTCTAGTGCGGCTTGTAATCGTTCTAAGCGGATAGGTTTCAATAAGTAATCTATGGCATTTAGATCAAAAGCACGAATAGCATAGGCATCATAAGCAGTTGTAAAAATAATTTGTGGTTTCGGTTCTAGTTTTTGCGCATGCTCAGCAGCTTCTAAACCATCCATCAGCGGCATGCGAATGTCTAGTAGCATAACGTCTGGCTGGTTTTCAGCGGCTAAATCGATCGCTTGCTTACCATTCTTAGCTTCAGCTACTACGCTCACGTGAGCAATTTCTTCGAGCAAGTCTTTTAGCCGGTTGCGGGCAGGTGCTTCATCATCAGCGATTAAAACTTTTAATAGTTCTGACATTATTTAGTCTCGAAAGGTATGCGAATATTCACTGTATACTGGTTGTCTTTTGTTCTGTGGCTAATTGAGGCCTCTAAATCAAAATGCAAAGCTAAGCGTTCCTTAATATTTTTTAATGCCATTTTATTACCAATATGATCACTATGTTTTGCATTATATGGGTTAGTAATTTTAATGCGCAACTCATTCAATTTGGTTTTTATAGAAACAATGATTTCACCGCCTTCTGCGATAGGTTCTATCCCATGGTATACAGCATTTTCAAAGAGTGGCTGCAGTATAAGCGGAGGAATCAATATTTTTTCTAAGGTGTCTTGCGGCACACTATCAATTTGCCAGTTAACTTTTAAGCGGTCTTCTAAACGTAAACTTTCAATACTTAAGTATTGCTTACATAATGCAATTTCTTTTTCTAAAGGAACTAAATCCCTATTTTCAGCCATCAATACACGGAATAAATCGGCCATATCTTCTAATGCAGTCTCTGCACGTTTGGGCTGGCTACGGATCAGTGAAAGTACAGCATTAATACTATTAAATAAGAAATGCGGCCGTATGCGCGCTTGGAGTGCTTGTAAACGTGCTTCTGCTATAGCTGGCGAATAGGCACGCTGCTGTAAATTAAAATAGTAGAGCATGATGGCAGCTGTTAAGCCAGCTAAAATAATAATACGATAAGGAACAACGACATCATCGAATGAAAAGTACTTTGTAATTAGCATGACTACTAGACCAGAAATGATCATGATTAATAAGATAATGATTGTGATACCTTGCCAATACTTAAGATTTTTTAGTAGGGGATATAGTAAATATACTGTGAGCATGCTCACTAATAAAATGGGTTGAACAACCGCAGAAAGCTCCATTAATAGGGGTAAAAAATCATCCAATTTTTTACTAAGCAAGACTGCAGCAAGCACACCTATTAAGTTAGTACCGAGTAAAATACGGAGAAGAATGCCTAAATTTTGACAATTGGGTAGCCGACTATTTTTGCGCACAGTGAGTTCTAAGTTAAAATATGTATAAATAGTACATCTAAGTGTATTATTATTAAACAATTTTTCGAATTTACCCTAAGCTAATATAAAGAAATCCTATAGTGCAAGAAGATAACAAAGATAAAAAATCATCACTTAATGCTAAAACAGAGGCTTGGTCAGGTCGATTTAATGAACCAGTAGCGGAGTTAGTTAAGCGCTATACGGCCTCTGTAGATTTTGATCAACGTTTGGCAGAATTTGATATTCAGGGTTCTCTAGCCCATGCGAAAATGCTAACCGCACAATCTATTATTTCGCAAGAAGATTTTAAGGCCATTGAAAAAGGGCTGGCTGAAGTCAAACAAGACATTCAAGCTGGTGAGTTTGAGTGGCTACTAGATCTAGAAGATGTGCACCTGAATATTGAAAAAAGTTTAACTGATAAGATTGGAGACGCAGGTAAACGGTTACATACAGGCCGCAGCCGCAATGATCAGGTGGCGACTGATATCCGCCTTTGGTTGCGTGCAACATGTGATGATGCGATCACCGCCATAAAACAATTACAGCTCAATATTCTAGATTTAGCTGAATTGCATACAGATACCATCATGCCAGGATTTACGCATTTACAAGTAGCACAACCAGTAACGTTTGGACATCACTTGTTAGCTTATTATGAAATGTTGCAACGTGACGCAACACGTTTTGCAGATTGCAGAAAACGTTTTAATCAATTGCCACTAGGTGCGGCAGCCTTGGCAGGTACAAGTTATCCGATTGATCGGGCGATGGTAGCAAAATTATTAGATTTTGATGGCTTATGTGAAAACTCGCTAGATGCGGTTTCTGATCGTGACTTTGCCATTGAGTTTACTGCAGCCAGCGCATTACTTATGACGCATCTTTCACGCTTCTCTGAGGAATTGATTTTATGGGCCTCGCCACGTTTTGCTTTTATTGAAATAGCCGATCGCTTTTGTACGGGCTCTAGCATCATGCCACAAAAGAAAAATCCAGATGTACCAGAGCTGGTACGCGGTAAAACAGGACGAGTAAACGGGCATTTAGTGTCCCTACTGACACTGATGAAGGGGCAGCCATTAGCTTACAATAAAGACAATCAAGAGGATAAAGAGCCACTATTTGATACGGCGGATACTTTGCTGGTGACCTTAGAAATTTATGCAGATATGCTACGTGGTATCACAGTGAATAAAGTGAATATGCGACAGGCAGCTTTTGAAGGGTATGCGACAGCCACAGATTTAGCAGATTATTTAGTCAAAAAAGGCATGCCGTTTAGAGACGCACATGAAGTTGTTGCATTGGCGGTAAAACACGCGGTAGATAAGCATTGTGATTTATCAGATTTGCCTTTAGTCGAGCTTCAGCAATTCAGCCATATGATTACAGAGGATGTATTTGCTGTATTAACCTTAGAAGGTTCTGTGGCAAGCCGCAACCATATCGGCGGCACAGCGCCAGCACAAGTACAACAAGCCATTAGCCGTGCTAGGCATTTTCTCAGCACAGAAAAACAATAAAATGCTTTCAAAAAAGTTCAAGCTTATGTTGATGTTTTTGTTAGCGCTGTTGTTAGCAAACACAGTGCGAGCAAACTTAGATGACTTAAACCTTTTACACCAAACGGCCGATACACAAGAAAGTATGATTTGGCCCATGTTGCCAAACGAAAGTTTAGCGCAGCTGGCTGCTAAATTTTATCCTAAAAACAAATCAATGCAGCGTAAGTTTATACGGAAGACTAAGCGCTTAAATAAAGCTAGCTTGAGTGCCAATAGCCGGTATAAGAAATTAACGGCAATTACAATCCCAAATTTACAATCTCTTTCTGTACAAACAGGGGTAATAAAACGTGCGCGTAATAAGCCTTTTCGCTTGAGTTATAACATTAAGTCAAAAGCAGAAAAGGTGGAATTAACGATTAGAAGTATCCCAGAGCGACTAGTTAAACAATATGAACAATTGATTGCTAGAAATTCGTTCTTAAAAGTAGAAATAGCCAAGCTGCATAAACGACTTGTTTTTTTAGAAAACAAGTTAGGCCAATTAAAGCTAATCTTCGATAGGTCTTTAACATTACCACCTAAAAAGAAACTAAAAAATTTAGATATCGATATCGACTTGGTGAAGAAAAAACAAACGCAGTTGAAAAGTAAACCAGAAATTTATGTACCAATCAACAATAAAGTACGGGAAAGTAGTTTCATCAATTTATCTAATAAATTGTTATGGTTAGGTTTATTTTTGTTTGGTTTGTTAATGGTGGGAGGTTCATATTTAATCAATAAATATAGAGAAAGAAAGTATGCAAAACTAGTGAGTGTCATCAGTCGGCAGAACCCAGTCAAAAGTTTTCATGTAGCGGAAGCAGAAACCACATTAAAAGATGAAACTTTGTTGCAGCCGACTGCTACACTCGATACAGAGACAACTGTGCAGGAACATACGGGTCAATCTATATTGCAAGAAGCTAAAACAATGATGCGTAAAGGTTCACCAGAAGATGCTATAGCGCACCTTAAATGGGCTATCGGAGCGAAGCCTAAAACCGCTATTAATTATTGGTTATATTTATTGGATATTTTTAGACAACAAAACTTGAAAGATGAGTTCGAAAAACTTGCACTTGAGATGCATCAACAATTTAATATGATGACACCATTATGGGAAAAACGTGAAGTTGCAATTGTAGTATCTCAAACGCTAGAAGAATTTCCATACATTGTAAAATTTCTTACCGAAAAATGGCCGAGTAAGAAATTAATAAAATACCTAGAAAAATTAATTTCTGATAATAGAAGTGGTGAGCGCACAGGCTTTTCCCTGTCAGTGGTAGAAGAAGTGCTGTTATTAATTAATGTGTTAGAACTGCGTGAGGAAGATTAGTCTAAAAAGATGGACAATAAATCATTTAAATAACGCTGACCTAATAGCGTTGGTTTGATGTGCTGATTTTCTTGAGTGATTAAGCCTTTTGATTCTGCCTCGGCTAAGCGCTTAGCAACTGCAATCAAAGGCAGCCCAGTCCGCTGTTGGAACAACGCTGTATTAACACCGCCAGTAAGCCTTAGTGCGTTCATCATAAATTCAAAACCAAGTTCTTGTTGAGAAATGTGCCAAGCATTATCCACAGCATTGCCTTGTTCGGCATTGCCCATAAAAGCTTTAGGGTGTTTGTGTCGCGTTTCGCGGATTATTTTGTCGTGATAACTTAACTTGCTGTGCGCACCAGCACCGATACCGAGATAATCCCCGAATGACCAATAATTGATATTATGTCTGGCCTGGCTTTTTGGCTGACAAAATGCAGAAGTTTCATAATGCTCATAACCGCGTGTGGCTAATAAGACCTCAATTTGTTCTTGCATTTCACTGCTGGTATCGTCACTAGGTAAGCTGGGAGGCGTACGATAAAACGGCGTGTTGGGCTCTAAGGTTAAATGGTAAAACGACAAATGGTCAGGGCCAAGAGAAACGGCTTGCTTAGCATCTTCTAACGCATTGTCTAAGCTTTGGTTAGGTAAGCCATACATGACATCCAGATTAACGCGCTCAAACGTTGCTAAAGCCAATTCAGCTGAAAGCATTGCTTGCTTGTCGTCATGTATTCTACCTAAAGCTTTTAGGTGGCTACTATTAAAACTTTGTATGCCTAGCGATACACGATTTACACCCGCCTCTTTATAACCAGCAAAATGGGCGCTATCTACGGTACCTGGATTCGCCTCTAAAGTGATTTCAGCATCAAACGTTAACGGTGTTAGCATATTGACAGCATTCAGGATTGTTTGAATTGACTCTGGGTTAAACAAACTAGGGGTGCCACCACCAAAGAATACGCTGTTTATTTTCCTGCCATACACGCGTGGAACCGACTGTTCTAAATCTGCAATTAATGCAGCGACATAGCGTTCTTCTGGAATATCAGACCGGCTTTCATGCGAGTTAAAGTCACAATATGGGCACTTTTTCACGCACCAAGGAATATGGATATACAGTGATAGCGGTGGTGGGTTCTTCAAGCCAGAAATTGTTTGGCTACCCGTCACTGGTGCGGGGCTGTTAATGTGATCTAAAGCGGCGATAGGGATAATTGGAATCATGCTAAGTATTGTACTAAAATTTTGTACGTAAATTTTTAAGTGTATGCGTTAGGCATTTTCAGCTCTAGCGATAACGGCTAAAAATTCCGCGCCATAGCGTTCTAGTTTCGCTTGTCCAATACCACTAATTTGACCCATTGCATTTAGGTCTTGTGGTTGTTGATTCAAAATTTCTATTAATGTTGCGTCATGGAAAATAACATATGGCGGCACCCCTTGTTCTTTGGCCAGCTCCATTCTTTTGGCTTTTAGCTCAAGCCATACTGGGTCGTCATTAGCGCCTTCAAATGCTTCTTTAAGCCGCGCTGACCGTTCAGCTTTACTCGTACGTTTTTCTGGTGTGGCATCACGGCGCAGCCAGATTTCTTGCTCACCTTTTAATATTGGCCTTGCCGTTTCTGTTAATCGCAAACCGCCATAGGCTTCGATATCGGGTTCCAAGAAACCAGCTGCCGTGAGTTGGCGGTATACGCTACTCCATTGTGCTTGGTTAAGTTCCTTACCAATGCCATAAGTACTTACTTCGTTGTGTCGAAAACGTTCAATTTGTGATGTGGTTTTGCCTGTAAGAACATCAATCAAGTGCCCAGCACCAAAGCGTTGACCAGTGCGAAAAACACATGACAATGCCATTTGCGCTACTTGCGTTGCCAGCCAGGTATCTACGGGGTTCAGACAGTTATCACATTGCTCACAGTTACCGGGATGCTCTTCACCAAAGTAACGTAATAACGTTTGATGGCGGCAATCAGTTGCCTCGCAAAAACCAAGTAGCGCATTAAGCTTGAGCTGCTCTATCCGTTTGCGTTCGGCAGAAGCCTCACCGCTATCTAACATTTTACGCATAGATACCACATCACCCATGCCGTAGGTCATCCAGGCATTGGCAGGTAGTCCATCTCGTCCGGCACGTCCTGTTTCTTGATAGTAGCCTTCCATACTTTTAGGTAAATCTAAGTGTGCAACAAAACGCACATTAGGCTTATCTATCCCCATTCCAAAGGCGATAGTCGCTACAATGATGACACTTTCTTCACGTAAAAAACGACGTTGGTTTTGTTCTCGTGTCACTGATGGCAACCCTGCATGGTAGGGTAAAGCATTCCAGCCTTTATCTGCTAACCAAGCAGCCGTCTCTTCTACTTTCCTGCGGGATAAACAATAAATAATGCCAGCATCATTCGTGTGCTCACGCTCTAAAAAAGCGAGCAATTGCTGGCGGGCATTATTTTTGATCGTGACTTGGTAGCAAATGTTAGGGCGGTCGAAACTAGATACAAACTGTGCCGCATTTTCTAATGCCAGTTGTGCAATGATCTCTGCACGAGTAGGGGCATCTGCTGTTGCTGTCAGTGCAATTCTAGGTACATCGGGGTAGCGATTGTGTAACACAGCCAACTGGCGATATTCTGGACGGAAGTCATGTCCCCATTGCGACACACAGTGCGCTTCATCAATGGCAAATAAGGCTAAGCCAATACGCGTATTTATTTCGTCCAGTAAGCTTAAAAAACTAGCCCCAGCCAACCGCTCCGGTGCAGCGTATAAGATTTTTATATCACCAGATAGTGCGCGACTGGTGATACTGGCAATAGCTTCTGCGCTTAGGCTGGAGTTTAAAAAAGCTGCCGCTATACCTAATTGCTGCAAAGCTTCTACTTGGTCTTGCATTAGTGCAATGAGCGGTGAAACGATAATGGCTAAGCCTTCACGTGCTAATGCAGGGATTTGATAGCACAGCGATTTTCCACCGCCAGTAGGCATGAGGACTAAAGCATCTTGTCCAGCAATGACATGTTCAACAATCGCTTGTTGCTTATCACGAAAACTAGCGTAACCAAATGTCGTTTGCAGGATTTCTAATGGCGTTGTCACGTATAATTCAGCATTTAGTAGTAAGTGCTTACTTCTTTGGATATGGATTCAATAACTCATCCACTAGATGGTGCAATGCTTCACGCATCTGTGTTTCAGACACCTCCATCAGTAGACCGTCTTCAAAAGCGTCTTGGGTGATTTGCTGTATCTCGTCAAAATTCTCTTTCATGACGCGGATTTTCTCTGTACAAGCGACAATACTGTCGTCATCACGTATCCATATTGGTAAAGGTTTATTTGCCATGTGTTAATAAGTTAAGTGTTCAATTAAATGTAACATTTTACGCAGCGCTTGTCCGCGATGACTTACTTTGTTCTTGATTTCTGGACTTAATTCTGCGGAAGACTTGCCAGTAATGCTATCTAAAAACAATGGGTCGTAACCAAAGCCATTAGTGCCCCGCGCTTTTTTTAAAATACTGCCTTGCCAAATGCCTTCTGCGATCAGTGGTTGCGGGTCATCATGTCTGCGAACTAATACCAGGCAGCAGTAGTAGTAGGCGTAACGATTTTCGTGTGATTTTAATGTCTTAATCAAATGTGCGTTGTTGTTCTCATCATTGCTAGGTTTGCCGGCAAAATAAGCGGATTGCACACCAGGTTCACCATTTAGCACTTCTAAACATAAGCCCGAGTCATCTGCTAAAGCAGGTAGATGTGTTGCCAGGCTCGCATGGCGTGCTTTAGCTAAAGCATTTTCAACAAACGTACAGTGTGGCTCGGGTGCTTCAGGCACATTGAATGCCGATTGCGGTAGCACATCAATATTGAGTGGAGACAGTACTGCCTGTATCTCACGCAGCTTGCCTTTATTTCCACTAGCGATGATGAGTTTTTTAAACATTGAATTTTTTAAGCATAGTGGTGATATAAAATCCGTTTATACGCCTAGTGATTGTTTTTGTAATGTGAGCAATTGCTGAATGCCATGTTCTGCTAAATCAGTCATGGCGCTCATGGTGTCACGGCTGAATGGTTCCCCTTCAGCGGTCCCTTGAATTTCTACAAAGCCACCACTATTGGTCATCACAAAATTCATGTCAGTGTCACAGTTAGAGTCCTCAATATAATCTAAATCCAGCACAGGCGTGCCCTTATATATCCCCACTGAAATAGCGGCAACGGCGTTAGTGAGTGGGGATTCTGTGATTAATTTATTGTTGACTAGGTAGGTAACCGCATCGTGCATCGCGACATAAGCACCTGTGATACTCGCAGTACGTGTACCACCATCAGCTTGGATGACATCGCAATCAAAATGGATAGTACGTTCGCCTAGTTTTTCAAGATCAATTACTGCACGTAAGCTTCGGCCAATGAGACGTTGAATTTCTTGCGTGCGACCAGATTGTTTTCCTCTTGCAGCTTCCCTAGACATACGGCTGCCAGTTGAGCGTGGTAGCATGCCGTATTCAGCAGTGACCCAGCCTTGCCCTTGTCCTTTTAAAAAGCCAGGCACTTTTTCCTCTACACTGGCGGTACAAAGCACATGGGTATCACCGAATTTTACCAGCACAGAACCTTCTGCATGTTTAGTGTAGTGGCGAATAATTTCTATATTGCGTAATTGATTATTTGCACGTGAGCTTGGGCGGTTCGATGGTGACATAGGATTCGCTTTTGATTAAAAAGCCAATTATAAGACATGCAGAAAAGACTTGCTTTTAAATTTATAATTTTTGTTTGGTTCTGGTGAGTGCTGCTTGTATTTCAGCAATCGTGCTTGCGATATCTTCGTCAGAAAGGTCTTGTGGGTCATTTTCATCTGTTGTCTGATTAGCTACTGGGTTAATAATAGTTGTTGTGTCACCTAAAGGCATGAGTTGTGTCGATACAGCATCATGACTGGATTGCTTATCACCCCATTGGACTGCGATTGCACTTAGGTTATCACCATGCTCATCTGCTGCTTCCTCAGCACTGTCCATCAGTATTTTTGTTGCGGCGGTAACATCATCATTTTTATTTAAGATGTCTTTAATCTTTGTATCGTCTAGAGTGCCCCATAGCCCATCCGTACATAATAGGATGGTGTCGCCTTCAGCGAGCTCAATCCTATCGGAGAGATCAATTTTTGGTTCTACTTCACCACCGACGCAATTGTGGATTTTATTTCTATAGGGGTGCGTTGCCATTTCCTTTTTAGCAATCATGCCTTTATTGTAAAGCGATTGCACAACGGAGTGATCTTCAGTACGGTATAACAAGTGACCACCACGGAAGTGATACATGCGTGAGTCGCCTACATGGGCGCAGTATAGGTAACCGCGTTGAACAATGGCAACAACAACTGTTGTACGTGGAGATTCAATTAAATTTTCTGCTTGGGTTACATTTTCAATCATATCGTGTACTTGCTGGATATGGTCGGCCAAAAATTTTTCTGGGCTAGTAAGCAATGGTTTAGCTAAACGCTGAAATGCATCCGTTAATGTTTTGATCGCAAGTTGTGCAGCAACTTCACCGTGTCGATGTCCGCCCATTCCATCAGCCAGTACGAGCAATAAGCTATCCTTACTATAGGAGTAAGCGAGCCTATCTTGGTTGTATGGCCTTGGACCTTGACGACTATTTTGATAAATGGTGAATTTCATACTAGCGGCTATAGGGGTTTATTAAGTACAGCGTGAATTTTTTTTGCAAAACTAACTTTTTTAGTTGATTTTGAGGGGGCTTGTTTTACCAACGATTTTTGCAATGAGAAGACGCTTTGTGGCCTTTCTAAATAGTCTAATTGTAAGCAATGGTCGATGATAGAAAGCAGTTCTTTGCTATAAATGCCTTTACCTGCTTTAGTAGCCGGGGATAGAAAGTCTTTTTTTACCCGTTGGTTGGCTGCAATAGGCGCCGATCTAGCTAAGCATGAATACATGCTAGCGCCCACACTGTAGATATCGCTCCAAGGCCCCAGTTTTTGCCTGTCATAATACTGCTCAGGTGGGGCAAACCCTGGCGTGTAGCTTGGTGATAACTTAGGTTGAGCCAAGGTAAGTGTTTGTCTTGCTGACCCAAAATCTAATAATACAGGAGAGCCATCTGAGCGAATGTAGATATTGGCAGGCTTGATATCTAAATGCAGTAGTTTTTGTAAATGGACTTCACGAAGGCCATTAAGCAGTTCACCAAATACGCGCCTGACAAATCTTTCATTCACGGGTTTACTTTTAGAAAGAATGTACTCTTGCAATGACTTGCCGCGTTCATATTGCATAACCATATAAACGGTATTATTTTCCCTGAAGAAATTAGTCACACGTACAATGTTTTTATGCTCGATTTTTGCAAGCGCTAACCCTTCTTCAAAAAAACATTTAAGACCATGTTTAAAGGTAGCTGCATCATCTTCTGAATCTAGCATCACGGTAGCGCCATCTTCACGCAAAGCAAGACCAGTAGGCATGTATTCTTTAATGGCTACCGTCTGTTTGTTACTATCTTTTGCAAGATAAACAAAGCTAAAGCCACCAGTACTTAAGACTTTAGTAATGATGTAGTCTTGTAGTATATAGCCGATGGGCAATGTTTTATTTTTAGCGTTTGCCATGTTTAAAGTTTATGTTAATCTGTTCGCAACAATGTTTGAATATAAGATATTCTCGCATAAAATCATATAGATTTGATACAATTATCAGCAATTACTTTAAGAGTATTGCCAGTTATTGGCAATAAAGAGACATGATACATAGCATGACAGGTTATGCGTCTTACGAACGCGGCACCGATAACGGTGTTTTACAAGTTGAATTACGCTCAGTCAATCAGCGTTATCTTGAGTTACATCCAAAGCTAGATGAAAGTTGCCGTGCATATGAACTGCAGGTGCGAGAAACGCTTAAAGCAAAGCTAGGACGCGGTAAAGTTGAGTGCCGTGTTAATTTGGTCCAATCGGCAACAGAAGATGCAAGTGTTCAGTTGAATCACGCTGCTTTACAGCAACTAGCAGAATCTGTGAAAACAGCCGCTGAATATTTTCCTGATAGACAGGCGGTCAATATTTTAGAAGTGTTGAGAATGCCAAGTATTATGGCTGGCAATGCGGTGAATACGGATGCATTAGCTCAGGATTTAAAAGCGGTGCTTGATGTTGCTGTAGAAGAGCTTATTGCAGCACGTGGGCGAGAAGGCGAAAAATTAAAAGCAATAATTTTAGCGCGCTTAACAGAAATAGAATCATTGGTTGAGGTTGTTAAGCCAATGTTACCTAACATGGTCAAAGCTTATCAAGAGAAGCTGTTGGCAAAACTGAAGGAAGCACAACACAGTAACGATGATGAACGTATTCGCCAAGAAATTGTACTCTATACGCAACGTATCGACGTCGATGAAGAGTTATCTCGTTTGGATGCACATGTTAATGAAGTGAAACGCATTTTGTCTGTAGGTGGTGTCGCAGGGAAGAAGTTAGATTTCTTAATGCAGGAAATGAACAGGGAAGCGAATACGCTTGGTTCAAAATCCGTTGCCATTGAAACGACACAAATAGCTATGCAACTAAAAGTGCTCATAGAGCAGATGCGTGAACAGATACAGAACATTGAATAATTATGCGTTAGGTGTAATGTTAGGATGATACAATTATTCACCTTCGATAACTGGAGTCAGGCTACACGTGAACCAACCTGGTAACTTATTTATTATTACAGCCGCATCAGGCGCAGGTAAAACCAGTTTGGTTAAGGCCTTACTAGAAAAAGATGCACGCGTTAGGATTTCAGTATCACATACAACGCGGCAACCACGTCCTGGCGAAGAGGATGGGGTGCATTATCATTTTGTAGATGAAGCGGCATTTTTACGTATCTTAGAGGCCGGTGGGTTTTTAGAAAGTGCACAGGTACATAGTGCGCGCTATGGCACCTCAGAAAAAGAGGTTAATGAAGCATTAGCAAGAGGCCATGATGTTGTTTTAGAAATCGACTGGCAAGGCGCTGCCCAAGTAAGAAAAATATATCCGCAGGCGGTGACTATTTTCATCGTACCCCCTTCGCTAGAAGTGCTTGCTGAACGTTTACAGAATCGTGCACAAGATAGTGAAGCCGTTATTGCAAAACGGCTAGCAGTAGCGCGTGAAGAGATGCGTCATTTGGTTGAGTTTGATTATGTTACAATTAACGATATATTTGATGATGCTTTACAAGATTTAATTGCGATTATTCAAACGCAACGTCTTAAAACAAACACACAGTTACAGCGTCATAAGGCGCTGATTCAAACATTGACTTAAAAGGACTACCACCATGGCACGTATTACAGTAGATGATTGCTTAAACAATATTCCTAATCGCTTCCAATTAACATTAGTTGCTGCACTTCGTGCGCGTCAGATTTCAAATGGATCTGACCCGCTAGTGAGTATGCATGGTTCTCGTGATAAGCCGACTGTCACCGCTTTGCGTGAAATCGCTGCTGGCAAAGTGGGCATAGAGCTTTTAAAAAATTAGTCAGCAGTATTAAATAGTATGTCTAAAGCCGCTAAAAAGTCTTCAGCGGAACCATTCCAGCCTGCAGAGCCGCCGTTGTTACCTGCAGATAGTGAGCACTCACAACTTACCCTATTATTAAAAGCTTATTTATCTCAAGAAGAGATTGAACAAGTGTGGGATGCATATCGTTATAGCGATCAAGCACACAAAGGGCAAACACGTAAATCTGGTGAGCCTTATATTATCCATCCGGTAGCTGTTGCTTGTATTCTTGCTAAATTACATTTAGATGTGCCAACACTTCTGGCGGCTTTGTTGCATGATGTGGTGGAAGATACGGGTATAGCGACAATAGAACTTAGTGAGCGTTTTGGGCAACAAGTTGCTGACTTAGTTGAAGGACTCACTAAACTGGATAAAGTAGAGCAGCAAACAGCAGCACAAGCACAGGCTGAGAATGTGCGAAAAATGTTGTTGGCGATGAGTCAGGATGTTCGTGTCATTTTAGTAAAGCTTGCAGATCGTTTGCATAACATGCAAACCTTGGGCTCCATGGAGCCTGTTAAGCAGAGGAGTATTTCACGTGAAACCCTCGATATTTATGCGCCGATTGCTAATCGTTTAGGTCTTAACCTTATTTACCAAGAGTTAGAAGATTTAAGCTTTAGTTATTTACACCCTAATCGCTATCACGTGATTGGTAAAGCCATTAAAACAGCGCGGGGCAACCGTAAAGAAGTCATTTCTAAAATTTTGGAATCGATTAAGCTCAAGCTGGTTGAAGCTGAGATCGAAGCTGAGATCGAAGGTAGAGAAAAACATCTTTATAGTACCTATAAAAAAATGGCGGGAAGGGCGATAAAATTAGCACAAGTTGGCGATATTTATGGTTTTAGAGTGCTAGTCAAAGATGAGGCGACTTGCTATTTGACGTTAGGCTGTTTGCATAGTTTGTATAAACCTATTCTGGGAAAGTTTAAAGATTATATTGCCATCCCGAAAGTCAATGGTTATCAATCGCTTCATACCATGTTGCTGGGGCCATTTGGCACCCCTATGGAAGTGCAGATTCGTAGTGTTGCGATGCATAATATTGCAGAAGCTGGCGTTGCGGCGCACTGGCTATATAAAACAACAGATGCACATTTAACCAAGCTGCAGCAGCAAACCCATCAATGGTTACAACGTCTAGTAGAGATACAAACAGAGAGTGACGATAGCCATGAATTTTTAGAGCATTTTAAGGTTGATTTATTCCCAGATGAAGTTTATGTGTTTACCCCTAAAGGTAATATTTTAGCCTTGCCTAAGGGTTCTACGGCCGTTGATTTTGCTTATGCGGTACATACAGATGTCGGCAGCAGCTGTGTTGCCGTAAAAATTAATCATGAGTTAGCACCCTTACGTACAGTGATGCTCAATGGTGACCATGTAGAGATTATTACTTCCGCTACTGCTAAGCCTAATCCCGCTTGGTTAAATTATGTGGTGACAGGAAAAGCCCGATCACACTTAAGACACTATTTAAAATCGATTAAAGTGACGGAGTCTGCGGAGTTAGGTGAACGTATGCTTAATATGGCACTGAGAGCTTTACATGTAGAGCCTGCAGACGTAGAAGAAAAACAATGGACTAAAATCATGCACGATTATGGTACAAAAGATAAGTCTGAAATTCTAACTGATATAGGGTTGGGTAAGCGGGTTAGTTTGATGGTCGCGCATCAATTATTAGCGAATGCGCATGATGAGGAGCAGTCGGCATCTAAAGGTTATAAGACATTAGATAAAATTACCATTCGTGGTTCTGAAGGGATGGCAGTACAGTTTGCCCAGTGCTGTAGGCCTATTCCAGGCGATCCAATTTTAGGATTTATTAATAAGGATAAAGGCCTGGTTATTCATACGCATGATTGTTCAGCAATTGGTAAATTTAAATTAGATCCTGATAAATGGTTAGACGTAGAATGGGACGCAGATGATAAACGATTGTTTAGAGTTGGCTTGCGTATTATGGTGGCGGATGAAAGAGGTATGTTGGCAAAAATAGCCGCAGAGATTTCAGAGGCCGGATCAAATATCGATAATGTGAGTGCGGAAGAGCCTGATGGTAGTCAGCACACGATTATTAATTTTACAGTGCAGGTGCATAATCGTATACATTTGGCTGAGCTCGTTCGTAATTTACGTAAAATTCCAGAAGTTGTCCGCATTAATCGGATAAAAGGCGGACATTCAGAGCAAAAAATACAATAAATATACTTAAGGCAATCCATGGCAGACAAGCAAATTATTCAAACACCACATGCACCAGCCGCAATTGGCACTTATTCACAAGCGGTTAAGGTTGGACAAACGGTTTATTTATCAGGTCAAATAGGGCTAGACCCAGAGCAGATGGCGTTGGTAGAAGGTATCGATAATCAAGTACGAAGAGTATTTGATAATTTAAAAGCAGTGACTGAAGCAGCGGGTGGGTCAATGGCGGATATTGTTAAGTTAAATGTTTTTTTAATAGATTTAAGTCATTTTGTATTAGTGAGTACCGTCATGGCAGAATATTTTGTAGAACCTTTTCCAGCACGCGCTGCCGTTGGGGTGGCATCATTACCTAAAGGCGCTTTGATAGAAGCGGATGCCGTGATGGAGTTGGATTAAGCAACTTTTAAGGTGCTTATTTAGAAAGTTAGCGGAATAGATGAAACTTGTAGCAATTAAATCATTTTCTAAGCCGCTAGTTAAAAACTTTGCGAAGCTCAATATTGTTTCCACGCAAGATTTACTCTTGCATTTGCCACTTCGGTATATAGATGAAACACGTATTGTTTCAATACGTGATTTACGTTTAGGCGATTCAGCACAGGTGCAAGGTGAAATTGTGCATGCTGAAGTGAGTTACAAACCACGCAAGGCGCTCATTGCACGTTTAGAAGATGCAAGTGGGCAGCTTACTTTACGTTTTTTGCATTTTTACCCTAGTCAAATTAATGCGTTAAAAGTAGGCAGCCAATTACGTGTGTATGGTGAAGTGCGCCATGGTTTTTTTGGTTATGAAATGGTGCACCCACAATGCAAAGCTGCTCGAGACATCGCTGATATTAGCGATGAGCTGACGCCAATTTACCCAACAACTGCTGGTTTAAGCCAACCCTCTATTCGCAAAGCGATTAAGTCTGTCATGGACGGAAGTATATTAAGTGAAACGCTACCGCCTTCGGTCTATGCATCACAGCGCTTACCAAGTTTTTCTGCAAGTATTCAGGCATTGCATTACCCACAGCCGGATGTTGACTTGGCGGCATTAGAAGAACACACGACGTCGGAGTGGCGCAGGCTTGCCTATGATGAATTGCTAGCCCAGCAATTTTCTATGCGTAAGCACTATGCTAAAAGGCGTAGCATCAATGCACCAGTTATTGCATTGTCAAAAACATTAGTGAAGCGATTGTTAGAGGGACTATCATTTGAGCTGACGCAATCACAGCAAAAAGTTACCCGAGAAATTAGTCAAGACTTAACCCAGCCGCACCCGATGCAACGTTTATTGCAAGGTGATGTGGGCAGTGGCAAAACGATTGTTGCTTGTTTGGCTGCATTGCAAGCGATAGAACATGGGTGGCAAGTAGCCTTAATGGCACCAACCGAAATTTTAGCAGAGCAGCATTACAAAAAATTTGTGGCATGGCTGGCGCCGCTTGATATTAAAATTGCTTGGTTAACGGGTAGCCAAAGTAAAAAAGTGAGAGAAGCAGCCCAGAACGATATTGCTAGTGGTAAGGCGCAATTAGCAGTCGGCACACATGCGCTATTTCAAGAGGCAGTGCAGTTCGAGAAGCTAGGGCTAGCCATTATAGATGAACAACATCGTTTTGGCGTGCAGCAACGTTTAGCCTTACGACAAAAAGGTCAACCTGAGCCGCATCAACTGATGATGTCAGCAACGCCAATTCCACGCACATTGTCGATGAGTTATTACGCTGATTTAGATGTTTCTGTGATAGATGAATTACCGCCAGGACGAACACCAGTGGTCACCAAATTAGTTTCGGACGAGCGTAGAGATGAAATTTTACAGCGCGTGCGTGAAGCATGTCGGACAGGTAGTCAAGCTTATTGGGTGTGTCCACTAATAGAGGAATCGGAAGCATTACAATTACAAACAGCAACAGAAGTTTTTGAAAAATTAAAAGAGAATTTTTCTGATTTACAGGTTGGTCTTGTGCATGGCCGTATGAAGTCAGTGGAGAAGCAAGAAGTGATGCGAGCATTTGTATCTGGCGAAACACAATTGTTAGTGGCAACGACTGTAATTGAGGTGGGTGTAGACGTACCAAATGCCAGTTTAATGGTGATTGAGCATGCAGAACGTATGGGGTTGAGCCAGCTACATCAGCTACGTGGGCGTGTAGGTCGCGGCGCGGAGAAAAGTACCTGTATTTTAATGTATCAAAAGAACCCATCAGAAATGGCGCGGGCTAGATTAAAAGTAATCTATGAAAGTACAGATGGTTTTACCATTTCACAAGCAGATCTGCATTTGCGAGGACCAGGTGAATACCTAGGCACACGGCAAAGTGGAACGCCCATGCTTAAAATTGCAGATTTAGAGAGGGATGTAGATTTGTTAGAAGCAGCAAGACAAATTGCAGATGATTTGTTATTAAAATACCCGCAAGCAGTGGAGCAACATTTGCAGCGTTGGTTGAGCCATGGTGCAGAATTGGTGAAGGTGTAGATTAAGTGCAAATTTTTCAAAATTCCAGATGTATTAATCGGTGGTTAAAAAAGCCAATTTCGGCGAATAGTTATCAGCATTGGTTGATTGATAATGGCTCATTAACATTAAGGTTAATGCAGCGTCATCCTAGTTTTTCAGTAAAGCCTTTAAGTATGCGTGTTGTAAAACCTTTGCAAGATGAAAAATCATTGCTTCATCTCAAATCTGGGCAAGCAGCTTTAATCAGAGAGGTGTTGCTGATGAGTAATAACCAGCCTGTCGTTTTTGCTCATAGCGTCCTATCAAAGGAAAGTTTGCATGGGGATTGGCAAGGGTTTGGTCAGTTAGGGAGTCAGTCATTAGGCGCAGCTTTATTCGCAAACCCAAGGGTCAAGCGCACACCTTTGCGTTTTAGGAAGTTATCAAAACGGCATATGCTATATCAGCTAGCAGTAAAACATATTGTAGATACACCAAATTTTTTGTGGGCACGCCGATCTGTTTTTAGTTTACATTGCGCTAATATTTTGGTCACAGAAATATTTTTACCGAAAATACTAGAAAAATGAATACAAAAAATATTGTAAAAAAGATAGTTATTTATGAGCGTCTAATGCGCTTAGACAAACCTATCGGTATCTTATTATTAATGTGGCCTGCTTTATGGGGTTTGTTGTTAGCGGGGGAGGGTCATCCACATTGGGTCATTGTATTAATATTTGTTACGGGTGTTGTGCTTATGCGAAGCGCGGGTTGCGTGATGAATGATATTGCTGACCGACATTATGATGGTCATGTAGAGCGGACTAAAAATCGCCCTTTAGTTAATGGAGAAGTGACTGTTAAAGAGGCTATTTATTTGGCTGTTAGCTTAAGCTTGGTTGCATTTATTCTCGTTTGTTTTTTAAATATAAAGACTATTTTATTGTCATTTGTGGCGTTATTTTTAGCCATTACTTATCCGCTTACTAAGCGTTTTTTAGCTATCCCACAAGCCTATTTAGGGATTGCGTTCGGGTTTAGTATTCCAATGGTTTTTGCTGCAATCAATAACGAAATTCCATCCATTGCTTGGTGGTTATTATTGGCTAACGTGTTTTGGGCAATTGCTTATGATACCGAATACGCAATGGTTGATCGTGACGACGATATAAAAATCGGTATCAAATCTTCAGCATTATTTTTTGGAAAGTATGATGTGCTGGCAGTTGTGGGTTGTTATGTAGCCATGCTGAGTATTTTTACTTATATAGGCCAGTTACAGGGCTTCGGTAATGACTATTATATTGCGCTAGCTATCGTGTTGGGACTCGTTATTTGGCAATATCAAATGATAAAAGAACGCAACAAATCCAATTGCTTTAAGGCATTTATTGCTAACAACTGGATTGGATGCGTGTTGCTTTTAGGCTTGGTAGCAGAGTATTACTTATAGATTGCGCTTAATTACGTTCAACTAAAGTAAATTCAAAACTAGTTTCAGCTTCAGCTTCTTCCATTTTTTCTAGTTTTTCAGCTTCAGCTTTTTCTTGTGCTAGTTTTTCAGCTTCTTCCATTTTTTCTAGTTTTTCAGCTTTCTTTCTTTTTAGTAAAGCTTCTTTTTTCTCAATGATTGCTAGCTTTTTTTCATCAAGCTGAATAACGTTAGCTGAATCGACATTTTCTTGTGCCATCGATCTTAATAGCACTAGCTCTTCAATTAAGTTCTTTGATAGTCCCGCACGCGGTTCAAGACGATTGTTATATATCAAGTCTTCCAAATAAACAATGGCAGCTGGTGTGTTCCAAACGCTTTCAAGCCCTTGCGTTAAATGTGGAAAATCTTCTAAGGACTCACTAGCACTAGATTCTTGTTTAGAAAACTCTGCAACTTTAACGTTGAAATGTAATTTGCAATCAAGCGCTATTTCTTCATATAAGCTTTTTAAATTTTCTTTCGCTAATAAATCAAGCAAAAACAACCAAATGGTGACCGACTGTTTTGGGTGTTCAAATAGATGGTCCTGCAATAGTTGGATTGCCAAAGTTGCACGACCATGAGATAGGAATACATCAGCATGATCCAAAACAGAAAACTGTTGTTCATCTTCTAACACAATAGGATCATCATTAGTTTTAGTCGACTCAAAAGTGCTTTCCATAGAAGCTGCTGGCTCATCTTCATTATTATTATCTATGCCAAAATCTACATCAGAAAAGATATCCTCTCCTTTAATTACTTCTGGCTTGCTGAATGTTGAATCATCCTTCTTTTCACCGGCGCCTACCCAAATAGCATTGGTTTTATGGGTTTGCATCTGCACTTGACGACGACGTAACCAGTAGAAGCCAGTGTAGCCACCTATCAGTAACAATCCCGCACCTAAGAAGGGCAATGCGCGTGATAACATTGTTTGAGAGGCGCTAGCTTGATTGAGTTGTTCTGATTTAAGCTTATTTTCAGTGGTTAGTTGTGCGTTTTGTGTTTGTAATTTAGCAATTTGTGCTTGCAGATGTGCAAGGCGATTATTAATCACGGTTACTTCATCATCAATAGCAATGTTTTCGCTATTGATTGCTGCACTAGCATCAGGTTTGAATCTTAATTGTTTGTCTAAGCGTAAACCGATGCTATTTGCATAAGTGGCAGGGGCGCCGCTAGAAATGGATAGTCGTGGTTGACTCTCTACGGGTTTATTTTTTTTGGTGACTTGTGCGTTATATTGTGTATTGCCAGTTGATTTTTTTGCGACAGTTCTTGTTTTTTTGCGTTTATTCGCCGCCGTTTTTTTTGTGCTACGTTTCTTTTTTTGTGCTTTTGTCGCAGGCTTTGGATTTGCCTGTGCCACCTCAGCTGTAGAGCTTTTGGCGGTAGTGTCAATTTTTTGAACAATGACAACATCCTCAACATTGCTAATTTGTGTTGCTAAGTTTTGTTCACTAACAGGGGGGTCTAGTAGTAATACGTAATCTCGTTTGATAGAGCTTTCACAGCCCGCTACAACTGATAAATTAACAATAGGCTCATTAATCATCATATTACTGGTGAGCGTTAAATTAGCAATACCGCCATTGATAGAACCGAGCTTGAAATTGACATGACTTATATCACTATTTGAGCCTAGCCTTAAGCAGGATGGGTCTTTTAAATCATGAGCACCTAAAACATTCAGCTTTGCTTTTAATGGTTGGCCAAGGTGCGACTGGACTTGAATGTCACCTAGGCCGAGCGCAAAGGATGATGACTGAAAGCCAATAGCAATTAAGCTAAGCGCGGCTGTCACAGCATGTTTAAGTTTATAGTTTTGATGCATAATATTACCCATTTCATTAAGCCTCTGCATTATAGTGCAGACTTCAAATATTGTATTAATATAAGCATCATCTATGCCAACTCTATATTTTTTGTTGATTTTAAGGTGCTTTTGTTTATTAATAATATTAAACTATAAGTATCAAGCATGCATTTAGATTGTGTGAAGGATTAATTCGCTTCAGCTCTTAAATTCGTTTGACGAGATGCCTTCAAAAGCATATAATCCGCCCTCTTGAATTTAATAAGCTATATAAACTGGTAGTAATATTATGAAAACGTTCTCAGCAAAACCCCATGAAGTGAAGCGTGATTGGTTCGTCATCGACGCAACAGATCTTGTTTTGGGCCGCTTAGCTAGCGCATGCGCACATCGTTTACGCGGTAAACATAAAACAATTTACACTCCTCATGTAGATACAGGTGATTATATTGTTGTTATTAACGCTGAGAAGCTAAAAGTAACAGGGGCTAAAGCGACTGATAAAAAATATCATACACACTCAGGTTATCCTGGTGGCATTTCAACAACAACTTTTAGCAAAATGCAAGACCGATTTCCTGGCCGTGCATTAGAAAAAGCAGTTAAAGGCATGTTGCCAAAAGGTCCTTTGGGCTATGCAATGATTAAAAAGTTGAAAGTTTATGCTGGTGATCAGCATGAGCATGCTGCACAACAACCACAAGCATTATCTATCTAAGGTAAATTAAAGATGATTGGTAAATACAATTACGGTACTGGACGTCGCAAGAGCTCAGTAGCGCGCGTTTTTTTGAAAACTGGCAAAGGTAAGATTGTTGTTAATGACAAGCCTGCTGATGAATATTTCTCACGTGAAACATCACGTATGATTTTGCGTCAGCCACTTACATTGACTGAAAATTTGACCAGCTTTGATATTAAAATTAATGTTTTTGGTGGTGGTGAATCAGGACAAGCAGGTGCAGTCCGTCATGGTATTACGCGTGCATTGATTGATTTTGATGATGGCTTAAAAAGTGATTTATCAAAAGCTGGTTTCGTCACACGTGATGCACGTGAAGTAGAGCGTAAAAAAGTCGGCTTCCGTAAAGCGCGTCGTCGTAAACAATTCTCTAAACGATAGAGATGATATACATTCAGTTTTGAGTGTAAGCTTTTATAAAAAGGTCGCTAGTGCGGCCTTTTTTGTTTCAGGTATACTTTGCTAATACACATATGTTAAATAAAAAACTAAAAGTCGGTATTGTTGGCGGCACTGGCTACACTGGTGTTGAGTTGTTGCGTCTATTGGCAGTACATCCTAATGTGGATATAACTACGGTCACTTCACGGAGTGAAGCAGGCATGCCTGTTGCTGATATGTATTCCTGCTTACGTGGTTATGTCGATGTGGCTTTTAGTAACCCAACGACGGCAAATTTGACGGCATGTGATGTTGTCTTTTTTGCGACACCGCATGGTGTGGCGATGAGCCAAACACCCGCATTAGTTGCATCTGATACCAAAGTGATTGATTTAGCCGCAGACTTCAGGCTTCAAGATGCAGCTGTGTTCGAAAAGTGGTACAAAATGCCGCATTGTTGCCCAGGTACCTTACAAGAAGCAGTCTATGGCATTCCAGAACTGAATCGAGAGAAAATTAAGACAGCTAATGTGATTGCTAATCCAGGTTGTTACCCAACCACCATATTATTGGGTTTAATGCCATTGTTAGAGAAGGGCTTGGTCGACTTTTCAGCACCGATTGTAGCTGATGCAAAATCAGGCGTTTCTGGCGCAGGCCGAAAAGCTGAAATAGCAACTTTGTTTTCCGAAGCAAGTGATAATATGCGGGCTTATGGCCTTAGTGGGCATAGGCATCACCCTGAAATTGAGGCGCAACTCAAGCAGTTGGCAGGCTGCGATTTGGAGTTTATTTTTGTGCCTCACCTCATTCCTATGATTAGAGGAATGTTGTCTACAATTTATATCAAATTGACAGATAACGCTAAAAATGTAGACTTGCAATCCATCTACACACAGCGCTATAAAAATGATTATTTTATAGATGTCCTACCACAAGGGGTTTCACCGGAAACTAGGTCTGTGCGGGGTTCTAATCACTTACGTATGGTGTTGCAGCCACAGACAAGCAATTATTTATCAATCATTGTTGTGCAAGATAACTTGGTAAAAGGCGCAGCAGGTCAAGCCGTACAGAATATGAACATAATGTTTAGTCTTGAAGAGACAACGGGTTTAGATATTATTCCCTTAATGCCATAGGCAGAAACCGTAGGCGATGAGAAGAATTGAACGCAGAGTTCGCAAGCATTATGGCTACACCGCTAAACGTGTCGCTGTAAAAGCGGCTCGACCATGGTACTATCGTTTGGTCTTAGCGTTACTTTGTGCGGGTTTGGGTTTTGCGTTGGCATATTTGATGTTGCGTAGTAGTGATTACGAGGATGTTAGTGCACAACTAGAAGAAATCACGCATGAAAATAAAATGCTTGAATTTAAGTTAATTGAGTCGCAACGTGAGTTGCAAATCGAGTTGGCAACGAACAATAACCTTGCTAAAGATCTTGCAAAAGTTCAAGATGAGGGTCTTAAAGTGAAAGAAGATTTATTGTTCTATAAGAAAATACTGAACAAGAAAGTCAATTAATGACTTGGCTCTAGAGAAAAGATAGGAATTTAAAATGTTTTTTAAAAAAGAAAACAAAATAGATAGCCGTATTGATACGCTAGTAGGAACAGAAACCACCATCTCCGGAGATATTATCTTTAGTGGCGGATTACGTGTTGATGGGGTTATTCGCGGCGATGTTAAAGAGCAAGATGGCTCTGAGGGTACTATCATATTAAGTGAAAATGGCCGCATTGAAGGGGCTGTTAGCACAACAAAAATCGTACTGAATGGCGCAGTTATAGGGCCAGTGAGAGCCAGTCAGTTTATCGAATTGCAAACAAAAGCACGCATCACTGGTGATTTATATTACAAATCATTAGAAATGCATATGGGTGCAGTGATCGATGGTAAATTAGTACATACAGAAGATAATATTGCAACTGATGATGTAATTTAGTGTCAAATGGCGTAGCAGTCTTACGTAATTGAGACAATTAGGAATTGAAGGAGTTAGAGATGAACACAACAACTGATTTAGCCGATATAGAAATACCAACCCCGCTCGTATTTACGGATAATGCAGCAAAAAAAGTGAAAGAACTGATTGAAGAAGAAGGATCACCTGACTTAAAGTTACGTGTTTTTGTCAGCGGTGGAGGGTGCTCGGGGTTTCAGTATGGATTTACTTTTGAAGAAGAAGTGAATGAAGACGATACGCAGGTTGAGAAAGATACAGTGACACTACTTATTGATCCAATGAGTCTACAGTATTTAATGGGTGCTGAAATTGATTACCAAGATAACCTTCAGGGGTCTCAGTTCGTTATTCGTAACCCACAAGCACAGAGCACCTGTGGTTGCGGGTCATCATTCTCTGTTTAGGCCCAAAACAACAATAAAAAAGCCAAGCATCGCTTGGCTTTTTTATTGTTAAGGCTTTACAAGTTTAGATCGTTATTTTTATTTTCTTTTATCAATCGTTAACAGCTCTCGTTTATTTTTACCAGTATAGAGTTGTCTAGGGCGGCCAATTTTTTGTGTAGGGTCCGCATTCATTTCATTCCACTGGGCTATCCAACCAGCAGTCCGAGCTAGTGCAAAAATAGCAGTAAACATCGAGTTTGGAATACCCATCGCACGCATGACAATGCCACTGTAGAAGTCTACATTTGGGTAGAGTTTACGTTTAATAAAGTATTCGTCTTCTAAGGCTATTTTTTCTAGCGCCATTGCCAATTTAAATAGCGGGTCATCATGTAAGCCCAGCTCATTAAGCACCTCATGACAGGTTGTCCGCATAATGGCTGCACGTGGGTCCATATTGCGATAAACACGGTGACCAAAACCCATGAGGCGGAAACGATCCGTTTTATCTTTTGCACGTTTGATATATTCATCGATGCGGCTGACATCGCCAATCTCATCTAGCATTTTTAGTGTGGCTTCGTTAGCACCGCCGTGTGCTGGGCCCCACAACGAAGCGATACCGGCTGCAATACAAGCAAATGGATTAGCGCCGCTGGAGCCTACTAGTCTTACAGTCGAAGTAGAAGCATTTTGTTCATGATCAGCATGTAGTATTAAAATACGTTCAAAGGCTTTGGCTACTATTGGGCTTACGGTATATTCTTCACACGGTGTTGCAAACATCATGTGTAAGAAGTTCTCTGCGTAACTTAATTTGTTTTGAGGGTAAATGAAGGGCTGGCCTATCGTGAACTTATAACTCCAAGCAGCAATAGTAGGCACTTTAGCCAGTAAGCGAATAGCAGCTATTTCTCGTAAAGTGGGGTCTGTAACATTGTTGTGCTCAGGATAAAATGCAGCCATTGCGCCAACGACGGAGACCATGACTGCCATAGGATGTGCGTCACGACGGAAGCCTCTAAACACATTGTCCATTTGGTCGTGTAACATGGTGTGGTTTTGTATCAAATCACTAAAAGCTTTGTTTTCACTTAAGTTGGGTAATTCACCCTTAATCAGTAGGTGTGCAACTTCTAAGAAATTACAATTTTCTGCTAACTCTTCTATGGGGTAGCCGCTGTGGTACAGCAGACCTTTTTCACCATCGATAAAAGTAATGTTAGATTGGCATGATGCCGTGGCCAGAAAGCCAGGGTCGTAAGTATAAATACCATGTTTGCCCAGCGTGCGGATGTCAATGACATCATTACCCAAGGTGCCCGAAAGCATTGGTAGCTCGATAGGTTTCGCGCCGTTATCAAATGTAATGGTTGCTTTGGTAGGTTTAATACGTTTCATTGCGACTCTAACTTCTTATTCGGACGGTTATTATAAGCTATGTTAAAGACGCTTGCATGTTGCTATTTTTAAGCCACTCATCCTAAGCTACTATTAGTCACATGGGTTCTTACAAATAAGAAGTCTTGAAAGAAAGTTGCAGCGATTTTTAGTTAAGAACTTATGGTGTTACTACTTCTCTGCAACATATGTGCTTGGTGCGAGGCGGTGCCATTAAACAAAAAATTTTTGTGATAATAATAGGGATTAATGTGGAAAAATTGCACCTAAAATGCGGGGTGCTTTGGCGCCAGTCACTATTGGCAGGTTGCCGGGGTTTTTTTCTAAAGTTTGTTTGGCAAGCCAAGCAAAAGCTGCGGCCTCTACCCAGTCAACATTAACGCCTAGTACATCAGTGTTAGCAACGGGCGTCGTAATAAGCAGCTTTCTTAGGTTGCCTATTAGGAGGTTATTATGCGCCCCGCCACCGCAAAGATACACTTCATCGACGGCAGGGCAATATTGATTAATGGCTTGGTGTAAAGTATGAGCAGTGAGTGCAACAAGCGTGCGAGCAATGTCTTGCGGGCGATATTGCGACGATGCCAAATGTTGTTTTAGCCAGCTATCATTAAATAAATCACGGCCGGTACTTTTAGGTGGCGAGGCAGAAAAATAAGGTTCCGCTAGCATATCCGCTAATAAGTTTTCGAGTAGAGTGCCAGAGGCAGCCCACTCGCCATTAGTATCATAATCTTTATTCAAGTGTTGCTTGACCCAGCTATCCAATAACATATTGCCAGGCCCAGAATCAAAGCCGAACACTTCACCTGTTTTAGTTAAATAAGTGATGTTAGCGATGCCGCCAATATTAACGATGGCGCGATTTTTATCTGTACTGCTAAATACTGCTTGGTGGAATGCAGGAACTAATGGAGCCCCTTGTCCTCCAGCAGCAATGTCACGGCTGCGAAAGTCACCAACAACCGTTATGTTGGTTAATTCTGCAAGTAGCGCATTGTTGCCAATTTGGATTGTATAACCAATATCATCCAACTCTCGTGGGCAGTGTCGAATCGTTTGCCCATGGCAACCAATCGCTGTAATTTGATCTGACTTTAATCCACTTTTGTCTAATAGTGTATTAACAGCTTTTGCATATAAACGTGCCAATTGATTGGCAGTAATAGCCGTTAATGCTAATTCGTTTTCTATAGGGAGATGAAGGGAGAGCAGGGTTTCTTTGATGCTCGGTGGATAGGCTAAAAAATGTGTTGCAGCTACTTTGCAATCTGACTTATTGAATTCGACAAGTGCAACATCAATACCATCTAAGCTGCTGCCTGACATTACGCCAACAAACAATTGCGTTACTGCCATTGTTAATCTTTATTAGCGATAAGTAAATTACGGTTTAGCATCTCAATTTTTGCCATGTATTTTGTTGTTTTTTCTTGAAACTCTTTTTTATATTTAGCTTCCAAAGGGATGCTGGTCGGTAATGGAACAGTCATTGGATCACGGTGTTTGCCATTGAGTAAAAACTCATAATGCAAATGTGGCCCAGTGGCTAAGCCAGTCATGCCAACAAAGCCTATGATGTCACTTTGTTCTACTTCATTGCCTCTTTTTAGCTCTTTTGCAAAACGAGACAAGTGACCATAAAGTGTACGAATGCCATTTCGGTGTTTAATAATAATGACATTACCATAGCCGCCTTTTCGCCCCATAAATACAACCTTACCATCTCCTGATGCTTTGATACGGGTGCCTGACCTAGCAGCCAAATCAACACCTTTATGCGCTCTTACTTTATGTAAAACAGGGTGAAAGCGGCCGCGGTTGAATGATGAGCTGACACGGGTAAATTCGAGTGGAGAGCGTAAAAATGATTTATGTAAGCTTTTGCCTTCAGGTGTGTAATAAGCATATTTGCTATCGGCTTTGCCAAAGTGAATAGCATGGTGCGTTTTACCTTTGGTGATAAATTCAACAGCCTGTATATCACCTGTTTTCATGAGTTCCCCAGCATTGTAGAAAGCATCATAAACAACATTAAACCTATCTCCGGGTCTAAGATCTTCGTTAAAGTCTATTTCACTAGAAAAAATCTCAGCAATTTTTAATGCAATTTGGTCAGGTATGCCAGCATCGTCAGTAGCGCCAAATAAAGAGCTGGTAATGATTGCTGATTTTAAAACTTGGTGTTTTTCTAAAATTAATTTTTGGGTAGCCACTTGGTAGCCACTCAACGTTAAACCGGCAACTAAAATTTGATCATCAGGCAATTCGTATTCTAGGTAAAGTAATTTACCATCAGCGTTGGTTTTAATATCCACAGTACGCCCTGGAATTAACTGTGTGTTAATGGCACGTGAGTCGGGACTAAGCATTAAAAATTTGATGGCATCGTCATCTCGAACGCCCATCCGTTTGAATAGTTTACGCAAGGTATCATTTCGGCGGACTAGATCAGTCTGCCAGAAAAATTCATTGTTATTGATTTGACTAGTAGGTAGTGGAACAGTAATTTCACTGACCACTGTTTCAACCGGAACATAGCCTGCCTCTAGGTCTGGTGCAGCACCCAGCGTGGCAATCAAAACAATAATCGGCAGTAATAAAGCAAAAAACACCCAGTGCAATTTCATTTTGCTTACAGCTAATAATTTGTTTTGCGTTAGAATAGAGCGCTTAGTGTTTGGACTGTTTTGGTGCATAAATTAACCACTGACCATACAAATACTTGAGTAAAGAACGCATATTAGCAGAATTTCGATGACAACAAGAAGTAACAAATTGTTAAAAATGCATTCTAACTATATAAATAGGGAACATAGTGAATACGGATATCGACCAATCATTAGCCATCATTAGGCGTGGCGCGGATGAGTTATTAATAGAATCAGAATTAATTGAGAAGCTCAAAAAAGGTAAACCGCTCAGGATAAAAGCTGGTTTTGACCCGACGGCACCAGATTTGCATTTAGGCCATACTGTACTAATCAATAAATTGCGTCAGTTTCAAGATTTAGGGCATCATGTTTTATTCTTAATCGGTGACTTCACAGGCATGATTGGGGACCCAACTGGAAAAAGTACCACACGTCCGCCGTTGACTAAAGAGCAAGTAGCTGAAAATGCCGAGTCATATGCCGCGCAGGTTTTTAAGATATTAGATAAAGAAAAAACAGAAATTGTTTTTAATTCTAATTGGTTGACTGGTTTGGGTGCGGCTGGCATGTTGAAACTAGCTGCAAGCCTTACCGTAGCGCGAATGTTAGAACGTGATGACTTTTCTAAGCGTTTTAAGAACAATCAGGCTATTGCTATTCACGAATTTATGTACCCATTACTGCAAGGCTACGATTCAGTTTCCTTAAATGCTGATGTAGAAATAGGTGGAACGGATCAAAAATTCAATCTATTGATGGGGCGTGAGCTACAAAAGCAAGCAGGACAACCACAGCAGTGTGTGCTCACAATGCCATTATTAGAAGGTTTAGATGGTGTGAACAAAATGTCTAAGTCGCTCGGTAATTACATTGGAATTAATGAGCCACCAGAAATCATTTTTGCCAAAATTATGTCAGTGTCAGATACGCTTATGTGGCGGTATATGGAATTGCTTTCATTTGAGCGCTTAGAAACCATAGCCCAATGGAAAGCACAAGTAGATGCAGGCGAAAATCCGCGTAATATTAAAGTGCGCTTCGCGCAAGAAATTGTTGCACGTTTTCACAGCCAAGCGGATGCAGAAAAAGCACTAGGTGATTTTCAGACGCGAGCCAAAGGTGGCATCCCAGATGAAGTGCCGGAGATTAGTTTAAGCATAGAAGGTGAAAGTGTTGGCATTGCTCAGCTACTTAAAATGGCAGGCTTAGTGGCAAGTACTAGTGAGGCAATGCGCATGATAAAACAAGGCGGTGTTAAGCTGGATAGTCAAAAAGTAGAAGATAAAAATTTACAATTAAATAAAGGCGTGACATTGGTCGCTCAAGTAGGCAAGCGCAAATTTGCTAAGATAAATATTGGGTAATTAACCCTAAGGATTAACATGGAATTCTCGGATGATGTTTTAAAGTGGTTGGAATTCTTTTTTAATAAAGAATGGTTCCAAATAGGCGCTACGGCTATAACGCTCTCTAGAGTATTGGGCTTAATTTTAATATTCTTATTTGTTAATTGGCTAGCAAAAACAGCTGAAAAGGTTGTTTATAATTTAACGGCTACGCGTGCTAGCGCATCGATAAGCGCATCTAGTATTTATGCATTAAGTCGTATCTCCCGTTACATCATTTTATTTATTGGGATTATTCTTGGTTTAAATTTTATAGGTTTTGATTTAAGTAGCCTTGCTATTTTGGGTGGAGCGCTCGGCATTGGCATTGGCTTTGGTCTACAAAACATTTTTAATAACCTAGTCTCAGGCATTATTATTTTGCTTGAGCAAACTTTAAAGATAGGTGACTTTGTAGATTTAGAGTCAGGCGTTATGGGGCGTGTGAGCGAAATTAATATGCGTTATACGCGGATTACGACCAATGATGAAGTCGATATTATCGTCCCTAATTCAGAATTTATAAATGGCCGTGTGATTAACTGGACCCTCGGTAATTTAAACCGCCGTATGCATATTCCTTTCGGCGTTGCATATGGCACAGATAAGGAGCTGGTAAAAAAATGCGTGCTTGAAGCGGCAAGCGCTTTAAGCTACACCATAGAGAACAAACAAAAGCAAACAGAAGTTTGGCTCATTAATTTTGGTGACAACAGTTTAGATTATGAGCTTATCGTATGGGTGGGTGCAGAAGGTGTTAGGGCGCCCGCAAAAGTACATGCAGAATATTTATGGGCAATAGAAACTGCGCTGGGCAAGGCCGGAATAGAAATTCCCTTCCCACAACGAGACTTGCATATAAAAGGTGGCGCCCTTAATGTTAATTTGAATAAATAACCGATTTCATATGCAAAATATTACTAGTTTTATTAGACGCTACCCTTATGCCTGTTTGTTAGCTGTACAGCTCTTAAGTGTGATTTTTTATGGCTTCATGAGCGATACGGCCATAAGCCGTTTAATATTTAGTTGTTTCGGCCTAGCGGTACCTATACTAGCGCTGCTAGTGGTGGTTCGTTCGCCAGCTGTGACATGGGTTGCTACAATCTTGGTAGTCCCCTCAGTTTTATTGACTTTAATTGCTGGATTTTTTGGTTTAGATCATTTGCTTCTTTGGGCGCATGGCCTAGAAAGCATCATGTACTTTTATGCAGCAATCGGCCTCATCATGTATATGTTTAATGATGAAGTGGTAACGATAGATGAGCTATTCGCTGCTGGTGCTACCTTCACACTATTAGTTTGGGGTTTTGCGCTAGCTTACTCTGTGTGTCAGCAGCTATATCCGCAAAGTCTGACAGCTTTAACCAATGCTGATGCGCCTCGTACTTGGATGGAATTGCTGTTTATGAGCTTCTCTATTCAATCGGGTACAGGCATGGGTGATGTCATGCCAGTCTCTTCGCAAGCTCGTGTCATTGGCATTTTTCAAATGTTTACCGGCGTCATGTATCTAGCGATCGTCGTTTCAAGGTTAGTCGCCTTGACCTTAAAGGCCAAATAGACCCAACTTTAGCTCGTTAAATGTAACAAATCTGTAATAGGTCGAAATAAGTCTTGACCAAAACCCTTTCACCTGTAAAATGCGCGGCTTCGCTTAAGAAATTAAGCGACAAGAAGCGCAGTTATCTAGAGTCAAGAAATCATATAAAACATATATTTTATATTAGTCCTTGACCGGCTTAAAAAGCCCTGTATAATTCGCGCTTCGCTGAAACGAGACGTAACAATTTATACCGTTTTAGCACTGCTCTTTAAAAACCAGAATGACTGATAAGTGTGGGTGTTTGTGGCTGAGTCATAATAAGCGTTGAACTTCGGTTTAGCGAACTCAGAAAACAAATGCTTACACTTAAATTTATGACAAGTATGTAAT